>NZ_JAMYQP010000008.1:0-233800 GCF_040320945.1 Mesorhizobium sp. M0587
GCGGCGGCGCGGTTGACGAGCGCCTTCCCCCACTCCGTCGCTGCTGCGCAGCGCCACCTCTCCCCCCTCCGGAGGGAGAGGAAGGGCGCCTGGTTTGGCGAACCCGAGCTGAAAAACGTTCACCCCGACGCCACATCATGCTACCCACCCACCATGGCGCAGAAGAAAGCATACGAGGTCGATTCCTGGCTCGCGAAGCCTGATCCGCGCATTTCTATCGTCCTGCTCTATGGCCCTGACCGCGGCCTCGTCGCCGAGCGCGCCAAGGCCTT
The DNA here is from genome assembly GCF_040320945.1 of Mesorhizobium sp. M0587. Classification (NCBI taxonomy): domain Bacteria; kingdom Pseudomonadati; phylum Pseudomonadota; class Alphaproteobacteria; order Hyphomicrobiales; family Phyllobacteriaceae; genus Mesorhizobium; species Mesorhizobium sp. M0587. The sequence goes on from NZ_JAMYQP010000008.1 coordinate 273, forward strand.
TGCCGTCGCGACCGGCCTGCCGCTCGACGATCCCTTCTCGGTGGTCCGGCTGGACGGCTCGGAGGTCGACCGCGACGAGGGCCGGCTGCTCGACGAGGCCCGCACCGTGCCGATGTTTTCCGACCGGCGCCTTTTGTGGGTGCGCAATGCCAGTGGCCAGAAGGCGTTGGCCGACGATGTCAAGGCACTGACAGCGGAGCCCGCGCGGGATGCGATCATTCTCATCGAGGCCGGGGACCTGAAGAAGGGCGTCGGGCTGCGCGCCGTGGTCGAGGCGGCCGGAACTGCCATGGCGCTGCCTTGCTACGCCGATGAAGCCCGCGATATCGACACCGTCATCGACGACGAGCTGCGCAAGGCCGGCATGTCGATGACACTGGAGGCACGGCAGGCGCTGCGCCGCAATCTCGGCGGCGACCGGCTGGCCTCGCGCGGCGAGATCGAAAAGCTCGTCCTCTACGCGCACGGCCAGAAGGAGATCGGCCTGGAGGAGGTCAAGGCGATGTCGGGCGACGTGTCCGGCGCCTCTTTCGAAGACGCCGTCGACGCGCTTCTCGAAGGCAAGATCGGCGATTTCGACGCCGCCTTTACCCGCCACTGCCAGTCCGGCGGTCCGCCTTTCCTGGTGCTGTCTTCGGCGATGCGCCAATTGCAGCAGATCCAGATCATGCGCGGCCAGATGGAGTCGGGCGGCCGCAACGCCGCCTCCGCGGTTGCCGGCGCCCGTCCGCCGGTTTTTTTCTCGCGGCGTAAACTGGTGGAGAGGGCGCTGGAGCGCTGGAGCGTCGAGGCGCTGGGACGAGCGCTGACGCGCTTGCAGACTGCCGTGCTGCAGACGCGGCGGCGACCGGATCTTTCAGTCGCCCTGGCGCGACAAGCGCTGCTTGGGATCGCGGTCGAGAGCAGCCGGCTGGCGCAAAGGTGAAGCGCGTGATCTCCCCCCTCGTGGGGGAGATCGGCAGCTCCGACGCCGTCGCCAAACATCAGCGCCGCAGAAAGAAAGGGCCGGCAACCGCCAGCCCTTTTATCGTCCTCAATCTTAAACCGTAATTTAATTAGCCGGCTAAATACAAAATTGCCTCAACCGACTAGCGTTCCTGCCTCAGCCGCCGGCACAGTTCGTCGAGCTGCTCCAGCGACCGATAGGCGACGCGCAGCGTGCCGCCCTTGCCCTTGTGGTCGACCGACACGAGCATGCCCAGCGTATCGGTCATCATCTTTTCCAGCGCCAGCGTGTCGGCGTCTTTTTCTTCCGGGCTTGCGGCTGGCCGGGGTACCTTCGCACTGCCATTGGCCGGCATTTGCGCCAGCGCTTCGGCCTGGCGCACGGAAAGCCCTTCTTCGACGATGCGCTTGGCAAGGCCGGCCGGGTCCTCCGCCGTCACCAGCGAGCGGGCATGGCCGGCCGACAGCGCCCCGTCGACCAGCATGTCGCGGATCACGTCAGGCAGCTTCAACAGCCTCAAAGTGTTGGCTACATGACTGCGGCTCTTGCCGATCACCTGCCCGAGATCGGCCTGCGTGTAGCCGTGCTCGTCGATGAGCTGCTGGTAGCCAAGCGCTTCCTCCACGGCATTGAGGTCGGTACGCTGGACGTTTTCGATGATCGCCAGCTCGAGCGCGGTGCGATCGTTGACCTCGCGGACTATGACCGGAATCTCGGTCAACCCGGCGCGCTGCGCCGCGCGCCAGCGCCGCTCGCCGGCAATGATCTCGTAGCGGCCGGCCTGTCCCGGCGAAGGCCGCGCCACCACCGGCTGGACCACGCCGTGCTCGCGGATCGACTGCGCCAGATCGGTCAGCTCGGCGTCGCCGAAATGCCGGCGCGGATTTTTCGGATTGGGGCTGAGGAACTCGATCGGCACCTTGCCGTCGGCGCTCATGCCAGGCTTTTCCGGTGCCGCCGGACGGTCGATCTCACCGATCAGCGCTGCCAATCCGCGGCCCAGTCTCTTTCTTGAAAGGTCTTCGCTCATAACGATTCCAGTTAACTGACTTCAGGTCGTTTCGGTATCGAATCGGATTTCCGGTCTATGCAGCGCGGCCTAATCAAGCGGCGCGCAATTTTCGCTCGCGGCGGATCACTTCCGAAGCCAGCTGCAAATAGGCCTGGCTGCCCGAACATTTGAGGTCGTAGAGGATCGCCGGCTTGCCGTAGGACGGCGCTTCGGACACCCGAACATTGCGCGGGATGATGGTCTCGTAGACCTTGTCGCCCATATGCGCCCGCACGTCCTGCACCACCTGGTTGGCGAGGTTGTTGCGGCCGTCATACATGGTCAGCACGATGCCCTGGATGGTGAGATCCGGGTTGATCGAGCGGCGCACCTGCTCGACGGTTTCCAGCAACTGGCTGAGGCCTTCCAATGCGAAGAACTCGCATTGCAGCGGTACCAGCACCGAATCGGCGGCCGCCATCGAATTCAGCGTCAGGAGGTTGAGCGACGGCGGGCAGTCGATCAGCACATAGCCGAAACCAGCCGAACGCGCCGACGCGGCGCGCAAGGCGTTGCGCAGCCGCAGCACCCGGTCCGGCGCCGAGGCGATTTCCATCTCGATGCCAAGCAGGTCGAGGGTCGAGGGCACGATCGACAGGCCGGGCACAGCCGTCGGAATGGCCGCGGCTTCGAGTTCGAGCTCGCCGGTCAACACGTCATAGGAGGAGACAGTCCTGTCCTTGCGGTCGATGCCGAGACCCGTACTGGCATTGCCTTGCGGATCGAGATCGACGATCAGCACCTTCTCGCCGATGGCCGCCAGGGCTGTGGCCAGGTTGATGGCGGTGGTTGTCTTGCCGACGCCGCCCTTCTGGTTGGCTACGGTGATGATGCGGGGGCCATTCTTCATCATAGGTCTATGCCAGAAATTCATTTTGGGTCGCCAAACGCAAATCAGACGGGTCGCAGGTTAGACAGTTCGAGGATGACGCCGCTGGCGTCGGTCACACTTGGATGTTCTACCAGATCGAAAGACCATCGGTGAACGCTTTCTTGCACTTCGGCGCGGTAATCCCGGCCTTTATGGAACAGACCGCGCGCACCCGACGTCAGCCAGGGCGCCGCCAGATCCAGCAAGGTCGAAAGCGGCGCCAGTGCCCGTGCCGTGACGATTTGCGGTGTCGAAACAAGCGCATGGCTGTCTTCGATGCGACGCGCCACGACCCGCGCCGGCAAGCCGAATTGACCAATGACGGCCTGCAGAAACGACGCTTTCTTGCGGTTGCTTTCAACCAGATCGATGGCGGCGCCGGCGCGTTCGGCAAGCAGGAAGGCCATGACCAGGCCCGGAAATCCGCCACCCGAGCCGATATCGACCCAAATTGTAGCGGTCGGCTCGATGCGCGCGAGCTGCGCGCTGTCCAAGATATGCCGCTGCCAGACATCCCCCGCTGTCGATTGCGCAACGAGATTGATGCTGCGATTCCATTTCTGGAACATCTCTTCGAACGCCACCAAGCGATCGAATGTTTCACGTGAAACCGGGCCGGCCGCGTTCTGCAGGTTCTTCCAAGAGACAGAGCTCACGCAACGTCCCTCTGCTCACCGGCACTACGCGCACTTTCGGCATGGCGGACATGCGCGACGATGATCGCCAGCGCTGCCGGTGTCATGCCCTCCATGCGCTGCGCATCGGCGATGGAGCGCGGCCGCCGCGCCTGCATCTTCTGCTTCAATTCGTTGGACAGGCCGGGCACGCCTGAGAAATCGACCGTCTCCGGAACTAGGCGGCTCTCTTCATGCCGGATCTGCGCCACATCAGTCTTCTGGCGATCGAGATAGACCGAATATTTCGCTTCCGTTTCGAGTCGCTCTGCCGTCTTGGAGTCGATCCCGGCGAATTTCGGCTCGATGCCCGCCAGCCAGACCACGTCGACGTTTGGGTAGGCCAGCAGCTCATAGCCGGTCCGGCGCACGCCGTCCTTATTGATCTCCAGTCCGTGCCGCGCTGCTTCATTGGGGGTCATGGCGAGTGATTTCACCAACTCGCGTGCTTCGTCGAGGCGCTGCATCGCGCCATCGTAGCGCTGCATGCGCTGCACCGACGCAATCCCCAGCCTGGCCGCCACTGGCGTCAGCCGCTCATCCGCATTGTCGGCTCGCAGCGACAGCCGGAACTCGGCCCGCGAGGTGAACATCCGGTAAGGTTCGCTGATGCCGCGGCTGGTCAAATCGTCGACCATCACGCCGATATAGGCTTCGGTGCGGCTGAGCACGATCTGTTCGCTTCCCGCCGCCCGCCGCGCCGCATTGAGACCGGCAAGCAGGCCCTGCCCGGCCGCTTCTTCGTAGCCGGTCGTGCCGTTGATCTGTCCCGCAAGGAACAGCCCGCCGAGACGCTTCGCCTCCAGCGTCGGGTGCAGCTCGCGCGGATCGACATGATCATATTCGATGGCGTAGCCGGGCTGCAGCATGACAGCGCGCCCAAGCCCGGGAATGGTTTTCAGAATGTCGAGCTGAACCTCCTCAGGCAAGGAGGTCGAAATGCCGTTAGGATAGACGGTATCTTCGTCGAGCCCTTCCGGCTCGAGAAAGATCTGGTGCCCGTCCCTCTCGCCGAACTTGACGATCTTGTCCTCGATCGACGGACAATAGCGCGGTCCCACCCCTTCAATCGAACCCGAATACATTGCCGACCGGCCGAGATTGAGACGAATCAACTCATGCGTGGCCGCGGTCGTGCGCGTAATGCCGCAATCGATCTGTGGCGTCTCGATGCGGTCGGTCATCAGCGAGAACGGCACGGGATCCTTATCCGCCGCCTGTTTCTCCAGCGATGCCCAATCGATGGTTCGGCCATCGAGCCGCGGCGGCGTACCGGTTTTCAGTCGGCCGAGCTTGAAGCCGACGCGGCCCATCGTCGCCGATAGCCCATTGCTTGCCTGCTCGTTCATACGGCCGGCGACGATCTTCTTCTCGCCGATATGGATGAGCCCGCGCAAGAAAGTTCCGGTCGTCAGAACCACGGCACCGCAGGCGAGCCGGCGACCATCGGCCAGGAGAACAGCCGCGATCTGCCCGTCGTCGATCTCGAAGTCCAGGACCTCGCCCTCGATGACGTCGAGATCGTTCTGCTGCCGAATCGCTTGCTGCATGGCGAGGCGATAGAGCTTTCTGTCGGCCTGCGTGCGCGGGCCGCGCACCGCCGGGCCTTTGCGTCGGTTGAGCAGGCGGAACTGAATGCCGGCCGCGTCGGCCACACGGCCCATCAAGCCATCCAAGGCGTCGATCTCGCGAACCAGATGGCCTTTGCCGAGCCCGCCGATCGCGGGGTTGCACGACATCACGCCGATTGTGTCGAAGCGCAGCGTCACCAACGCGGTCCGGGCACCGGCGCGCGCGGCAGCGCTGGCCGCCTCACACCCCGCATGGCCGCCGCCCACCACAACCACATCATAGTGATCGGTCATTTTCGAAACTTCCTGGACTCAAAAGAATGAGCGACACATGTGCCCGCAAGGCGGCGCTGTCAAGAAAACTCCGCCGCTCGTTTCACGTGAAACAACGCCGGCACGCCCTGCCGCCATGTTTCACGTGAGTCAATGCGCCGAACCGCACAGAGGCAACCATCCTGGCTGGCGCCGCCCCTCACCTGCCTGCCGGCATCCTCTCCCCGTATAGTGACGGGGAGAGGGCGCTTTCATTGCCGACGTCGCCAATGACCGGCATCGTAAAGTGCGTAGAGGCTGCGACCGGCTTCTTTCTCCCCGTCACTATACGGGGAGAAATGCCCGGCAGGGCAATGAGGAGCGGCGCCACAGTCCGGGATTGTGTTTCACGTGAGTCACAGGATCCCTTCCCGGCGCACCGCGACTGTTTCACGTGAGTCATTTCCCAATACAGAACTGCGCGAAAATCACGTCCAGCAGATCCTCGACGTCGACGGCGCCAACGATCCGGCCGAGCCTGTCGGCGGCCAGCCGCAACTCCTCGGCGCGCAATTCCTGTCCAACAGCCTGATCGCCTGCAGCACGATGGAGATGGCGGTTCGTCTCGCCAAGCAGTTCGACATGCCGAAGTCGCGACGGCAGGACATCGCCGACGCTCCCTGCGGCACGCGCCGCCCGCTGCCCAATATCCGCCAGCAGCTGCTCCACACCGCTGCCGTCCCTGACGGAAATCACGAGGTCGTAGCGTTCTGCCGCGGCCTGCGCCGCTCGCCCGCCCAACAAATCGAGCTTGGTGCCGACACGCAAAGCCGGGGCTGCGACCGGCAGTGAACCAATGTCCCTGGGGTCCGCAGCGTCCTGGAGCAGCAGCAAGAGATCGGCGCCATGCGCCTTGGCCTTCGCCTTTTCGATGCCGATCGCCTCGACCTTGCCGGGCTCGTCACGCAGCCCGGCGGTATCCGTCAGCCGAACGCGCACGCCCTCGAGTTCAAGTACCACTTCAAGCAGATCACGGGTCGTTCCCGGTTCATCCGTTACTATAGCGGCATCGCGCCGAGCCAAGGCATTGAACAGACTCGACTTGCCTGCATTCGGAGCACCCAGAATGACGACCTCGAACCCGTCGCGGATGATTTCGGCTGCACGAAATCCAGCAATGTGCCGATCGATCTCGCCGATCATCGCCCTGACATCAAACCAGACCGCATCCGAAACGGAGCCGGGCACGTCGTCCTCGTCGGCAAAATCGATCTCGGCTTCGATCATGGCGCGGGCATGTATCAGCCGTCTTCGCCAGCCCAGGTAGAGTTCGCTCTGGGCGCCGTCGGCATTCTGAATGGCAAAGCGCCGCTGCGCTTCGGTCTCGGCATTGACGAGATCGGCCAGCGCCTCGGTTTCCACCAGGTCAAGCTTGCCGTTGAGAAAGGCGCGACGCGTGAATTCACCGGGTTCTGCATGCCTGACGCCGTCAAAACCCGCGACCGTCTCCAGCATCCTGGCCACCACGGCGCGCCCGCCATGGACGTGGAGTTCCCCCACATCCTCGCCGGTAAAACTGGCTGGGCCGGGGAAGAAAACAACCAAACCGTTGTCGAGCACGGTTCCATCCGGCGCGCGCAGCCTGCGCAGAACCGCGGTGCGGTCCTTAACCATCCCACCCGCAATCGTTTCGATAACGAATCGAGTCTGTGGGCCGGAGATGCGCAGGACGGCCACGCCCGCGGGAAGCCTGCCGCTCGAAAGCGCAACGATCGAATCGCCTGAAATCATTTGCCCGACCTACCGAACCGCCCTAGCTTTCCTCGTTCAACAGTGTGAAACCGAGTTTGCCTATTGTGACGCTGCCCGCGCAAAACCTGCTTGCCGAAGAAGCCAGCCCGTACCTGCAGCAGCACAGCGGCAATCCCGTCCACTGGCGGGCCTGGTCACCAGCCTCACTCGACGAGGCCAAGACCCTGGACCGGCCGATCCTGCTTTCCGTCGGATATGCCGCCTGCCACTGGTGCCATGTCATGGCGCACGAAAGCTTCGAGAACGACGACGTCGCCGCCGTCATGAACCGTCTGTTCGTCAATATCAAGGTCGACCGCGAGGAGCGTCCCGACATCGACCAGATCTATATGGCGGCACTGTCCTCCATGGGCGAGCAAGGGGGCTGGCCGTTGACCATGTTCCTGACGCCGGACGGCAAGCCATTCTGGGGCGGCACCTATTTCCCGCGCGAGCCACGCTACGGCCGCGCCGGCTTCATCCAGGTGATGGAAGCGGTGGACAAGGCCTGGCGGGAGAAGCGAGCGAGCCTCAACCAGAGCGCGGACGGCCTGGCCACCCATGTCGAGACCCGGCTTGCTGGTTCGCACGCAAGAGCGGTACTCGACCCCGGCACGCTGGCCGACCTTGCCAAGGGCATTGATGGCATGATCGATAGGGACCTCGGCGGCCTGCGCGGCGCGCCGAAATTCCCGAACGCGCCGTTCATGCAGACACTCTGGCTGTCCTGGCTGCGCGACGGCAACGCCACGCACCGCGATGCCGTGCTGCTTGGCCTCGAACGGATGCTGAGCGGCGGCATTTATGATCACGTTGGCGGTGGCCTCAGCCGCTACTCGACCGACGCCGAATGGCTGGTGCCGCATTTCGAGAAAATGCTCTACGACAACGCCCAGCTCATCCGCTTTTGCAACTGGGCCTATGCTGCAAGCGGCAATGATTTGTTCCGGAGGCGAATCGAAGACACTGTCGACTGGTTGCTACGCGAAATGCGTGTCGCCGGCGGCGTCTTTGCCGCCAGCCTCGATGCCGACAGCGACGGCGAGGAGGGGCTCTTCTACACCTGGAGCAGAGAAGAGGTCGACGCCGCTCTTGGCGACGAATCGTCTTTATTTTTCAAGTACTTCACGCTGTCCAGCCCGCATGGCTGGGAGGGCAAGCCGGTTCTCCATCAAACCCGCGCTCAGCAAGCCCAAAGTGTGGTCGATCACGAGCGGCTTGTCCCCCTGAAGGCAAGACTTCTGGCCGTCAGGGAGGAGCGGGCCAGGCCAGGCCTCGATGCAAAGGCCCTCACCGACTGGAACGGCCTGATGATCGCAGCCCTTGCCGAAGCTGGCCGGTCGCTTCGCCGGAAGGACTGGATCGACGCGGCTGCAAAGGCCTTTGCCCATATCAGCGCCGCCTGCCGCGATCACCGCTTGCCGCATTCGATGCTCGGCGCCAGGAAATTGTTTCCTGCCTTGTCGAGCGATTACGCCGCAATGACCAATGCGGCGATCTCGCTGTTCGAAGCGACCGGCGACTGGAATTATGTCGATCGGGCCGGCCAGTTCATCGGGCAACTCGACCGTTGGCACGCCGATCCCGAAAAGGCCGGCTATTATCTGACTGCCTCCGACGCCACCGACGTGCCTATCCGCATCAGGGGCGACGTCGACGAGGCCATTCCTTCGGCCAACGGCCAGATTGTCGAAGCACTCGTGCGGCTCGCGTCTGTCACCGGCGATCTTGAACTCCAGGAAAAGGCTTGGAAAGTCGCCGAACATGCCGCCGGTCGGGCGGCGCACCAGGCTTACGGCCAAGCCAGCATCGTCAATGCCTGCGCGATGGCGATCGAGCCGCTGAAGCTTGTGCTGGTGGACGATCCTGAAGATCCGCAGCTTGTTCCGATCGCGAATCGAAATCCGGATCCGCGAAGGGTGGATATTTCAGTGGCAATCGGTTCGGAAGCGAATCGATCCGTGTTGCCCGGCGGAATCCTGCCGCCGACCGACAGTCCGGGCGCCTGGCTCTGCACTGGGCAGGTGTGTTTGCCGGTGGTGACGGATTCTGAAGAGTTCGAGCAGCTCCTGCGCCGGTAATAGGCAAGCTCCAGATACTGGCAGACCGTCTCAGGTCTACGTCGCCAGACACTTCCAAGCGTTGGTGCTGCCCCTCACCTGCCTGCCGGCATCCTCTCCCGTATAGTGACGGGGAGAGGAGGGCGGACGCAGCCTCCCCGCCTTTTTCTGCAACGTTGGAATTGGCCAAATCATCGGTGCGGGCTTCTTTCTCCCCGTCACTATACGGGGAGAAATGCCCGGCAGGGCAATGAGGGGCAGCGCCAACGTCCGCGATCAGCCGACAGTCTTAACGAAGCCCCTTACGTATTCATCGAATCGAAGAAGTCCGCGTTGGTCTTGGTCTGCTTCAGCTTGTCGATGAGGAACTCGATCGCGTCGGTGGTTCCCATCGGCGCCAGGATGCGGCGCAGCACGAAGATCTTCTGCAGGTCCGCGCGCGGCACCAGCAGGTCCTCCTTGCGGGTGCCCGACTTCAGAATGTCCATGGCCGGATAGATGCGCTTGTCGGCGACCTTGCGGTCGAGCTGGATTTCGCAGTTGCCGGTGCCCTTGAACTCTTCGAAGATGACTTCGTCCATGCGGCTGCCGGTATCGATCAGCGCGGTGGCGATGATGGTCAGCGAACCGCCTTCCTCGATGTTGCGGGCGGCACCGAAGAAGCGCTTCGGCCGCTGCAGCGCATTGGCGTCGACGCCGCCGGTCAACACCTTGCCGGAGGACGGCACCACGGTGTTGTAGGCGCGACCGAGGCGGGTGATCGAATCGAGCAGGATGACGACGTCGCGGCCATGCTCGACCAGCCGCTTGGCCTTCTCGATGACCATCTCGGCGACCTGGACGTGGCGAACCGCCGGCTCGTCGAAGGTGGAGGAGATCACCTCGCCCTTCACCGAGCGCTGCATGTCGGTCACCTCCTCCGGCCGCTCGTCGATCAGAAGCACGATCAGATAGCATTCCGGATGGTTGGCGGTGATCGAGTGGGCGATGTTCTGCATCAGAACCGTCTTGCCGGTACGCGGCTGCGCGTTGATCAACGCGCGCTGTCCCTTGCCGATCGGCGCCACCAGGTCGATCACGCGCGGCGAGATATCCTTGGAGGTCGGATTGTCGATCTCCATCTTCAGCCGCTTGGTCGGATAGAGCGGCGTCAAATTGTCGAAGTGGATCTTGTGACGGATCTTTTCGGGATCGTCGAAATTGATTGTGTTGACCTTGAGCAGCGCGAAATAGCGCTCGCCCTCTTTCGGGCTGCGGATCGGCCCTTCGACCGTATCGCCGGTCTTCAGTGAAAAGCGCCTGATCTGCGACGGCGAGATGTAGATGTCGTCGGGACCTGGCAGATAGTTGGCATTGGCCGAGCGCAGAAAGCCGAAACCGTCCTGCAAGACTTCGACCACGCCGTCGCCGATGATCTCGATGTCCTGGGCGGCCAGTTTCTTCAGGATTGCGAACATCAACTCCTGCTTGCGCATGACGCTGGCATTCTCCACCTCGAGCGATTCGGCATAGGCGATCAGCTCTGGCGGTTTCTTGTTCTTGAACTCGGCGAGTTTCATTTCTTGCATAGACGGACCTTGAACAGATGGAGTCTGGGTAAGCTTTGGGAAAAATATCGGCGAATGCGACAAATGCCGGGCGCGGCCGATAGCAATGACGGGCGGCGCATGACGGGAAGGAAGACCCGTCTTTTATCGTCGGTCGGGTGAAAGAGCAAGCTGCGTTTTGTGAGACCACAAAAGCCTTAGAACGGCTTGACGACAACCAGGATGACGATGGCGATCATCAGCAATGTGGGGATCTCGTTGACGATTCGCCAGTGCTTCGCTGGCTTTTCGTTGCGGTCCTCGGCGAATTTGCGCACCGCACCGGCGAGATAGCCATGAACGGCGGACAACAAGAGCACAGCGCCGATCTTGGCGTGCAGCCAGCCGCCCTGGAACGCAAAGCCTTTCCAGGCGAGCCAGAGCCCGAACACCCAGGTCAAGATCATCGCCGGATTGATGATGCCGCGCAGCAAGCGCCGCTCCATCACCTTGAAGGTCTCCGACTGGACAGAGCCCTTCTCGGCGTCCGCGTGGTAGACCAGCAGCCGCGGCAGATAGAGCATGCCGGCCATCCACGAGATGACGGCAAGGATATGGATCGCCTTAGCCCAAGGATAGAAACTGTCGGGTGCTGCGAAATACAAAAGCGCCGCTAGAACGAGCAGCATGGCAATGCCCGATATCATGCGCACCATCGCCTGGCCGGCGCTGTTCGTAACGCTAGCGCGGCTTTTGTTTGACTGGGCCATCAGCGGGTCGCGCTCCTCACCAGTTTCACCATCGCCTCGACATGCTCGATCGGCGTCTCAGGCGTTATGCCGTGGCCGAGATTGAAGATCAGCGGTCCGTCGCCCAACGCCTTCAGTATCGCCTCGACACCATCGGACAGGGCCTTGCCGCCAGCCACCAGCCTCAACGGATCGAGATTGCCCTGAACCGCACCCGAGCGCTGCAAATCCTTCGCCGCCTCCAGGGGCACCGTCCAGTCGATCCCCAGCCCCGTCACTCCGGTCTTCTCACGATAGGTCCGGTAGCGGGCGCCGGCTCCCTTGGGAAACCCGATGATTGGAATATCAGGATGAACGACCCGAACCTGCCGCACGATTTCAGCCACCGGCTGGACGCAGAATAGGTCGAAAGACGCATCGTCGAGCACGCCGGACCAGGAATCGAATATCTGCACCACATCCGCACCCGCCTCGATCTGGCGGATCAGATAGGCGGCGGAATGATCGGCAAGCACCTTCAGCAACTGCCTGAACGCCACCGGCTCCCGGTAGGCAAACAGCCGTGCCGGGGCCTGGTCGGGCGTTCCATGACCGGCGATCATGTAGGTCGCCACCGTCCATGGCGCGCCGCAAAAGCCGATCAGTGTGGTCTCGTCGGGCAGTTTCGCCCGCAGCCGGCGAACCGTCTCGTAGACCGGTTCGAGATTCACGTGAAACGTTTTGCTTTCAAGAGCCGTGATCTCGGTGGGTGTGATCGGCGTCAGCAGCGGTCCTCGCCCCTCTTCGAAGCGCACGTCGCGGCCAAGCGCATGCGGCACGACAAGGATATCGGAGAACAGGATCGACGCATCGAAACCGAAGCGCTCGATCGGCTGCAGCGTCACTTCGACGGCGAGGTCGGGATCGTAGCAGAGGTCTAGGAACGAACCGGCGCGCCTTCGCGTCTCTCGATATTCCGGAAGGTAGCGCCCGGCCTGACGCATCATCCAGAGCGGAGGCGGAAAGACGGCTTCGCCCTTCAGGACGTCCAGCATGATCCGGTTTTTGTGCATCGAGCGCTCGCTTCTCCAAGCCTCTTTCTAATCAAATATTCTTATATCTAAGATTCTTCTGATTCTAAGAGTCTGTTGGTTATGGTGGTTGTCACCTGTCCCGCTTTGCCCCGAAAAAGACCAGCAAGCATATTGTCGCGCGCTTCTCAGGCCGGACTGTAGGGTTCTGGGGACAGTCTGGAATCCTCCACTGGAGTCAAAGCGTTAGGCTACGGCGGGGAAAACCGGCCCTGTGGACAGCCGAAGGCCAAGAGAACCGGTCCCCAGACTTGTCCCCAGTCGCCCGCCGAAGCCTACAGAGCATCGAATTGTGGACAAACAGCCATCTGATACAGTCGCCTCCGACGGCTCGGTCTTTCCGTCCGACCTTATCCACATCCGCCCACAGCCCCAGGTGATCCCTGTGAACAAACCCCAAAGCTTCTTCCATTTGCACCTGATTTCCGACGCGACCGGTGAAACGCTGCTTGCCGCCGGCCGGGCGGCCTCCGCGCAATACAAGGATGCACGCGCCATCGAGCATATCTATCCGCTCATCCGCACCGAGAAGCAGGTGGCGAAAGTGTTCGACGACATAGAGGAGGAGCCGGGCATCATCCTCTATACGGTGGTCGACCAGAAGCTCGCACGCGGCATCGACGAGCGCTGCGCCGCGATGGGTCTGCCCTGTGTCTCCGTGCTGGAGCCGGTGCTTACCGTTTTCCAGTCCTATCTCGGCACGCCGGCCGGCCGGCGCGTCGGCGCCCAGCATGTTCTCGACGCCGAATATTTCCGCCGCATCGATGCGCTGAACTTCACCATGGACCATGATGACGGCCAGCTGCCGGCCAATATGGACGATGCCGACGTTGTCCTGGTCGGCATTTCGCGCACTTCGAAGACACCGACCAGCATCTATCTCGCCAACAGAGGCATCAAGACCGCCAACATTCCGATCGTGCTCGGCGTGCCGGTACCGGAAAGCCTGCTCAGCGCCAGGACGCCGCTGATCGTCGGGCTGATCGCCACCGCCGAACGCATCTCGCATGTCCGCCAGAACCGCATCTTGGGCAACAGCAGCTCCTACGTGCCCACCGATTATGTCGACCGGGCCGCCATCAACGAGGAGCTCGCCTACGCCCGCCAGATCTGCACGCGGCATGGCTGGCCGATGATCGACGTCAGCCGCCGCTCGATCGAGGAAACGGCAGCGGCCATCGTTGCCCTGCGGGGGAAGACGCGGTAATTGGAACCGTGTGGCGCATCGCTATTACCCACCGCTGCAAAGGCCGAAAGGTCACGGCATGGATCCTAGGGTCTGCGTCGCGTCGCTTCGCTCCTTGCTCCGCCCTAGGATGACGAAGGGATGATTGTCTCGGCCAGTCTCAGAGGTCGGCGATCTGCCGCCGGACGTTACTCGACAGCGCAGATGCCGAACTCCGACATTCGCGATTGGCCGAGAAGCCACCACGCCTTCGTCATCCTAGGGCGAAGCAGCCGCGAAGCGGCGTCGCGGAGACCCTAGGATCCATGCCGTGACGATGGCTCTGGAGTGCTACGGTTCTCTGCCAGGTCAGGAACTTAATGACGATCAGGTGCGGGAAAGAATCATGACCGAAAAAATCATCCTTGCCTCCGGGAGTCCGTTCCGCAAGGCGATGCTCGTCGATGCCGGCGTCGACGTGGAAGCAGTGCCGGCCAATGTCGACGAGCGCGCGCTCGAGGCGCCTTTGCAAGACAGCGGCGCCTCCCCCGAGGACGTCGCGCTGGTGCTGGCCGAAGCCAAGGCAACCGAAGTGAGCGAACGCCGAGCCGGCGCGCTGGTGCTCGGTTGCGACCAGACGCTGTCGCTCGGCGACGAGGTGTTCCACAAGCCGGCCGATATGGAAGGCGCCCGCCGCCATCTGCTGGCGTTGTCGGGCAAGACCCATCAGTTGAACAGCGCCGCCGTGCTGGTCCGTGACGGCGAGGTGCTGTGGCGGCATGTCGGTATCGCCAGCATGACCATGCGCGAGCTCGACCCAGCCTTCATCGGCCGGCATCTGGCCCGTGTCGGCGTCAAGGCGCTGGCCAGCGTCGGCGCCTACCAGGTCGAGGGCGAAGGCATCCAGTTGTTCGACAAGATCGAAGGCGACCATTTCACCATTGTCGGCCTGCCGCTGCTGCCGCTGCTCGTGGAACTTCGCGCGCTGGGGGCGATCGATGGCTGAGGCGACGAAAAAGGCCTTCGTCACAGGCCATCCAATCAAGCATTCGCGCTCGCCCAGGATTCATGGCTACTGGCTGGCCAAGCACGGCATAGACGGCAGCTATCAGGCGATCGATGTCGCGCCCCGGGACTTTGCCGTATTCCTGAAGACATTGCAGGCGAATGGCTACCGCGGCGGCAACGTCACCATTCCGCACAAGGAAGCCGCTTTCGCGCTGGTCGAGCGCCGCGACCAGGCAGCGCAGGAGATCGGCGCCGTAAACACGCTGTGGCTCGAGGACGGCACGCTGTGGGGTGGCAATACCGACGGCCACGGCTTTGCCGCCAATCTCGACGATCACGCGCCGGGCTGGGAAAGCAAGGGTCCGGCGGTGGTGCTTGGCGCAGGCGGCGCGTCCCGCGCCGTCATCCATGCGCTGAAGCAACGCGGCGTCGCCGATATCCGCATCGCCAACCGCACGCTGGCCCGGGCCCAGGAGTTGCGCGACCGCTTCGGCGCCGGCGTGTCCGCGCATGACATGGCCGCGACCGACGAATTGCTGGCGGACGCCGCCCTGCTGGTCAACACCACCGCGCTCGGCATGGTCGGCAATGAAGGTCTGCCCGCCGACCCGGCTCGGCTGCCGGATCATGCCATCGTCACCGACATCGTCTATGTGCCGCTGGAAACGCCGCTGCTTGCGGCGGCGCGCGAGCGGGGGCTGAAGACCGTCGACGGGCTCGGCATGCTGCTCAACCAGGCCGTGCCCGGCTTCGAACACTGGTACGGCATCAGGCCACAGGTCACGGCAGAGCTGCGTGCGCTGATCGAAGCCGACCTGGTGCCGAAACCATGATCGTGCTCGGCCTCACCGGCTCGATCGGCATGGGCAAGTCGACGACGGCAAAAATGTTCGCCGAGGCGGGCGTGCCGGTTCACGATTCCGACGAAACGGTGCATCGGCTTTATTCCGGCAAGGCGGCGCCGCTGGTCGAGGCTGCGTTTCCGGGCACCACCACGGATGGTGTGGTCGACCGCGCGAAACTCGGCGCGCGCGTGCTCGGCGACGCGGCGGCCCTGAAAAAACTCGAGGCGATCATCCATCCGCTGGTCCGCGCCGATGCCGACGCCTTCCTGGCCAGGCATCGTAACGCTGGCGAATCGATCGTGGTCCTCGATATTCCGCTGCTGTTCGAAACCGGCGGCCGCGGTCGGGTCGACAAGGTCGTCGTCGTCACCGCGCCCGCCGAGATCCAGCGCCGGCGCGTGCTGGCGCGGCCTGGAATGACGGAGGAAAGACTGGCGTCGATCCTGGCCAAACAGGTGCCGGACGCGGAAAAGCGCCGTCAGGCCGATTTTGTCATCGACACCGGCCAGGGGCTGGACGCCGCCCGCGCGCAGGTCGAGGCGATCATTGGGCAGATGACAGGGGTGGGCAAGCTAGGCCACTGATATTGTCGGCAGGCCATTGCTTCAGGCACCGCTAACCGATGAGAGGCAGCGCAAACCTGTAGTCATTGCGCTGGCCAGCTTCGTTTTCCATTGCCATTTTGTTCTGGTGTATGATTCTGCTCCTCAGGAGCGGACTGATTCGATGCGTGAGATCATTTTCGATACGGAAACCACCGGCCTTGATTCGCGCGACGACCGCGTGATCGAGCTTGGCGGCGTCGAACTGGTCAACCGCTTCCCGACCGGCAAGACCTTCCATCACTACATCAATCCACAGGGCCGGGCGATCCACGCCGAGGCGCAAGCGGTACACGGCATCAGCGCGGCGGACCTGGCGGGCAAGCCGACCTTTGCCGATATTGCACAGGAATGGCTGGCCTTCATCGACGGCGCCAAGCTGGTAGCGCACAACGCCACCTTCGACATCGGCTTCCTCAATGTCGAGTTCGGCCGGCTGGGTCACCCCGTCGTCGATCCCGGCCTTGTCGTCGATACGCTGGCACTGGCGCGCCGCAAGCACCCGATGGGGCCGAATTCGCTCGACGCGCTCTGCCGGCGCTACGGCATCGACAACACAAGGCGCACCAAGCACGGCGCCTTGCTCGATTCCGAACTGCTGGCCGAGGTCTATATCGAGCTGATCGGCGGCAAGCAGGCGGCGCTCATCCTCGACAGCGCCACCGCGCCGGCCGGCGGTGGCGAGAACGTCCGCCAGATCGAAATTGTGGTCAGCCAGCGCCCGGCGCCCTTGCCGCTACGTCTGACCGAGGCCGAGCGCGCCGCGCATGCCGGCATGGTTGCCACGCTCGGTGAAAAGGCGCTCTGGCGAAACGTTGCTTCAACCGAAGCAAGTATCGTGACGCCGCAGTAAGGCGAGGTATCAGTAGGGCCAATCCCCCCGGCCGAGCGCCGCAATCGCGGCGATGATGCGCGCAAACGCTTGCGCCGCGGCCGGCACCGTGGCGCGGGCGCGCAGGAAACTGTGGACCAGGCGTTTCTCCTCGTGCCACCACGCCTTGCCGCCGGCAGCCAGGATGCGATCGCGGTAGGCCTCGCCATCCGAGGACAGCGGGTCGCACTCCGCCGTGATGATCACCGTCGGGGGCAGGCCGGAGAAGTCGTCATCACGCAATGGCGAGAAGCTCGGATCGGCGGGCGATTGCCGCTTGGCCGAGCGGACGTCGCGATAGAAGCCGATGTCGGCCACGGACAGCAGCGGTGCGCCGGCATGCTCGACATAGGAGCCCGAGTTCTCGTCGCCGCCGAGTTCGGGATAGATCAGCACCTGTCCGATCGCCTCGCGCCGGCGCGTCGCTCGCGCTACGGCCGCCGCCAGATTGCCGCCGGCGCTCTCGCCGCACAGCACAAGCGGCCCGCCCGTCGTGGCCACTGCCCATTCGAAGGCGGCCAGCGCGTCGTCGAAAGCCGCTGGATGCACATGTTCGGGCGCCAGCCGGTAGTCCACCGACAGCACGTCGAAGCCGGTGCCGGCGCAGATCTCGGCACAGATGTCGTCATGACTGTCGAGCCCGCCGAGGATGAAGCCGCCGCCGTGGTGATAGAGCACCGTGGCCGGTGCGCCCTGACCGGCGCTCTGGTAGCGCCGGACCGGGATGTCGCGGCCAGCGGCGGCGATCAGGCCGTCGCTGGCCTTGACGCCTGGCGGACGGCCTTGATGGAAGGCCCGGCACATTCTGTCATAGACCGCGCGCTGCTTGTCGATCGGCAGGCCGGTGATCTCGGGCGGATACCAGGCGTTGACCGCGGCGATATAGGCCCACAGGGCCGGGTCGAGCCGTGTCTCGTATTTGCCGCGGCTCCCGGCAGTCATAGATCAGCGTAAAGCCCGGCCGCGTTGTCGAAGGTGAAGCGTAGCGGTACCGAGCCTTCGACCTGCCAGGCGGTGGCGGTCTCGCCGGCCAGCAGCCGGCACGCGCCGTCGGTGTCGGTGACGGCGCCGCCATAAAGCCGGTTGGCGAGGTTGAGGATGGCGGTCTGGTGCATGGCAGCACTGCCGCTGCCACAGGCATCCTTGACCAGCAGCACGCGAAAGCCGCGCGCCAGGGCGTCCTTCACGGTGGCGTCGATGCAGGCCTCGGTCCACACGCCGGCAACGACCAGCCATTCGATGCCGGAGGCCTTGAGCTGATCGGGCGCCAGCCCGGTGCGGAAGGCGCTGGCCTCGGCCTTGATCAGAAAGGTCTCGCCATCCGCCGGCGCTACCTCATGGCAGATCTCGGTCAGCGGGTCGCTCTTGTCGGAAAAGGCCGACTTGCCGTCGGGGCCGAGCGGGTGAAACGGCCGCTCCTGGCGGTCGAGATCGACGATATAGGCCCAGTGGTAGAGCGGCACATGGTTCTGCCGCGCCGTCGCCTGCAGGCGCTGCACGTTGGCGAGGATTTTTTCAAACCCCTCGACCAAGTAGCGCGGGTCCTGCCGGTGCTCTTCCTGCAGGTCGATGAAAACAGCGGCCACCGTGCCGCGCTTGATGGCAATGGGGCTTTTCATGCGGATGGGCCTGGGGTGCGGGCCAACGCGGCTCCGTTCAGTGGGCTGGCGCAGGCCCTGGCGATTGGCCGGTGCCTCCCCACCTTCGTCATCCACGGGCGGAGCAGGAGCGAAGCTCCGTCGCGGAGACCCGAGGATCCATGCCGGGAGGTTAGCCGAAGGGTGCAGCGGAGCAGAACTTGCACCGTTGCGGCGCGTTGAAGTCGCGGCATGGATCCTAGGGTCTGCGCCGCGTCGCTACGCTCCTTGCTCCGCCCTAGGATGACGAAGCGATGGGAGGCCGCGACAGTCGCCAAGGAGCGCGGATCCAGCATCAAACCTGTTTCTCCAGAAATTCATCCTCATAGGGGAAGCGCGACAGAAGTTCGGTGCCGGTTTCGGTAATCAGGATCTCGTCCTCCAGCTTGACGCCCTCGCGGCCGCCCTTCTCGCCGATATAGCTTTCGACGCTCACCACCATGCCTGGCACGATATGGCCGTCGCGGCCATAGGTCTCGTAGTCAATGGCATGGGCGATGAACGGCGTCTCGCCATGCATGCCGACCCCGTGCATCACCGAGGTGTAGCGCTGGTCGACGAAGCGGTCCGGGATCTTCCAGGCTTTTTCGGCGATTTCGCGGAACGCCATGCCGGGTTTGACGATCGAGATGTTGTGCTGAACCTGGTCATGCGCCATGCGGTAGAGCGACTTCTGGTAAGGAGTCGGCTTGCCTGGCCCACAGCGGAAGGTGCGCGAGAAATCCGAATAATAGCCGTAGCAGCCGATCGTATCGGTATCGAGCGCCAGAAGTTCGCCGGGCCGGATCTTGCGGCCGCTGGCCTCGTTGAACCACGGATTGGTGCGCTGGCCGGACGTCAACAGCCGCGTCTCGATGAACTCGCCGCCCTGGCGGATGACCTCGCCATACATGATGGCGAACAGATCGTTTTCGGAGACGCCGGGCTTGATCGCCTCGCGCACCGCATAGACCGCCGCCTCGGCACCGGCCATCGACACCTGCAGGCATTTGACTTCCTCCGGTGTCTTGACCGCCCGCACCGCCAGGATTTCGCCCTGGCAATCCCGGACCTCGCAGCCGCGCTTTTCCAGCGCCAGCGCCTGCAGATGGCTGCAGCGGTCGAGCCCTAGCTTCGTCGAGCCGCCACCATGCTGCTTCAAGAGTTCGGCGATCTCGTCGGCGAAGGGACCAGCGGTTTCGTCGTCGCGGCCCGAGACCGACGACCACACGAGCTTGGACGGACGCGCCTCGTCGATCGTATCGAGCACCATCGAGACATGGTAGCTCTGCGGATATTCGAACAGCACGATCGGCCCTTCGGTGGGGATGAAGAAATAGCGGGTCGAGTTGCGCAGGAAATAGCCGAACATGTTGCGCGACCCGGTGGCGTAGCGCTGGTTGTAGGGGTCGAACAGCACGACGCCGCCATAACCGGCCTCGCGCATCCAGCCGCGCAGTTTTGCCAGCCGGCCTTTGCGCAAGGCATCCGCATCGATGAAGGACGGCTCGGTGTCCGACAGCCACATGCCGCCCGCCGGATCGGCGGCCGCGGGATGGCGCATGCGATCCTTGAAGTCCACGTCTTCTGTGCTGTCTGGGTCGAATACGACGATGCTCATGGGGGGTACGGCCTTTGTGGTGTGCGAGCCCAGACCATGGCGCAGGAGGGGAGCGGCGGTTGTGCGAAAAACCGCGTGGGTTGTGCGGGATGCCGCTGGCCAGTCGGTTGCGTCGCGATTCTTCGCGCCCCCCTCTGCCCTGCCAGGCATCTCCCCCACGAGGAGGGAGATTGGCTGCTTCGCCGGCCGCGCTTCACTTTTCAACCTCGGAAATTGGCGAAAGCAGCGATGACAGCGATCTCCCCCCGTGTGGGGGAGATGCCCGGCAGGGCAGAGGGGGGCGCTGTCCCGCCAACGTCTCATCGCGGCTGCGGGCCTAATGCCTTCTCGCCAGCTTCGGCGGATGGCCATGCTCTTCCCGAAAAGCTCGGGCAAAGCTCGACATCGAGGCAAAGCCGCAGGCCAGCGCCACGTCGCGCACCGCCAGCGTCGAATGCGCCAGCAGGTCGGCGGCGCGTTTCAGCCTGAGCCTCCGGTAATAGCCATTGGGCGAGATGGCGAGTTCGGAGCGAAAGGAGCGTTCGAGCTTGTCGGAGGAGACGCCGAGCCGCGCGGTGAGCTCCGCCATGCCGAGCCGCTCCTCGACCGCATCCTCCATGATGGCGATGGCCGACAGCACCAGCTCGTTCTGGACGCCGGTTCGCAGGCGCAGCGGCATCAGCTTGCGGTCGACGCTGGAGCGCAACTGACTGTGCACGAACCATTCGGCGACGCCGGCGGCGAGCTCGGCGCCGTAGTCGTTGGCGATGATCTCGAGCATCATGTCGAGGCTGCCGACGCCGCCGGCGGATGTAAAGCGCTTGCGGTCGATGACGTAGAGATCGCGCCGGAGCTCGATGTTGGGGAACGCTTCGGTGAACGCCGCCTGGCTGGTCCAATGCAAGGTGCAGGCATGGCCGTCGAGCAGGCCGGCGCGAGCGAGAAAGAATGCCGCATCCGCCACCGCGCCGATATGGGCACCATTGCGCAGGCTCCTGCGAATCCAGCTTGCCGCGTCCTCGGCGACGAGATGATCGGCATCGCCGCCCGAGCAGACGACGATGCGATCGACCTTCGGCGCATTCTCGGCATAAAAGCCCGGCTGGATGACGACGCCGTTCGAAGCCTCGACCGGGCCTTTTGTGCCACCGACGATGATCCAGCGATAGCACTGCCGTTTTGCCAAGATATTGGCGGCGCGCAGCGGCTCGATAACCGAGCTGAACGCCATCATCGGAAAGCCGGGAAACACCAGCACCGCGAAGGTCAGGGGAGTTTCGGGAGGTGTTTCGCGCGTGGCCATGGGGCGCCACATTTCGGACAGTTGGGGCTTTGGGTCAACTGAGTGCGATGGCAGGCCTTCCGATAGCGCTATCCCCTCAGCGCCTGCTCCAGGTCCGCGATCAGATCGTCGCCATCCTCGATCCCCGCCGACAGCCGCACCAGCGAATCCGAAATGCCGATCTCGGCGCGCTTCTCCGCCGGGATAGAGCCATGCGTCATCAGCGCGGGGTGCTCGATCAGGCTCTCCACACCGCCGAGGCTTTCGGCCAGCGTGAACAATTGCGTGCGCTCGAGGAAGCGTTTTGTGCCGGCGAGGTCGCGGTCGAGCACGGCCGATATCATGCCGCCGAAGGCGTGCATTTGTTGGACGGCGACGGCATGTTGCGGATGGCTGGCGAGGCCGGGATAGATCACCCTGCGCACATCCTTGCGGCTTTCCAGCCATTGCGCGATTTTCAGACCGTTCGACGAGTGCCGCTCCATCCTCAGCGCCAGTGTCTTGAGGCCGCGCAGCGCCAGAAAACTATCGAACGGACCCGATATGGCGCCGATGGCGTTTTGCAGGAATTTCAGCCGGTCGGCCAAATCCTTGTTGTCGCCGACGACAGCCACGCCGCCGACCATGTCGGAATGGCCGTTGAGGTACTTCGTCGTCGAGTGGACCACGATGTCGATGCCGAGTTCCAGCGGCCGCTGCAGATAGGGGCTGCAGAAGGTGTTGTCGGCGACCGAGAGGATGCCCTTGCGCCTGGCAAGGGCCGCGACGCCTTCGAGGTCGACGATGCGCAGCAGCGGGTTGGTTGGCGTTTCGACCCACAGCAGTTTCGTCTCCGGGCGGATCGCCGCCTCGACGGCGGCAAGGTCGGTGAAATCGACGAAGCTGACCTTGAGATCGGCCGAGCGCTTGCGCACCCGCTCCATCAGGCGGAAGGAGCCGCCATAGATGTCGTCGGTGGCGACGATATGGGCGCCGGAATCGAGCAGCTCCAGCACAGTGGCGATCGACGCCAGCCCGGAAGCGAAGGCGAAGGCCGCCGAGCCGCTTTCGAGATCGGCCACGGCGCGTTCGAAGGCGAAGCGCGTCGGGTTCTGGCTGCGGGCATATTCGAACCCCTTGTGCACCCCCGGCGACTGCTGGCCGTAGGTCGAGGTGGCGTAGATCGGCACCATCACCGCGCCGGTCAACGGATCATGGTTCTGGCCGCCATGAATGGTGCGCGTCGAAAAAGCCAGTCGGTTCTTGCCGGATGAAGTCATCGTGCGCGCCTCAGATGGTTGATTAGGTCGATGCGGGTTATCAGGCCGATGAACTCGTCGCCGTCGAAGATGATGGCGACCTCGTTGCGGTCGAACACCGGCAGCAGCGCGTCCAGCGTCTGGCTCGCCTGCAAAGTGTGCAGATTGGAGGTCATGGCCGTGCGCACAGGGCCGTTGAAGCGCTCCCAGCGTCCGTCATACGGGCCGTCCACCTTGGCCAGTATATCGCTCTCGTCGACGATGCCGACGAGCTTGCCATTGTCGAGCACCGGCAGCTGCGAGACGTCGGAGCGGCGCATGCGGCCATAGGCGTTGAGCAGGCTTTCGTCCGGACCGACATAGACCGTGTCGCCGGTGCGATGCGAGCGCATCACTAGGTCGCGCAGATCGCCATGCTGCTCGTGCTCGGCCAAGCCCTGTTCGGCCAGCCAGAAATCGTCGAACACCTTCGACAGGTACTTGTTGCCGCTGTCGCAGACGAAGGTGACGACGCGCTTGGGCAGCGTCTGTTCGCGGCAATAGCGCAAGGCGGCCGACAGCAGCGTGCCCGACGACGAACCGGCGAGAATGCCTTCCTTGGACAGCAGGTCGCGCACCGCCAGCATGCTCTGCTTGTCTGATATGGAATAGGCCTTCTTGACCAGCGACAGGTCGGCATTGGGCGGCACGAAATCCTCGCCTATACCTTCCACCGTCCAGCTGCCGGCCTCAATCATCTTGCCGGTCTTGATCAGCGGCGCCAGCACCGAGCCGACCGGATCGGCGAGCACCATTTCCGTCTTCGGCGATGCCTTGGCGAAATAACGGCCAAGCCCGGTCAGCGTCCCGCCGGAGCCGACGCCGACAACCACCGCGTCCACATCGCCGCCGAGCTGCGAAAAGATTTCCGGGCCGGTCGTCGTCTCATGTGCCTGCGGATTGGCCGGATTGGCGAACTGGTTGGCATAGAAGGCGCCGGGCACTTCGGCGGCGATCTTCTCGGCCATGTCCTGGTAATATTCGGGATGGCCCTTGCCGACATCGGAGCGAGTCATGCGCACTTCGGCGCCGAGCGCGCGCAGATGCTGGATCTTTTCGCGCGACATCTTGTCGGGAACGACCAGCACGATGCGATAGCCCTTTGGGATGCCGACCTGGGCAAGGCCGAGCCCGGTATTACCCGCGGTCGCCTCGACGATTGTGCCGCCTTGCCTGAGCTTGCCCTCTTTCTCGGCGGCGGCGATCATCGACAGCGCGATGCGGTCCTTGATAGAGCCGCCGGGATTCTGGCTCTCGAGCTTGATGAACAGCCGGCACTTGCCGGTGTCGAATGTGGTCAACTCCACCACCGGCGTCTGGCCGATCAGGTCGAGAACCGACTTGTAGGGCGGACGCAGACGGGACGTTGCGCTTTCCGCAGGGGCGCTGTCCGACGCGGCGACCTTGTGCTTGCTCATATCCGTGCTCCATGATCAAGCGGCCGCCTTGGGGGCGGGCGGCAGCGTATCCTCTTTTCCAGCCCTTTGCAGTTGGAAAGAAGATAGATCGTGCCAATCAACCGGCCAGATGGAGAATGTCATTCCGGGTTGGGCGTCCCCGCGCAAGGCTCTGCAGGGCGCCGTAGAGCGACGATCTACCCCAGCAGCCGCTTGCTCAGCCTGGCGCATTGCACCCGGATGTCGGGAATGGCGTCGATCTCGAAGAAGGTGCCGCGCGTCAGTGGGCCGACGGCCAGGATCTTGGTCGACACGGTGCCGTCGCTGGCGATGATCTCGCAATTGGCGGTGACATCGAGGCCGATGCGCAGCGGGTCCGGCCGTGCCAGCCCGCGGTCGACCAGCGAGCGCACGACGCTGTTCGAAGACGTCGAGATGTCCCTGACGATGCCCGAGCAATCGTAGATGCGGGCAACGTCGAACGTCTCGAGGCGCTGGGTGTGGCGCGACTGGACCGCGACAATGAACTCGTCATTGGCCGTCACGTCGACGACGCGGCCCGCGACAAGGCGAATGCGGCCGGATTGCACCGCGCCGGTCACCTTGGCGTAGACTTCCGGCGCCATGCGATGGCGATGGATATCCCACCAGGCCTTGGTGTGCTCGACGAAGCGGCGCTTGGCTGAAGATGGCCAGTTCTGCCAGATATTCTGATTGAACGGGCGCAGGCCGTCGACCACGTCGCGCCAGTCGACGCCGGCTTTCTGGTTCTCGCGAATCAGGTCGCGGAACCAGCCGACGAAATAGGAAAGCTGGGTACCGAGCGGGATGTCGGCAATGTCGAGCTTGATCGGATTGCCCTTGCGGTGCGGCGACGGCAGCAGCCCGCGCCGGGAAATGGCGACGATCTCGCCCTTGTGGCCGCGCTGTTCCAGCGCCAGGAAAGCGTCGACCATGCTCAAGCCCGTACCCAGCACCATGACACGACTGCCCGGGTCGAGCGCGGTGTCGGCCTCCGAGCCCATTCTGATCGCATGGCCGTGCGCCGGCTGCTCGTCATGGCCGGTGGCCAGCACGGCAAGATGCGAGACGACGCTGGTGCCGTTGGCGAGCACCACCTCGACTCCGGAAGCGGTGGGCGAGATCGACCGGCTTTCCTCGCGGATCAGGCGCAATCGGCCCGTCGCTCGCTCGCCCGCTTCCAGATCGTCGAGCAATTCCTTGAGATAGCGAGCATAGAGGCTGCGCGGCGCGTAGACCGGCGCCTGTTCCGGGGTTGCAAGGCCGCGTTCCAGCAGCCAGCGCCAGAAATTGCCGGGATCATCGGCATAGGCGCTCATGCCGGCGGCGCTGACGTTCAGCACATGTGCCGACAGCAGCGTCGAATAGGCGATGCCCTGGCCGAAATGAGGGCGCTTCTCGATCAGCGTGACCCGCAGATCGGGATTGGGCGATTTCAACAGATGCGCGGCCAGCACGACGCCGCTGGCGCCGCCGCCGACAATGATGATCGAATTGGCGCGCCCGGTCATGCGCGTTCCAGCCCCGTGCGAAGCGCTGGCGTCAGGCCTGGATTTTCACCGCCGCGACCGCAAGGTCGTCGATATCTCTCGCGACCGTAAGCTCGTCGCTGGCGATATCGCGCATTTCGGCGAGGCTGCGCTGGTCGAGCACCTCGGCGATCGCTTGCCGGACCTCGAGCATCAGATGTCGGACTTGGCATGTCGCCTCGTTGCAGTCTTCACAGCGCTGATACTGGGTGCGGCTGGCACAGGGAATAGGTGCCAGCGGCCCGTCGAGGACGCGCACGACATGGCCGACCTTGATCTCGTCGGCAGGCCGCGCCAATCGGTAGCCGCCATCCTTGCCCTTGCGGCTCTGGACGAAGCCGGCATTGCGCAGTTCGCCCAGGATTGCGTCGAGGAATTTCTTCGGGATGTTGTTGCCCGTCGCGATGTCATTGACGAAAGCGAGCTGTCCGGCCGGTATCCGCGCGAGGTGTATGAGCGCCTTGAGGCCGTACTTGCCCTTCTTTGTGAGCATGAGCCGAACGTTTCTCTGTCATGCGGTGGGCCGAAGCCACCTGTTGCGAAACGCCTGGCGTGCCTCCTCGCCGCGTCCAAGCATCCATGACACATAAATTCTAGTGACATGATGTACAAGCCGAGAGCTGTTGATTTTGCTTCATTTTCAAGCTGCTACGGCTATATTTGCCGGTGTTTGTGCCTTTGAGAGCACAGAAATGCGCTTCGCCGGCAGCAAGACGGCAAATGGTTCGAGGGCAGCAGCGGTGGTTTGCGTCGACCCGCACGACGTTGAAAGCCAGCCGAGAGCGATCATGGATTGGTCGCGCATCGTCGCCTCCATTCCTCAATGTCGATAAGAATACTATACTTACCCCTCGACACGCGGAATGTGTTTTCAAATCCTTGGCTGTTTGAGGCATGAATTCGCCCGGCGAGCGTCAGCGCGGGAAATCTCGTTCGTAACCCGCGATGCCGGCGGTATCGCGGCAGAGACACGGGTCCATTCCGTTTTCTTCGAGCGTTGGTGAGGTGCAGAACCTTGCAGGACGTTGACGGGACCACCCTATGTCCTGTCGGCATCGGAAGACCTTGGAGGCAGCCGAACTCCAACATCACGGCTCGAATCAGGCCGTGAGATCGCTCGCAACCGCCCTATCCGCTTCAGCAACGCGCTATCGGCAGCTTTTTTCTAACAAGCCGGCTTTGGTTGGAAGGATTTAACTCTACAGGAATGATAGAATTAGCTGACTATGATGAGGCATTCCGATTTTCTCTTTTCAGGAGCCCTTCATGTCCACCATTTCGCGACGCATTCTTCTCCTGTCGTCGGCAGCACTTGCCGGTGCCGCCTTCCTCGGCCCGGTTTTTGCCGACGACCTCAAGATCACCATCGGCTACCAGACGGTGGTCGAACCCTCGAAAGTGCCGCAGGCCGACGGCACCTACGAAAAGGCAACGAAGGCGGCGATAGACTGGCGCAAATTCGACTCCGGTGCCGACGTCATTGCCGCGGTCGCTTCCGGCTCGGTCGATATAGGCTATGTCGGATCGAGCCCGCTGGGGGCGGCGGCAAGCCGCGACCTTCCCGTCCAGACCATTTTCATTGTCGGCCTGATCGGGCAATCCGAAGCGCTGGTCGCGCGCAACGGTGCCGGCATCGACAAGATCGCCGATCTCGCCGGCAAGAAGGTGGCGGTGCCCTTCGTCTCGACCACGCATTACAGCCTGCTCGCCGCCTTGAAGCACGAGGGCGTCGATCCGAAATCGGTCGAGATCCTCAATCTCAGGCCACCGGAAATCGCAGCCGCCTTCGCGCGGGGCGACATCGATGCGGCTTACGTCTGGGATCCGGCGCTTGGCCAGATCAAGACGACGGGCAAGACCGTGCTAGATTCCTCGCAGGTCGCCGCCTGGGGCGCGCCGACCTTCGACGCCTGGATCGTGCGCACCGACTTCGCCGACAAGAACCCGGAAGCGGTGCGCAATTTCGTCAAGGTGACGGGTGCCGCCTATGCCGCCTTCCTGGCCAAGCCGGACGCCTGGTCGGTGTCTTCGCCGCAGGCGGAAAAGATCGCCAAGCTCACCGGCGCCAAGCTGGAAGAAGTGCCGCAACTGCTCAAGGGCTATGTCTTCCCGACGCTGGAGGAGCAGGCCTCCGACGAATTCCTCGGCGGCGGCACCGTCAGGGCGATCGAGGCGACGTCCGCTTTCCTCAAGGAGCAAGGCAAGATCGGCGCCGTGCTGCCTGATTATACGAAATACGTGACATCGAAATACGCCACCGAAGCGCTGGCTTCGAACTGACAAGGATTGTTTCACGCAATTCCGGACGCGAACCGCTGCACATTTCCTGGAATTGCTCCGAACGCGCGCGCGCTCTCCTTCCCGGGCGCCGCGTGCTGTCTGCCCCGGAACTGCTGACGAGGCGCGGTTTCGGGGCAGTTCAACGAACCTCCCGTGAGGACCCATGCCGCATCTCGTGCTCGACAAGATCTCGATTCACTATCACGGCCAGCCGGCGCCCGCGGTCGAGCGCGTGTCGATCGATGTCGCCAAGGGCGATTTCGTCGTGCTTGTCGGCCGTTCCGGCTGCGGCAAGACCTCGCTGCTCAACGTCGCCGCCGGCCTTGTCAGGCCGTTGCGCGGCAGCGCCGCGATCAACGGCCGGCCAATCACCGCGCCAGGCTCGGACCGCGCGGTGGTATTCCAGAACGATGCCTTGTTTCCGTGGCTGACGGCCCGCGAGAACGTTGCCTTCGCATTGCGGTTGCGCGGCGTCAGACCGGGCGAACGGGCCCGGCGCGCCGACGAGCTTCTGGCGCTGGTCAAGCTCGACGGCGTCGGCGACAAGCACATTTGGGAGCTTTCCGGCGGCATGCGCCAGCGCGTCGGCCTCGCCCGGGCGCTCGCCGCCGAACCGGAATTCCTGCTGCTCGACGAACCGCTTGGCGCGCTCGATGCGCTGACGCGCGAACGCATGCAGACGACGCTGCTCGACCTGTGGACGGCCAGCGATGTCGGCGTGCTGATGGTTACGCACGGCATCGAGGAAGCGCTGGTGCTCGCCACCCGCGTCGTCGTGCTGGCTCCGGGTCCAGGCCGCGTTGTGCGGACTTTCGAGCCCGCCTTCTCCAGGCGCTACGCGTCGGGCGAGGCCATTCGCGCCATCAAGGCCGACCCGGCCTTTGCAGCGGCGCGCGGCGAATTGACCGACGCCATCTTCGAGGGAGAGACGGCATGACTCTCACCTCCTACACGGAACGGCCAGGCCACAAGATCGACGAGGCTGAAGGCCTGTCGGTGCCGTGGTCCAGGCCGCGGCCGAAGCGGGCCGGTGTCTCGGCGCGCATGGTTAGCGCCGTGACGATACTGGTTGTGCTGGCGGCGTGGGCGCTGTCGGCGCGCCTGCAGCTCGTATCGCCGGTTTTCTTGCCCTCGCCCGTCGCCGTGTGGAATAAATTCGTTGTGGTCGCCCGCGACGGCTTCGTCGATGCGACGCTGCTAGAGCATGTCGTGGCAAGCCTCGGCCGCGTGTTCGCCGCGCTCGTCGCGGCCATCCTCATTGGCGTACCGGTTGGGCTCGCCATCGGCATCAGCACGGTGGGACGCGGCATCTTCGATCCGCTATTGGAATTCCTGCGGCCGATCCCGCCGCTCGCCTACCTGCCGCTGGTCATCATCTGGTTCGGCATCGGCGAGCCGTCGAAGATACTGGTGATTGCCATTGCCATGCTGGCGCCGGTGGCGCTGTCGACCGCGTCGGGCGTTCGCGGCGTCTCGCAGGAGCGTATCAATGCGGCGCGCGCTCTCGGTGCGACACGCGCGCAAGTGGTCCGCCACGTGATCCTGCCCAGCGCGCTGCCCGCGATTCTGACCGGCCTGCGTATAGCGCTCGGCGCCGGCTGGTCGACGCTGGTCGCGGCCGAACTGGTGGCGGCGACGCGCGGGCTTGGCTTCATGATCCAGTCGGCCGCCCAGTTCCTCGTCACCGACGTGGTGGTGATGGGCATATTGGTGATCGCGGCCATCGCCTTCGTGCTCGAATTCACCATCCGCCGGATCGAACGCGTGCTCGTCCCCTGGGCGGGCCGCGAATGAAATCGAAAGGAGAGACACGATGATGGACCACTCCACCGCGACATTGTTTGCCTTTCTCGGTGAGCGGCTTCGTCCGTTCCAGAAAACGGACGGCCGGCCGTTTGAAGACGAAGCCAGATCGCCCACGCCGGTACGGCTCGACGCCGAGCGCGACCGCCTGCCGCCGCGCGACGAAAGTTTCTACTGGGCCTGGCAATATTGGTCGCAGTGAAGGGCCGCGGGGGGGCCCCGACAATCACGGAATGAACGCGGGCGATCCGTCTCGCCTCCTCCGTGCTACCGGTGGGTAGGCCGAGGAAGCGCTATCCCGCCAATCATGGAAAACAATTCCGCTTTTTCGCGTCAACTCGCCAAATCATTTCTCCACTAAATTTATAGACCTACCTAGCCTTACCTCTCTTCCAACCGGCGAGGATATTTTCCCGGCGCCGATCCGCATCGAAGGAGAGGGATCATGTTGAATCTGACGAGACGCGTTTTCGGCATCGGCTTGCTGGCAGCAAGCGCTGCCATGTCGTTCGGCGCCGCTGCGCAGGAACTGAAGCAGTTCAGCGTTGGCTATCAGAAGACCGGCCTGCCGGTGATCGCCCGGCAGCAACAGGTGATCGAAAAGGCGCTCGGCGACAAGGGCGTCACCGTCAAGTGGGTGGAATTCACCGCCGGGCCGCCGCTGGTCGAGGCGCTCAATGTCGGAGCCATCGATGTCGGCTGGACTGGCGACGCACCGCCGATCTTCGGCCAATCGGCCGGCGCCAACATCGTCTACGCCGCGGCGCTGCCCTCCAATGGCGAGGGCGAGGCGATCTTCGTCAAGCCGGCGTCGCCGATCCAGTCGGTCGCCGATCTCAAGGGCAAACGCATCGGCGTCGGCAAGGGCACCAGCGCACACAATCTGCTCGTCGCCGCGCTGGAAAAGGCAGGCGTCTCCCTCGATCAGGTCACGCCGGTCTATCTCAGTCCGGCCGATGCCGCCGCCGCCTTCGCCAGCGACCAGATCGATGCCTGGGCCGTCTGGGATCCGTTCTTCGCCATCGCCGAAACGCGCTACCAGCCGCGCGTGCTGGCCCGCTCCAGCGAGGTTCTCAAGGTCAACACCTACTTCCTCGCCAACAAGGATTTCGCCAAGGCGCATCCCGAGATCGTCACCACGACGATCGCGGCCCTCGGCGCGGCGGCGAAATGGGCGGACCAGAACCGCGACAAGGTGGCCGAGGCGCTGCATGAGGTTACCGGCGTGCCGCTCGACGCGCAGACGATCGCCGCCAACCGGACCAAGTTCGGCATCTTTCCGGTCACGGACGAGATCGTCGCCGGCCAGCAGGCGACCGCCGACCGTTTCTACAAGCTTGGCCTGATCCCGAAGGCGGTCCGGATTTCCGACGCCGTGTGGAGCGCTCCGGGCAATTGATCTTTTGCCGCGCGGCGCCGGGTAAGAACGCCCGGCGCCATTTTCTGTTTCCATCTCCAAGAGGTCCGTCATGACCACGCCAGCCGACACCGCGCCGCTCGATTTCTTCTGGTTCATCCCGACGCATGGCGATGGTTCCTATCTCGGTTCCGAGGAACAGCAGCGGCCGCCCGAGTTCGGCTACTTCAAGGAGATCGCGCAGGCGGTCGACCGGCTCGGTTTCCCCGGCGTACTGTTGCCGACCGGGCAGAACTGCGAGGATTCCTGGATCACCGCGACAGGTCTTGCGACGCTCACCGAGAAGCTCAAATTTCTTGTCGCGCTCCGGCCTGGCGTGACGCTGCCGACTTTCGCCGCACGCCAGACAGCGGCACTCGACCGGCTGAGCAATGGTCGTCTGCTCCTCAATGTCGTGGTCGGTGGCAATCCGACCGAGCTTGCCGGCGACGGCGTCTTCCTGCCGCATGACGAGCGCTATGCCCAGGCGCACGAATTCCTCACCATCTGGCGCGGCCTGGTCACCGGCGAACGCGTCAATTTCGATGGCAAATATTATCGCGTCGAGAACGGCCGCCTCGACCTCCTGCCGGTGCAGAAGCGGCCGCCGCTCTATTTCGGCGGATCCTCCGATGCCGGGCAGGACCTCGCCGCCGAGCTCGTCGACATGTATCTCACCTGGGGCGAGCCACCGGCACAGGTGGCCGAGAAGCTCGCCTCGGCCCGCCGCAAGGCGGCACTTCGCGGCCGCAAACTGCGCTTCGGCATCAGGCTGCATTTCATCGTCCGCGAGACCGAGGACGAAGCCTGGCGCGCCGCCGACCGGCTGATCAGCCACGTCACCGATGCCCAGATCGAGAACGCACAAGCGCGGTTTCTGAACCAGATGGACTCGGTCGGCCAGCGCCGCATGGCCGAACTGCATGGCGGCCGTCGCGACAAGCTGGTGGTGTCGCCCAACCTTTGGGCCGGCGTCGGGTTGGTACGCGGCGGAGCAGGCACGGCGCTGGTCGGCACGCCGGAGCAGATAGCCGAGCGCATCCGCGAGTATCAGGCGATCGGCATCGACACCATTATCGGCTCGGGTTACCCGCATCTCGAGGAAGCCTATCGCGTCGCCGAGCTTCTGTTCCCGCGTCTCGGGCCCGGCACAAGGCGGCTCAAGGCGCGCGAAGATATCGCCAACGAGTTCTCCGTCGGCTTCCATGGCGCGGCCCGCCTGCAGGCTTCGTCATGAGCTTTTCCGCGCGCCTCCACAGGAACGGCATCGGATGGCTGCTGCCGGTTTTGGTTATTGCCGGCTGGGAGATCGCCAGCCGTGCGGGCTTGATGCCGCCCAATGTCCTGCCGGCGCCCAGCGCCGTGGCCGAGGCGTTCTGGCGGCTGACCCTGTCGGGCGAACTCATCCGCAACATCGGCGTCTCGACGGCGCGCGCGCTTGCCGGCTTTGCCATTGGCGGCTCGATCGGCTTTGCGCTTGGCCTCGCCAATGGGCTGTCGCGGCTCAGCCGCGGCCTGACCGACACCACGCTGCAGATGATCCGCAACATTCCGCATCTGGCGCTGATTCCGCTCGTCATCCTGTGGTTCGGCATCGACGAGGAAGCAAAACTTTTCCTGGTGGCGCTCGGCGTGTTCTTTCCGATCTATGTCAACACGCTGCTCGGCATCCAGAGCGTCGACCCGCAACTTGTCGAGATGGGCCGTGTCTACGGCATGGACCGGCGCGCGCTGTTCTTCCGCGTGATCCTGCCCGGCGCGCTGCCGGCGATTTTCGTTGGACTGCGCTATGCGCTGGGCATCATGTGGCTGACGCTGATCGTCGCCGAAACCATCTCCGCCAGTTCCGGCCTCGGCTACATGGCCATGCAGGCGCGCGAGTTCCTGCTCATCGACGTCGTCGTGCTGTCGATCCTGATCTACGCGCTGCTCGGCAAGCTCGCCGACAGCCTCGCCCGCCTGCTCGAGCGGTTGTCGCTCGGCTGGCATCCCGCTTTCCAGAACGCCTGAGGGTTTTCGATGCCCAGCCTCGCCGCCGTCCGTTCCTTCGTCGTCACGCCGCAACCGCAGCCGGGCGAGATCGCCGAACGACCGCGCGCCTTCGCCTTCAACGGTGCCGGCAAGCGCTTTGGCGACAAGGTCGTCCTCGACGGCATCGATCTGGATGTGCCGGTCGGCCAGTTCGTCGCCGTCATCGGCAAAAGCGGTTGCGGCAAGAGCACGTTGCTGCGGCTGCTGGCCGGGCTCGACCGGCCGACCGCCGGGTCGCTGATATTTGGCGTGCCGGAAGAAGGCCACAGCCGCACGCGCTTCATGTTCCAGGAGCCGCGGCTTCTGCCCTGGGCCAGCGTGGTGAAAAACGTCGAGGTCGGGCTGACCGGCATCGCCTCGGGTACGGAAGCAAGGCGACGCGCGCTCGACATCCTTGGCGAGGTCGGTCTCGCCGATCGCGCCGACGAATGGCCCTCGGTGTTGTCCGGCGGCCAGAAACAACGCGTCGCGCTTGCCCGCGCTCTGATCGGTCACCCGCAAATCCTGGCGCTCGACGAGCCGTTGGGCGCGCTCGACGCTCTGACCCGTATCGAGATGCAGCAATTGCTGGAACGCATCTGGCTCGCCCAGAAGTTCACCGCCGTGTTGGTCACGCATGACGTTGCCGAGGCCGTTGCGCTCGCCGACCGGGTCGTCGTGATCAGCGGCGGCAAGATCGCGCTCGACCTCGATGTACCGGTGGCCCGGCCGCGCCGGCGCGGCTCGGTCGAACTTGCGCATCTCGAAGGCAGGATTCTGGACCGGCTGTTCAGGTAGAGCCTGTCTTGCGGCGGCGGCGCGATTGAGGACCGCCTTCCCTCACGCCGCCGCTGCTTCGCAGCGCCACCGCTCCCCCTCCGGAGTCCTCCGGAGGGAGAGGAAAGGCGCCAAGGCCGGCGAACGCACGTCCTTCCTCTACCCGTCGATGGGACACGCCTTTCCTCTCCCCCGTCGAGCGGGGGAGAGGTGGCCCGAAGGGCCGGAGTGGGGGTCGACCCTCATCGAAGTCCGCCCTATCGGTTCGCCCACACCAGTCCCGCCAGCCCGACCAGCATGGTGACGATGCCGACGTAGAGCCATTGCGACTGGCCGGTCATGAAGCTGCCGCCGACCACGCCGATGCCTTGCAGTGTCCACAGCGCGCCGATGGCAACCACAATCAAGCCCAGCAGATTTTTGGCAAATCGCATTGACGGACCTCGCTTTCCAAGTCGATCGATTGCGACGCCGTGGCCGCGATGAAAGAGCCGAAGGAAGAGGCCTGATCGTACCGGATTCTACTTGGATGTTGAAGCCGGATCTTGTCAAACAGTTCGCCGATATCGACGAGAAGATCATCAGCAATTGGTGCCGAGCCGTCGGAAAACTCACTGACAGACTGTTACCCGGCGACTCCAAACGTGTGCCATCGCCATGGAACCGCCAGATGCTTGCCGCATTTCGCGCCTTATTTGCTCCTTAACGGCTGGGGACTGTCAAAAACGGAGCCATTCCCCAAATATGAAGATTATAAACCAGACCGCGCTTGTCGCGGTGACGATCGCTGCTGGCCTGATGGTCGGCGCATCCGCCACTTCGGCAACCGCCGCCGCCGGCCAGTGCGGCCGCGCTTCCTGGTACGCGCTGCATTCGAAAACCGCATCGGGCGAGCGCATGAACCCCTCGGCCTTGACCGCCGCCCACCGCACCTTGCCTTTCGGCACCAAGTTGCGCGTCACCAATCAGAACAATGGCCGCAGCGTCGTCGTGCGCATCAACGATCGTGGCCCGTTCATCAGGGGACGCGTTCTCGACCTGTCGAAGGGCGCCGCCGGCCAGCTCGGCTTTATCGGCTCCGGCCACACCGCGGTCTGCATGGCCCGTGTTTGAACGGATATGTGGTCCGGTTTTCCGCCGGGCCACATCGGTGACCCCAGGCGTCTTCGCACCGCACACTGAGCCGGCTCGCCTCATTCAGGGCCGATTCTCAACGGCTTGGACGAAGAATGAGCATAGATCATGTCACCTGACGTATTGCATCGCAGCAATTAGTTGCTAACTTCCCCGCGAGGCATAGGGCTCGGCGCTGCTCGTCGTCCCTTCGGTCCCAGGCAGCAGCGGGGTTCTCGATGTTCTACCAGCTCTATGAAATGAACCACGCCGCCTTGCAGCCCGCGCGTCTCTATGCCGATGCGGTGCGGCTGTTCTATTCCAATCCGCTCAACCCATTCTCGCACACGCCCTGGGGCCGCTCGATCGCCGCCACCGCCGAACTGTTCGAGCGCACCACGCGCCGCTACGGCAAGCCGGCCTTCGGCCTCGACAAGACAGTGGTCGACTGGAAGAATGTCGAGGTCACCGAGAAAACCGTCTGGTCGAAGCCGTTCTGCAATCTCGTGCGCTTCCAGCGCGCCGTCCCTGCCGGGCGTAAGCCCGACCCGAAGCTTCTGATCGTGGCGCCGATGTCGGGCCACTATGCGACGCTGCTGCGCGGCACGGTCGAGGCGATGCTGCCCCACGCCGATGTGCACATCACCGACTGGGTCGATGCCCGCATGGTGCCGATGTCGGACGGCAGCTTCGATCTCGACGACTATATCGACTATGTCATCGACATGCTGCACGTGCTCGGCCCCGACACGCATGTGATGGCGGTGTGCCAGCCTTCGGTGCCGGTGCTGGCGGCCGTGGCGCTGATGGAAACGCGCGGCGATCCCTTCGTCCCCTCGACCATGACCTTGATGGGTGGGCCTATCGACACCCGCCGCAACCCGACCGCGGTCAACCTTCTGGCCGAAGAAAAGGGCATCGACTGGTTCCGCGACAATGTCGTCATGCGCGCGCCCTGGCCGGAGCCGGGCTTCGGCCGCGAGGTCTACCCAGGCTTCTTGCAGCTGTCCGGCTTCATGAGCATGAACCTCGACCGCCACATCATCGCCCACAAGGACTTCTTCATGCACCTGGTGAAGCATGATGGCGACAATGCCGAGAGGCACCGCGACTTCTATGATGAATATCTGGCGGTGATGGACCTGACGGCCGAGTTCTACTTGCAGACCGTCGACACCGTCTTCGTGCGCCAAGCCTTGCCCAAGGGCGAGATGACGCATCGCGGCACCCGGATCGATCCTTCCGTTATCCGCAACGTCGCTTTGTTCACGGTCGAGGGCGAGAACGACGACATATCGGGCCTCGGCCAGACCAAGGCAGCGCATGATCTCTGCGTCAACATCCCCGCCGACAGGAAGGCTCACTACATGCAGCCGGCGGTCGGCCACTACGGCGTGTTCAACGGTTCGCGCTTCCGCTCGGAAATCGTACCGCGCATCGTCGACTTCATCACCAGCTACGGCCGCCAGAACCGCGTCGCGGCGAAGCCGAAGCTGGTCCGCACCGCCAAGCGGTAAGCGACCGCCGAATGCAATCCGCGCCACCTGGCCGAAATCGGCCGGTGGATTTTCTTGCGCGGTACAAGTGCCGCGGCGGCGCCCGGCGGGTAACCATGCTGCAAATCAGATCATCGTAATAATTGACACGGACCGTCAATCGCCCTTAACGTTTCGTTAACAATAAGGGTGAGCGGGGACAATGAACTCCTCAACAATGGCGAGAAGGCTGCGTTTGTGCGCGGCGGCAGCCGGACTGGCAATGACGGGAGGCTGGATGGCACCGGCTTTGGCGGCCGGAGCAATGACGACCGGGAGCTTCACCTCGCAGCCGATCGGCCACTATGATTTCTGCAAGCTCCGTCCTGCTGAATGCTCGATCCGTCCGGGGAATCTCGCGCCGGCCAGAATGACCGACGGGCTGATGCGCAAGCTCAGCAACGTCACCGCCAGGGTCAACGCCGCCGTCAAGCCGATGAGCGACATGGACATTTACGGCAGGGACGAAGTCTGGGCCTATCCCGACAGGGGCGTTGGCGACTGCGAGGACTATGTGCTGGAAAAGCGCCGCCGGCTGTCCCACATGGGCATGTCGCTCGCCGATCTTCTCATCACGGTGGTGCGCAAGCCCGATGGCGAAGGGCATTCCGTGCTGACGGTGCGCACCGACAAGGGCGACTACGTGCTCGACAATCTGACCAACAAGGTCAGGTCCTGGGACCAGACCGGCTACCGCTTCCTCAAGCGCCAGGCCGTCGACAACACCGGC
This sequence comes from Mesorhizobium sp. M0587, assembly GCF_040320945.1. Lineage (NCBI taxonomy): Bacteria > Pseudomonadati > Pseudomonadota > Alphaproteobacteria > Hyphomicrobiales > Phyllobacteriaceae > Mesorhizobium > Mesorhizobium sp. M0587. Next base: position 37,691 of record NZ_JAMYQP010000008.1, read on the forward strand.
CGCTGGGTCTCGATCCGCGGCGGACAGCAGGTCCTGGTGGGGTCTGTGGAGTAGCGGCTGGGGCGGGCGTCTAGGAGCGCGGCCGCTTTCGCGGTCACGCGACCCGCTGTCAGTATTCTCAGCAAACCAGCAGAGGTCGGCGCCGCCCCTCATTGCCCTGCCCGTCCTCCGCAGCAGCTGCGCTGCAGCTGCGGAGGGTGGACCGGGCATTTCTCCCCGTATAGCGACGGGGAGAAAGACGCTGTCGTCGATGATTTCGCTAATGTCCAACGGTGAAGAAAAAAGCGTGTGCGTTGGAGCCGCCCTTCTCCCCGTCCTATACGGGGAGAAGGTGCCGGCAGGCGGATGAGGGGCGGCGCCGACGTTGCCAGTACCGTCGGACCGTGCTGCGCATTCCTATTTTCCGATCTTCCGTGAACCATTTCCGTCCCGCCCGCGACACAGGGCTGTAGACGGAACCCAATCACGGAGAACTCAAATGACTGCTTTTATCCGAAACATCCTTCTCGCCGCCGTCGCGGTGTCCTCGCTTGCCGGGACCGCTTCGGCCGACCAGACCATCCCAAGCTGCGCCAAGACGTCGACCAACGACCTGTGGAGCGGCCGCTGTTGCAGCAATGGCGACTCGAACTGCCTGGGCGGCGGAAACAATGGCCGCGACCATGGCAACAAGGGCGGCCGGGGCGATAATGGCCGTGGAAATAATGGCGGCGCCGCCGGCAAGAAATGAGCGCATCACAGCACGCCCGCTGGCTGCTCGCCGGCGGGCGCGCAAAACCAATTAGACCCGCCGGCCCAGCGCCGCGCGGATCGAGGCTGTGATGCGGCGCAATTCGGCCTCATCGAGCTTCTCGATGTTCTCGGCCAAGAGATTGGCAAGCTCGGTGGCGGCGGGACTGAGGCCCGACGTGTCGAGCCTGACGCGGGGGTGCGAGGCCTCGGCCAGCCGCGCCAGTTCCTCGGCGTCGTCCCAGATGATGTTGAAATAGCCGATAATCTTCTGGATCAGCGTCCAGGTCGGGGCGCCGCGCCGGCCATGCTCGAGCGCCGATAGATAAGCGGCGCTGACGCCGACCGCCGCCGCCATGTCCTTTTGGCTGACGCCGCGCTCGCTCCTGAGCGCCCGCAGCTTCTCGCCGAACGGGGTCATGCCGCTACCCTCATGAGCGTACCCGCCGCAGCCTGATATAGAGCGCGCCCGAACCGCCATGGTTGCGGGCGGCATGGTCGTGGCTGGAGACGAGCGGACGGAACGCTGGCGTCGACAGCCATGCCGGCACCGCGCGCCGCAAGACGCCGTCGCCGCCCGAAGAAGAACCCTTGCCGGTGATGACCAGCACATAGCGGATGCCCCCTGCATGCGCCCGGTGCAGGAACGAGAACAGCAGCGAATAAGCCTCGTCCTGCGTCATGCCGTGCAGGTCGACGCGCCCTTCGATCGGCAGCCGGCCCTTCGACAGCTTGTCCAGCGTCGGCTCGTCGAGGCGGTGCGTGACATGCTGAGCCTTCGGCTTTGCGGCACCTGCAGGGCTGACGGCGACTTGCGCCGGCTGCGATGGCGCCGGCTTGGTTTCAGTGGGAATTTCGGGAATATCGACGGCAAGCCTGCCTTTGAGCGGCTTGGCGGTGCGGGCCACCAGGTTCCACAGCACCCGGTCATCCTCGCTCAGTCTGTCCTGACGCTTGCTCATGGCGCGGCCCGAACCAGCGCGCGCGGCACCAATGCGTAGAAATCCGCCGCATGGCGCACCACGCCGGCGATCTCGCCGGCGGCGTCGCCGGAGCCGGCGAAGAGATCTCCCCGCGCGGGCCCGTTGATGGCCGAGCCGGTGTCCTGTGCGATCATCAGCCGCTGGAACGGTCTTGCCTCGAATGCGGTGAGCGTCGGCGCGTCGATGTAGAAGGGCGTGCCGAATGTGTGCAGCAGCCGGTCGACGGCGATGGAGCGGCCCGGCGTCAGCGGCACCTTGGCGGCGGCGATTGGCCCGAGGGAAGCGTCATCCACCGCCGCCTCGCGGAAGAAGATATAGGAGCGGTTCTGCCACAGGATCTCGTCGATGCGATCCGGATGCGCCTTGAACCAGGCGCGGATCGACTGCATCGTCACCTCGGCCAGCGGGATTTCGCCGAGATCGCTCAAGACCTTGCCTGGCCCGGTAAAACGCTGGCCGGATTTGGCGGCATAGGTGATGCGGCAAAGCCGGCCGTCGGTCATGGCGAGCCTTGCGGCACCTTGCACATGGATGAAAAAGGCGTCGACCTTGTCGGCGAGCCAGGCGATTTCCAGACCCTGGCCGGCCGAACCCTCGCCGGCAAGCGCGCCGCGCTCGATCTCGCCGCGGTCGAAATACTCGACCGGCCCGTTCGAAGTTTGCCGCGCGAAGGCGAGATAAGGATCCATCCCCGCCGGCCGGTTGCTGTCGTCGATGTCGACAAGGTCGGCCGGGCGCGACAGCAGCGGCACGATGAAACGGTCGGTCCGCACCGGCGACGCCTCGGCTTGCGGTTCGTAGAACCCGGTAACGAGCCCGGGACTGCCCGTCTCGATCCGCATCGGCACGAAATGGCGTTCGAAGAAGGCACGCGCCTCTGGCTGGCTTTTGGGCAAAATAGCGCGGGCCTCGTCATAGGCGCCGGCGAAGGCATCGAAGCCGATACCGAGCGCGCCCGTGCGATAGGGCTTGGTCAGGACATGAAAGGCGGAGCGGCGAAAGGCTGCGAAGGCCGCCAGATGGTCGTCATCGCCCCAGCCGGGGAGATCGTCGAAGGATGTTCCGACCAGGAGCGGCGACAGCGACACCGGAGCCAGCCTTTGACCGGGCTCAGTCTTCTTCTTCGGTGGCGACGAGCTTCCAGTTCGGATCGCGCGAGCGCGTGTCGCGGGCGAAGGTCCAGACATCCTTGACCTCTGCCACGGTTTCGGGATCGCCGTCGATGACCGCGCCGGCCTTGTCGCGCGTCGCCGAAATCAGCTCGCTGATGATGCGCAGCGTGACATGCGCCTCGCCGCCCTTCATCTCGGCCGAGACGATGTCGGCCCTGTTGATGCCGACGAAGGAGGACTGGATCTTTTCCGACTTGGCCTCGCGTTCGCCGATCGCCGCGACAAAGCCGTCATAGACCTCGCGCGACAACAGGTTCTTCAGCGTTTTGCGGTCGCCGTCGGCATAGGCCATGACGATCATCTCGTAGGCGATCTTGGCGCCGTCGACGAACCCCTTCGGATCGAAGGAAGGGTCGTTGTCCTTGATCGTGCGCAGGCCCTTGTTCAGGTCGCTGTCGGGCTTGGCGAAGGCATCGATCGCCGCGTAGGTGTCGGCCGCCGGTTCGCCCGGCTGCCGCTTGCGCGGCAGCGAAACCACATTCTCGGGTTTCTGGGCGGCGTCCTTGTCGCCGGTGCGGGCTGCCGTATAGGGATCGAAGGGCGGCCGCTCGCTTCCGGTCCGACGGCCCAGCACGTTGCGCAGCTGGAAAAAGATCACCACCGCCGCGATCAGGAAGAAAATCGTGCCGAAGTCGAAGAATCCCATATCTTCCGCCAATCAAACCCTGTCCCTGGCCGGACCGCAGGGCCGACAAGGCCGCGGTCGCATAGCGTTCCACATCCAAAGCATATAGAACGCAAGGCGCAATCATTCAAATCAAAGGCAGGCATACCTATCTAACGGCTTCAGAGCCAGCGGCGATTGGTCGCCGAACGGCAAAACATCGAAACGATCGGTCAAGACTTGCGCATTTCGCTGCTTCCTCTTTTTGTTCTCGCACTGCCACTGCTGGAAATTGCCGGTTTCGTCGTCGTCGGCCGTGAGGTCGGCGCCCTGGCGACGGTCGGGCTTGTGCTGGCCTCGAGCCTCGCCGGCGCGCTGCTGCTGAGGCACCAGGGTTTTTCCGTCATGGCCCGCATCCGTGCCGAGATGGACGCCGGCCGCGATCCGAGCCGCCAGCTCGCGCATGGCGCCATGATCGTGGTCGCCGCGATCCTTCTGATCATCCCCGGCTTCATTACCGATATCATCGGCCTGCTGCTCTTCCTGCCGCCGGTGCGCGACCTCGCCTGGCGCGCGCTGAAGAGCCGCATCGTCGTGGCAACCAATTTCAGCACAGCCGGCTTCCGCGGCCGCCGGCGCGACAGGGTCATCGACCTCGAAGACGGCGACTATTCGCGCGAGGACGACTTGAAACGCGGGCCGGACCACGATTCGCCGTGGCGGCGCCTGAAGGATGATTGACTGGCGGTGGAATAGCACTCTTCGTCGCAGAGTCTCCGCGCCGCCGCCCCTCGCTTCGCCCGGGATGACGAGGTGAGAAGCAAGGCGGCAAACCTTGTCTTGTCCTGCCGGCCATGGTAGCGAACGCCCGATTTCAATGCGGTCAGCAATGCTGCCCAGGCAAAAGGATACAGGCTCATGGCCAGCAAAGATGACGCGCCGGCCGGCGCGGCCAACGGAAACGGCAACACGGCGCAGCCGTCGCTAAACGTTCTGGCGCAGTATGTGAAGGACCTGTCCTTCGAAAGCCCCGGCGCGCCGAATTCGCTGCGCGGCCGCGACAAGGCGCCAGGCATCGCGATCAACGTCAACGTCAACGCCAATCCGCTCTCCGACAAGCAGTTCGACGTCAACCTGACGCTGAACGCCAAGGCCTCCTTCGACCAGGAAGTGCTGTTCAACGTCGAGCTGGTCTATGGCGGCGTCTTCGCCATATCGGGCTTCCCGCAGGAGCACATGCTGCCGGTCCTGTTCATCGAATGCCCGCGCCTGCTGTTCCCCTTCGCCCGGCAGATCATCGCCGAGGCGACGCGCAATGGCGGCTTCCCGCCGCTGATGCTCGACCCGATCGATTTCGCGCAGATGTTCCAGCAGAAGCTGGCCGAGGACCAGGCCGCCTCCAAGGTCCAGGTTAGCTGACGCTCAGCCGACAGGATTTTCCGAAAAACCCGCCCTGGTGGCGGGTTTTTTGTTGCGCGTCACCGCGCCTCTTCGCTCCTGCTCCGCCCGTGGATGACGAAGCGATGGGTGTTTCCCGCCAATCGCCGATAATGGCACCGGGCATCGGGTGACTGCGGAAGGATGGCACCCACGGGAGGATGGCCTTTGTGAAGGATGGCTTGTGGAAAGGACAGCGCCAGAAACAAAGGCCGCCTGGACGCAAAATTCGCGGCGGGGATCACTGCTGCTCGGCGAACATCAGCCTTGTCCTGGCATCGGCAACCGCCGGCGACAGGCTGCGCTGGATCAGCGCCTCGACATGGTCGTTGCGCTGGCGGGCACTGTCGGCGCCCATCACCACGACGATCAGCCGATGGCCGTCGGCATTGTAGGAGGTGACGATGTTGAAGCCGGAGGCCCTGATGTAGCCGGTCTTGATGCCGTCGACGCCGCGCACCCGGCCGAGCATGTCGTTGTGGCCGCGCACCAGCCGGCCGCGGAACATGAAGTCGCTTGCCGAAAAATAGTGGAAATGCTGCGGGAAGCGCTGATGCAGCGCCATGCCGAGCACCGCCATGTCGCGCGCCGTCGTGTGCTGGTCGTCGTCGGGCAGGCCCGAGGCGTTGCGGAAAACGGTGCTGGTCATGCCGAGCTGGCGCGCCTTGGCGGTCATCATGGCGGCGAACTGGTCCTCCGAGCCGCCGAGATATTCGCCGACCGCCACCGCCACGTCATTGGCCGATTTGATGACGATGGCGCGGATCGCCGAATCGACGTCGATGCTCTCGCCGCGCCGGAAGCGCATCTTGGTCGGCGGCTGCGAGGCGGCGTTGTCCGACACCGGGATCAGCGTTTCCTTGGTGATGCGGCCGGAGTCCAGCGCCTCGAACAGCAGATAGAGCGTCATCATCTTGGTCAGCGAGGCCGGATAGCGTTGCGCCGTCGAGTTGACTTCGAACAGCTGCTTGCCGGTCCCGGCATCGACCACGATCGCGGCATATTTCTGCGGCGGCGCGGGCACGGCCAGCACGGCGTCGGGCGGCGTCGTCGCGCAGCCGGCAAGCAGCGCCAGCACGCCGAGCACGCCGACAATTCTCTGAATGAGCGGAACGGGACGCAGGTTGGACAAGGGCGGGACTGCTCTTGGTAAGGCTGTTGCCGAGATGAGGCGAAGCTAACGTAACGCGATCGATGCGTCCATTTGGTTAATGGCACTCTCGCGCAATTCCCCCGGTTTTGAAGTGCCTGCAATGGAGCTGGCGTTCCGAATGTCGGCGCTGCCCCTCACCCTACCCTCTCCCCGTGCAGGACGGGGAGAGGGGATCGCCAACGCTGCGGCCAGCCCCTTCTCCCCGTTCGTCACGGGGAGAAGATGCCGGCAGGCAGATGAGGGGCGGCGCCAACGTCGGACATTCCGCGTCCCGGGCAGTAGAATGCAGGCTTTTCACCCGCCCCGAAATCGCCTGTTTCCTGTCTTCCCTTGCCAAGGCCGCATTCCCCGTGGGAAGGGATGTGGCATCTGGCGGCTTGGGGGGCTTGGCATGGCGGGCATCGGGGCGGGCGGCGCGGCGCCTTCGCTTATCAGGGCATCACTCAGCCGCACCGGCAAATGGGCCGGCAGCATCGCCTTCATCGGCGGCGCGGTTTCGGACATCCTCAATCCGCTGGCGCCTTTCGCCGCCTATATCGCGCTGGTCGCTTCGGTCGCGGCGGTCATCATCGCCATCGCTATTGTGCTCAGGCTGGTGCTGGCCGCCAAGGCGCTGCCGGCGCTGGTGTTCGCCACCAGCGCGGCGGCCGTCGCCGGCGGTGTCTATGCGATGCAGAAACAAACCAATTCGCAGAACGGGCTGATCGCCGGCCTAGTGCCGGCGGTGGCGTCGCTGCAGCAATCGATGGGCATCGTTTCCGAAAAGGTGGCGAAGATCGAGCAGACGGTCACGCAGACGCAGAAGACGGTCGAAGAAGTCAAGAAATCGACCGACACGGTGGCGCAAAAGACCGACCAGATCGCGTCCGCCCAGCAGCAGCAGACGCAGCAAGGCGCCGAGACGCAAAAGACAGTCGAGGCGGTCAAGCAGACGACCGATACGCTTGCCGCCGGCCAGCAACAGCAGCAGGCCCAGGCGGAGAAGCTGCAGGCGGCCACCGAGCAGATCGCCGCCTCGATCGACACCATCGCCAAGGGTTTTGCCGCCCTGGCCGCGCAAGGCGGGACGATCGCCAAGCCGAAGCGGCCGGACGAGTTCTATCACAATGCCCGCGTCTACGAGCTTTCCGGCGACATGCTCAACGCCAGGCGCTCCTATCTCGCCTTTGCCGGTTTCGATGTCGACGCCATCGACCCCTATACGCGCTTCGCGACGCTGCTGCGGGTGCAGGACGGCAAGGCCGGCGCCCGCGAGGTGTTCGGGGCATTGGCCGACAAGGGCAAGGCGCTGTCGATCAGGCTGGTGCACATCCTGCAATTCGACGACGCCCAGCGCCTCGACAAGCTCAACGCCTTCATCGCGGCCAATCCGGATTTCGCGCCGGCCTATTTCCTTTTGGCGCAGGAGTTTTCTGAAGACCGCCTCGGCGCCCAGACCCTGGCCGACAAGCGCGACGAGGCCAAGGCGCTGACCAAATTCATGTCCTACGAAAAGGATGGCGGGTTGCTCGGATATTTCGTCGACCAGACGCAGCTCGCCGACTGGCTGGACCGCGGCCGCAGCCGGATGGCGGCTCTTGGCGACGTGCTCGATCCCGCCCGTTTTGCGCCGACGCTGACGCCGATGCGCTCCAACCAGGGCTGGTCGATGACCATTTCGCTGCCGGAGCCGGCGATCACCATCTCCTGGCGCCTTGGCGACACCGCCTTCACCGACACCCCCTTCACCGAGACCGGCCTGCTGGCGATCAACGACCAGCGCACCGGCAAACCGATGCCCAATCCGAGCTTCGAATTGCCCGACAGCACGGCGGCAACCACGATCGGGATAAAGTATCTCGACATCAGGGGCCGCGAGACCGGCCCGTTCGACATCCGCTTCGACCCGGACGCCGCCCTTGAGCAAGGCAACAAGCAGATCCTCGACCAGTTCTGGACGTCGTGGATCGCCTTCGACGCCGGCGGCAATCACGGGCTGGTCTATTTCTCGCAGATGCTGTCCTACCGCTGCGCCATCAAGGCGGTGCATTACAGCCTGAACGATGCCGCGCTCGACAAGGAGATCAAGATGCCGCCTTGCGACAAGAAGGACCCCTACGCCATTCCCTACGACTACCAGCCCTATTTCAAGGTCGCCGACAGCGTGAAGTCGATGGCGGTGCAGGTCACCTATACCGATGATACCAAGTCGCCGGTGCGGGAATACAAGCGGCAGTAGGCGCCATTCCCCTTATGGGGAGGGTCGATTCGCGCAGCGGGTGGGGGGTCTTCCGGGGCTGCTCCACCCCGTCGAACGATCTCCGCTTCGCTCCGACCGCTCGCCGACCCTCCTCACAAGGGGGAAGGGTGAAACCAGCTTTGATGCAAAATGCCGTCCGTCACGCTTGCGCAACCGGCGCCGAACGGGTTCTGTTTGCGCCTTCAGAATCGGTGAGAGCGCGATGGATATGATCACGATCAAGGCCCGAGGTATTTCGGTTTCGCTCGACCTCACAGTCGGCCACATCGCCGACATGACCGTCGACAGCGGCGGACGCCAGTTGAGGCCGCTGCATCGCGCGCCCTGGGTCGATGCGGGCGAGACGCTGCCGAACGACCTTCCGCAAGGCACTGTCCGCCTGTCCGGCGATTTTCTCTGCGCGCCGTTTTCGCGCAGCGATGTCGAGGAGGCGCCACTGCACGGCTGGCCGGCAAACAGCGCCTGGGATGTCACCGAGAGCAGCGCGACGGACGATGGCTGGCGCGCGATTTTCCGGCTGCGGCACAAGGTTATGGGCGCCAGCGTCGAAAAGATTTTTACCCTGCGCGACGACCATCCCTTCCTCTATCAGGAGCATGTGTTTTCCGGCGGCCACGGCGCGATTTCGGTTGCCCACCACCCGATGACGGTGATGAAGGGCGGCGGCAAGCTGGCCTTTTCGCCAAAACGGTTTGCCGCGACGCCCGCCGATCCGCTGGAGCCGGACCCCGCCCGCGGCCGCTTCATGCTGGCCTATCCGGCGCGGTCGGCCGATCTCGGGCATTTCCCGGCCGCCGGCGGCGGCACGCTCGACCTGACCGAATACCGTATGGAGGACAGCCGGGAGGATTTCGTCACGCTGGTCGAGGCCGATCATGGCGGGCCGGGCTGGACGGCACTGGCGCGTCAGGCCGAGGACGACCTGTTGCTGGTGCTGAAGAACCCGGCCGAATTGCCGATCACCATGCTGTGGCTCAGCAATGGCGGGCGCGACTACGCCCCCTGGAGCAGCCGTCACCGCGGCGTGCTCGGCATAGAGGACGGCCGCACGGCCGTCGGCCATGCCGCCTCGATCGGCGACAACTGGCTGAAGCGCGAGGGCGTGGCGACGGCGTTTGCGCTCGGCGAAGGCCGCGGCGTGTCGTTCCGCCATGTCATCGGCGCACTGCCTCTGTCCGGCGGCGAGCCGCCGCATGAGGTCACCACGGTGAACGGCCGCATGCGGCTGGCAGTGGCGAGTTCGGCCCGGGAGGTTCCGTTCGACAGCGATTTCCTGCGGATTGGCGGGCCGGCGGCTGTCTGAACGCGATTGTTTCTGACGAACCTTGGCGGCGCCCACATCGGCAATCAGCCGCTCCCGATTGCGCAAATCGCGATTTGAAATTTCCACAATCTGCCGACAAGATGCGGCGGATACTACTCGCCATCCAGGCAAGCGAGGCTCTCATGTCCGAAATCGCCCATCTCGCCGCCACAATTTTCAAGCGCGCCGGCAAGGCGAACCGCTTCATCGTCGCCATTGCCGGTCCGCCGGGCTCCGGCAAGTCGACGCTGTCGGCGAGCCTGCATGACCTGCTGCCGGAAGGTGCCGCGGAAGTCGTGCCGATGGACGGCTTCCATTACGACGACATCGTGCTCGATGCGCGCGGCCTGCGGGCGCGAAAGGGCGCGCCGGAAACGTTCGATTTCGCCGGCTTCGAAGCTCTGTTGAAGCGCATCCGGGCCGGCGAACCCGACATCGCCATCCCGGTCTTCGACCGCAGCCTGGAACTGTCGCGCGCCGCCGCCGCGATCGTCGGCGCCGACACCAAGTTCATCCTGGTCGAGGGCAATTACCTGCTGCTCGACGAGGAGCCGTGGTCGCGGCTGGCGCCGCTATTCGACTTCTCGATTTTCGTCGACGTGCCGCGCAACGAACTCGAGCGTCGGCTGCTCGAACGCTGGCACGATCATGGCCGCTCCGACGAGGACGCGAAGGCCTGGATCGTGTCCAACGACATGCCCAATATCGAACGGGTGCTGGCGCGGCGCCGGACCGCCGACCTGGTCATTGGTTAACCTGTTTGATTTTCGATATTTCTTGACGGGAACCTTAAGACTTTCGCGCCGTTATGGCCGTGAACATGATGTCTGGCGTAAGGGGATTTCCCGATGGCAACCAAGGCACGAAAACCCGCAGCCGCCAAGACCCGGACGGCGAAAGCAACGCAAGCGAGAACCGGGGCCGGCCCGGCGGTCGCCCAGCGATCGAAAGACGGCAAGCCCGCTTTCGGCAAGGCCGCGCCGAAGAAAGTGGTGCCGACGGCCGCGAAGGCGGCCAGCCCGCGCAAGGCGGCCGCCACCAAATCCGGCGCAGTACGGACAGCGGCGAGCGTCGCTGCCGGAGCGGTCGTCGCAACCGCGCGCAGCGCGGCCTCGCTCGCGGCTTCGGTGATCGGCAAGGGCGGCTCGAAGGCCAAGGCGAAGTAGCAGGCTTGCATCGCTTGCGGACAACCGCGACCAGGCCCGCCGCAGGGGATGGCAAGGTCCGCTTCACCCCTTCGCCGGAATGGTGAGACCCTTCTGTACGGCCGGTCGCGCCAGGCCGCGCTCCAGCCATGCCACAACGTTCGCGAAGTCATCGAAGCCTACGAGTTCGCGCGCTTCGTAGAAGCCGATCAGGTTGCGCACCCAGCCGAGCAGCGAAATGTCGGCGATGGTGTAATCATTGCCCATGATCCACTTGCGGCCCTTCAGCCTGCCGTCGAGCACGCCGACCAGCCGCCGCGATTCATCGCGATAGCGCTCCAGCGGGCGCTTGTCGGCGATCTCGCGGCCGGCGAATTTGTGGAAGAAGCCGAGCTGGCCGAACATGGGCCCTATCGAAGCCATCTGGAAGAACACCCACTGGATCGTCTCGTAGCGCCGCGTCGCGTCCGCCGGGATCAGCAGGCCGGTCTTTTCGGCGAGGTAGAGCAGGATGGCGCCGGATTCGAACAAGCCGATCGGTTTGCCGTCGGGGCCGTTCGGATCGATGATCGCCGGGATCTTGCCGTTGGGATTGAGCGACAGGAATTCCGGTGTCCAGCTCTCGTCCTTGCCGATGTTGACCAGATGCGGCTCGTAGCGAAGGCCGAGCTCTTCCAGGGCGATGGAAACCTTCACCCCATTCGGCGTTGTTGCCGAATAGAGCTGGATCTGGTCAGGGTGTTTCGCCGGCCAGCGCGTTGCGATCGGAAAGGCGGACAGGTCGGCCATGAAAACTCCTGGATTGGGCGGCGCCGAATGGCGCGATTTGGCGGGGCAGCCCACAACTAGGTGCGCGATGCCGCATGATCAATATGGCGGCGACGGTTTCGCATGCACGGACGGTCACTGAACAGACGTGTGATCCGGCCGGGCGATTACGCCCCGCCGAGACGGTAGCCGCCGCTGAAATCAGATCGCCTTGAACGCCAGCACGGCATTGGTGCCGCCAAACGCGAAACTGTTGCTTATCGCGGCGCGCACCTTGCGCTCGCGCGCGACATTGGGCGTCACGTCGAGATCGCAATCGGGGTCGGGCTCGCGGAAATTGGCGGTCGGTGGCACGACGCCGTCGCGGATCGCCATGACGCAGGCGATCATCTCCAGCCCGCCCGACGCGCCGAGGCAATGAGCGTGCATCGATTTGGTCGACGAGATGGAAAGCGCGCGCGCATGCTCGCCGAAGACGCGCTTGATCGCGGCGGTCTCGATCTGGTCGTTGGCCCTGGTACCGGTGCCATGAGCGTTGACGTAATCGACATCCTCGAGGTTGAGACCGGCATCGACGAGGCAGAAGCGCATCGCCGCTTCCGGCCCCTCGATGGTCGGCGCGACGATGTCGGAGGCATCGGCCGACAGGCCGGCTCCGGCGATTTCGGCCAGAATGGTGGCGCCGCGCGCCATCGCATGCTCGTAGCTTTCCAGCACCGCCATGCCGGCGCCTTCGCCCAGCACCAGCCCCTGGCGATCGGCCGAGAATGGCCGGCAGGTTTCGGGCGACAGCACGCGCAGCGCTTCCCAACCCTTGAGCACGCCCCACACCAACGGCGCTTCGGCGCCGCCGGCGACCATGACGTCGGCGCGGCCGAGCCTGATCTGGTCGACCGCCGAGGCGATGGCGTGGTTGGCCGATGAGCAGGCCGAAGTGACGCCGAACACCGGGCCGCGCAGGCCGAGACTCATGCTGATCTGGCCGGCAGCGGCACCCGGCATGACCTTGGGCACGGTGAAAATGCCGGCGCGATTCTTGCCTTCGATCAGGATGGCGCGGTAATTCTCCTCGACCGTCTCGAAGCCGCAAACGCCGATGCCGATGACGGCGCCCATCCGATAGGTGTTGTCGGCATGCGCGGCCAGGCCAGACTGCTGCATGGCTTCCCGCGCGGCGATCACCGCCAGCAGGCTGAAACGGTCCATCGACACGAACTGCTTGCGATCGATCCCATGATCGGGCAACGCCTTGATTTCGCAGCCGATCTTTACCTTCAGGTCGTGCAGGGACGGATTGTCTATAGGCCCGATCGCCGAGCGGCCGGCCCGCATCTCGGCCCAGATCGCCTGCGCATTGGTGCCGAGACCGCACAGCCCGCCGATGCCGGTGATGACGACACGCTTGTGCATCCCGGTCAGGCTTTTTTCGCAATCAGCTCGCGAACGGCCTCGACCATGTCGCCAACATTCTTCAGATTGCTCCAGGCATCGACCGTGTTCATCTCGATCTCAATGCCATACTGCTCCTCGAGGTCGAAGATGATCTCGGTCAGTTCCAGCGAATGGATGCCCAGCGCGGTCAATTCGGTGCTGGTGGTGATTTCCTCACCGCCCGGCTCGGCATGGGCTTTGATCTTCTCGATGATGTCCGTTGCCAGTTGGTCAGCCATTCGGTTTCTTCCCCACTTTGTCGTTTCCCGACGCCAACTGAACAGCGCCTTTTTGTCCTCGATTGGGCCGCGATCGTCGCCTTATACCCCCGCCAAGCATCGCATGAGCGCACCAAGGTGGCTCCCTCTATAGAAACGGAAACGTCATCAAGCAACAAGCTATATATCGACAAAACCGCAGCAGTGCTTAACCTGTGGGCGTGGACATGATCGAACATGCAACGTTTTTGGCCCCGCTGGCCCAGCGTGCGGCGGGCCTGGCACAGTTGGGCTGCGCCAGCGCCGGCGGCCGCACACGGCTGCGGCGCCTCTATCAGGATGGCTCCGCCAAGATAAGGCTGCCGGCCGTCGCGGCCGATCCGCTGGAGGCAGTCCTGATCAACACCGCCGGCGGGCTGACCGGCGGTGACCGCCTCGGCTGGGAGGTGAATGTCGGTGCTGGTGCCTGCGCCACGATAACCAGTCAGGCCTGCGAGAAAATCTATCGCGCCGCATCCGGCCGCGCCGAAGTGCGGGTGAAACTGACGGTCGGCGAAAACGGCCGGGTCGCCTGGCTGCCGCAGGAAACGATCGTCTTCGACCGCGCGGCCTTTGCCCGCAGGCTCGACGTCGAGCTTGCCACCGGGGCCGAGGCGCTGGTGCTGGAGGCGGCCGTGTTTGGCCGCCTGGCCATGGGCGAACGGGCCGCGCACGGCAATTTCCATGATCGCTGGCGCGTCCGGCAGGATGGTTTGCTCATCCACGCCGAGGACTTCCGCATCGGACCCGAAATCGCCGCTGCCCTCGCCCGTCCGGCGATATCAGGCGGCGCGATCGCGATGGCGACGGTGCTGCTGGTTTCGCCCCGGGCCGAGGCTTTGCTCGATCAGGTCCTGGAGATCGTCGGTGGCCAGGGCGGCGCCAGCGTCTGGAGCGTGAAGAGAACTGGCAAGCTTCTTGCGAGGCTATGCGCTGGGGACGGCTACCAACTGCGCCAGCGGCTGGTTCCGCTCGTCGGATTGCTCAACGGACAAGCGGGGCTGCCCAAATTATGGTCACTGTGATTCTGTCCGCATCATTTCTGGAAACCGCATGAACCTGACGCCGAGGGAAAAGGACAAGCTGCTGATCGCCATGGCGGCGATCGTGGCGCGCAAGCGGCTGGAGCGCGGCGTCAAGCTCAATCATCCGGAAGCGATCGCGCTGATCACCGATTTCGTCGTCGAGGGCGCCCGCGACGGCCGCCCCGTCGCCGAATTGATGGAAGCCGGTGCCCATGTCGTGTCTCGCGCGCAAGTGATGGAAGGCATCGCCGAGATGATCCATGACGTGCAGGTGGAAGCGACCTTCCCCGACGGCACCAAGCTGGTGACCGTGCACGAACCCATACGGTGAGGCGAGGAGACCGGGATGCTTGAATTGCGACCAAACTGCGAATGCTGCGACAGGGACCTGCCGCCGGAGGCGACGAATGCGCTGATCTGCACCTTCGAGTGCACCTTCTGCGCCGATTGCGCCGAGAACGTCCTGGATGGCGTCTGCCCCAATTGCGGCGGCAATTTTTCGGCCCGGCCGATTCGGCCGGCGGCGATGCTGAAGAAATATCCCGCTTCGACCAAGCGCGTTCTCAAGGCCGAAGGTTGCGGTCCCCGCAAGGCCGCCTGAGAATCCCGACACTGCAAACGGAAGGCAATCCGATAATGTCAGCCAAACGTCTATCCCTCTCGGCGATCCTGCTGCTGGCCGCCTCCGTGCCGGCCTATGCCCATGTCGGCATCGGCACGGCCTCCTCCTCCTTCACCGCCGGCTTCATGCACCCGCTTTCCGGGCTCGACCACATGACCGTGATGATCGCGGTCGGGCTGTGGGCGGCACTCAAGGGCGGCAAGGCGATTTTTGCATGGCCAGCGGCCTTTGTCGGCGTCATGCTGGTCGGCGGCGCGCTTGGCATGCTGCACATGCCGCTGCCGTTCGTCGAACCGGGCATACTGGCGTCCGTGGTGGCGCTCGGGCTGCTGGTGGCGCTGGCGGTCGACCTGCCCGTCTCGGCCGGCGTCGCCATCATCGGCCTGTTCGCGCTCTTCCACGGCCACGCCCATGGCACCGAAGTGCCGGAAAATGCCGGCGGGCTCGAATACATGGCCGGCTTTGCGCTTGCCACGGTGCTGCTGCATGCGACCGGCATCGCCGCAGGCCTTAGCCTCGGCACAAGGTTGCGCGGTCTTGCCCGCCTTGCCGGCGCTGCCTGCGCCGCGCTCGGCGTCGGCCTCGCCTTCGGCGTCGTGTGACTTCAATGATTCCCGGTGAAATCATCACGGCAAGCGGCGACATCGAGCTCAACAAGGGCCTGCCGACGGTCACTCTGAAAGTTGCCAATAGCGGCGACCGGCCGATCCAGGTCGGAAGCCACTATCATTTCTTCGAGACCAATGAGGGGTTGAGGTTCGACCGCGAACAGGCGCGCGGCATGCGCCTCGACATCGCCGCCGGCACGGCCATGCGCTTCGAGCCTGGGCAGGAACGCGACGTGACGCTGGTGCCGCTCGGCGGCAAGCGCGAGGTCTACGGATTTCAACAGAAGGTGATGGGCAAGCTGTGAATTCGTCCGGCGCGCTCAACTCATTTGGGAGGCTTGGCCGCCGCGTAGATGACGATCTTTCCGGGATCGTCGAACTCGACGGCGAGAACGTCCTCGGCAAGCACGCGCCGCGACTCGATGGCATTGAACAGCAGCGCGTTGGCCTCGATCTCCTTGCGGAGCTCGGTGACGTCGTCCTGATGCTGCCGAACCTTGTTTTCGATGACCGCCGGCGGGCCGCCTTCGCTGCGCGCGGCGTCGGTCAGGAAAACGATGTCGACCTTGTCGAGCTTGGACGTCTTGCGCACCATGCCGATGTTTTCACGCGTGCGATCGATCGCCGAGCTGACTTTTCCGACTTCAGCGGTCGCCTTGGCCTCTTCCTGGTTGACCTGCGAACCAACGATCCGGTCGACGGTCTCCGGGCTCTCAAGACCCTGCGCGTTCAGCGCGGCGTGGGGCAGGCTCGCGGCGAGAAACGCAGCCGCCGCGGTCGCATGCAGCCATCGGGCGTCGGGCAAGGTGGTGATGGCCATCGTTCCCTTTCGAGATTTGTTTCAGCACTCAGGAAACGAAACGACTCCAGCCTTGCCACGGTTCCCTTGCCAGCGCGGCCGGCGGGCGGGATGCCGGCCAGCCGCACTGCATCGTCAGCTCGCCTTCTTGGTGATCAGGGTCAGGGCGCCATTGGGTTCCATGCTGGCCGCGACAACCTGTGCCGACGTCATTCCCTTGGCCTCCAGCGCGGACTTCACCTTGGGCGTGGCGTCGATCGAGCTGCGCAATTTCTGCAAGCCGGCGTCGCCACGCTGGGCGATCACCTGGTTGACCTGGGTCTGGGTGTCCTTGGGCAGCTCCGTGATGTCGACGATATTGACGCTCTGGATCGCCGGCGCGGCCGGCTGAGCCTGTGGCGCGGCCGGAGCAGGCGTGGCCGGCGCCGGAGCGGGCTGTTGCTGGGCACCGGCGGCGCCCGCCAGCATCAGGGTGGCGGCGGCTGCGAGAAATATCGTTTTGCGCATGGATTTTCCTTTCCATCGATTGGCGAACGGTCGTTTTGGGATTGCCCTTCCACCTCAAACGTCAAATGGGATCAGAAGGTGTCGCCGAGCGGGTCATTGCGTGACCATTGGATGGCGACAATGTGCAGCCGGGCTTCGGCCAACCGCATTTCGGGAGCAATCGCTGATGGCTAGAATCACCCGCGCCGCCTATGCGCAGATGTACGGTCCGACCACCGGCGACAGAGTGCGGCTCGCCGATACCGAACTGTTCATCGAGGTCGAGAAAGACCTCACCATTCACGGCGAAGAAGTGAAATTCGGTGGCGGCAAGGTCATCCGCGACGGCATGGGCCAGAGCCAGGTGTCGCGAGCGCAAGGCGCGGTCGACACCGTCATCACCAACGCGCTGGTGGTCGATGCCGGCGCCGGCATCTTCAAGGCCGATATCGGCCTGCGGGACGGGCGTATCGCGGCGATCGGCAAAGCCGGAAATCCGGACATGCAGGACGGCGTCACCATCATCATCGGCCCCGGCACCGAGATCATCGCCGGCGAAGGCAAGATCCTGACCGCCGGAGGCTTCGACGCGCATATCCACTTCATCTGCCCCCAGCAGATCGAGGAAGCGCTGATGAGCGGCATCACCACCATGCTTGGCGGCGGCACCGGCCCGGCGCATGGCACGCTGGCGACGACCTGCACGCCGGGGCCATGGCACATGGCGCGCATGATCCAGTCCTTCGACGCCTTTCCGATGAACATCGGCCTGTCGGGCAAGGGCAATGCATCGCTGTCCGCCGCGCTCGAGGAAATGGTGCTGGGCGGCGCCTGTTCGCTGAAGCTGCATGAGGACTGGGGCACGACGCCGGCGGCGATCGACTGCTGCCTGTCGGTCGCCGACGACTACGACGTGCAGGTGATGATCCACACCGATACGCTGAACGAATCCGGCTTCGTCGAGAACACGGTGGCGGCGATCAAGGGCCGCACCATTCACGCCTTCCACACCGAGGGCGCCGGGGGCGGCCACGCGCCCGACATCATCAAGGTCTGCGGGCTGCCCAACGTCATCCCGTCCTCGACCAATCCGACGCGGCCTTACACGGTCAACACGCTGGCCGAACACCTCGATATGCTGATGGTCTGCCACCATCTGTCGCCATCGATTCCCGAAGACATCGCCTTCGCCGAAAGCCGCATCCGCAAGGAGACCATCGCGGCGGAGGATATCCTGCACGATATCGGCGCCTTCTCGATCATTTCGTCGGACAGCCAAGCCATGGGCCGCGTCGGCGAGGTGGCGATCCGCACCTGGCAGACCGCCGACAAGATGAAGCGCCAGCGCGGCTCGCTGCCGCAGGAGACCGGCAACAACGACAATTTCCGCGTCCGCCGCTACATCGCCAAATACACGATCAACCCGGCGATCGCGCATGGGCTTTCGAAGGAGATCGGCTCGATCGCGGTCGGCAAACGCGCCGACCTGGTACTGTGGAACCCGGCCTTCTTCGGCGTCAAGCCGGACATGGTGCTGATCGGCGGCATGATCGCCGCCGCCCCGATGGGGGATCCCAACGCGTCGATCCCGACGCCGCAGCCGATGCACTACCGGCCGATGTTCGGCGCCTATGGCAAGGCGCGGACCAATTCCTCGGTGACCTTCGTTTCGAAGGCGGCGCTCGAGTCCGGCCTGCATGGCAGGCTTGGCGTCGACAAGCAGTTCGTCGCCGTCGAGAACACGCGCGGCGGCATCGGCAAGCATTCGATGGTGCTCAACGATGCCACGCCGCATGTCGAGGTCGATCCAGAGACCTACGAGGTTCGCGCCGACGGCGAACTCTTGACCTGCGAGCCGGCGACGGTGCTGCCGATGGCGCAACGGTATTTTCTGTTTTGAGTTGCCTTATACCGCGCCCGTCCCAAGAAGCCGTTTAAACGTGACGCGCTTTAGGGCATTATGCGCCCATGAACAGGATTGATCGCTTGAGGGCCCTCACGCCCTACGAAACGGATTTCGTGCAATGGAGCGCCGAACAGAGCGCGCTATTGCGCGAGGGGCGTCTTGCCGAGCTTGATCGGGAGAACGTGGCCGAGGAGATCGAGAGCTTGGGGAGGAGCGATAGGCGAGAGATCCGCAGCCGGATGGAAGTGCTGATCGCACATCTCCTGAAATGGGAGTTCCAGCCGGGCCACAGATGCCATAGCTGGCAGGCTTCAATTTCCGAACAGCGCGTTTGGATCGGAAATATCATCAAGGACAGCCCGAGCCTCCGCCGCTATCCCGCGCAGATTTTCGACGAGGCGTACAAAGACGCTTTACCTGTCGCGGTAAGGGAGACAGGTCTAAGGAAATCCCATTTCCCAAGCGAACCTCCCTTTACATCCAAGCAGGCGCTCGATGGACGATTTTGGCCTGGCGGCCCGCTTTCGATGAACGATTTTCTGCGAGACTAGCCCAGAACCCCAAGAGCGCCGTCACTCCTTAGCTTGTCGAGGCCATGGCCAACGAAATAGCCTCTCCCCACGACATCTTCCCGCATATCCGCATCGTCATGGGCATGGTGATCGGGCTTGGCGTCGCCCGCTTGCTGTCGGGGGTGGCCCGCATCGTCCAGCATCCCGGCCAGTACCGGCTCTATCCCGTGCATCTGGCCTGGGTCGCCTCGGTGCTGTTGATGCTGGTGCATTTCTGGTGGTGGGAGTTCGGCCTCTACGCCATCGAGACCTGGACCTTCGGCAAATACCTTTTCATCATCTTCTACGCCATCACGCTGTTCCTGCTCTGCGCCCTGCTGTTCCCGGATTCGATGCTGGACTACACCAGCTACGAGGATTTCTTCTATTCGCGCCGGGCCTGGTTTTTCGGCCTGCTGGCCGCCACTTATTTGCTCGACGTGATCGACACATTGCTGAAAGGACCGGAGCATTTCGCCCGCTTCGGCAGTGAATATCTGTTCCGCACGCCGGTCTTCGTCGCGTTCTGCATCGCCGCGATCCTGGTGCGCGACCGCCGCTTCCACGTCGCCTTTGTCGCCGCCGCGCTCATCTACCAGATATCGTTCATCCTGCGGCTCTTCGACACGATCGTTTGAGCGGCATTGGGATGATGCGGGGGATGGTCTAGGTTTGCCGGAAAATGGATAGTCATAGCGCATCAACGGCCGTTCGACCGGTCCCGGCACGACGCGTCCGTCCGCAAGCCAACAGGGGTCCTTTCGATGAAGCTCGACATCAAGACCGATTTCACCAAATTCCCGCGCGCCGTCTCGGTTCTGACCGCCGGCAATGCGGGAGCCGCCGCGCCGTCGGGCCGTGCAGTGCTCGCCCATGACGAGCGGCATCTGCGTCGCCGGGCTATCGAACTTGCCGACGGCAGCAGAGTGCTGGTCGACCTGCCCGAACCCGTCACCCTGAACGATGGCGACCGGCTGGTGCTCGAAGACGGCGGCCAGGTCGAGATCGTCGCGGCACCGGAAGAGGTCTACGACATCCGCGCCCGCGATGCCGTGCACCTGGCCGAACTCGCCTGGCATATCGGTAACCGGCATCTCGCCGCGAGCATCGAGGCGCACCGCATTCTCATCCTGCGCGACCATGTCATCAAGGCGATGCTGGAGGGGCTCGGCGCCACGGTGACGGACGTCTCCGAGCCGTTCAAGCCGGTGCGCGGCGCCTATTCCGGCCATGCGGATCACGGCCATGATCACGGCCACGCGCATAGCCACGCCGAAGCGCATTCCCACGCGCATGGCGAAGCGCATTCCCATTCGCATTCCCATGCAGGCCATCATCACGACCATGACTGACCAGCCGTCCACCGTCGCCCTGCTGCGGCTGATGGCGTGGCTGTCGCCGGCCTTTCCGGTCGGCGGCTTTTCCTACAGCCATGGTCTTGAGCGGGCGGTGCATGACAGGCTGGTCGACGATGCCGGCAGCCTTGCCGGCTGGCTGGAGACATTGGTCGAAATGGGCTCGGGCTGGAACGACTCGGTGCTGTTCGCCGAGAGCTGGCACCGCGCCCGGCATGCCGGCGATCTCAACGAAGTAGCGGCACTGGCCGAGGGGCTCGCCGGCTCACGCGAGCGCCACGCCGAGACAATGCTGCAAGGCGCCGCTTTCCTGAAAGCGGCAGCGGCCTGGCCCAACCCAGTGCTGGAGCGCTTGCCGGCCGAATGCGCCTATTGCGTCGCTGTCGGTGCCCTTGCCGGCGGCAACGGCATTGCGCTTCAAGACGCGCTGTCCGCCTTCCTGCAAACCTTCTTCTCAAACCTCGTGCAGGCGGCCATCAGGCTCGGCATTGTCGGCCAGAGCGGGGCCACGGCACTGCTTGCCGGCTTCGAGCCGCTGGCATTGTCGACCGCTGCCCGCGCCACTCGCTCGACATTGGACGATCTCGGCGGCTGCGCCTTCGTTTCCGATGTCATGGCAATGAAACACGAAACCCAATACTCGCGATTGTTCCGCTCATGATCCTCCTCGCCTTCATGCTCTCGTCCGTCCTGCTGCTGATCACCGCATTGCATGTCTATTGGGGTATCGGCGGCATCTGGCCGGGCAAGGATGCCGCCTCTTGCGCCCGCGCCGTCGTCGGCTTTCGTGGCGTCGATGAAATGCCGACGCCCTTGGCCAGTTTCGCCGTTGCGACGTGCCTTTGCCTAGCCACGCTGTGGCCGCTGGCGCTTGAAGGCGTGTTTGCTTCGCCCTTCCCCAGGGAAGGGCTCGCCGCCACCTCGCTGCTCATCGGCTTGGTGTTCCTGGGGCGAGGCATTGTCGGTTTCACGCCCTGGTGGCGGCGGCTGGCGCCGGAGCAGCCTTTCGCGCGACTCGACCTGCGCTACTATTCGCCGCTGTGCCTGCTGATCGGGCTCGGCTTTGCCGTCCTTGCCATCACGGAGTTTCCCGCATGACACAGAAAAATGGTCCGCTGCGCGTCGGCATTGGCGGCCCGGTCGGCTCGGGCAAGACGACATTGACCGAAAAGCTGTGCAAGGCGCTGCGCGACGAATTCTCGATCGCCGTCGTCACCAACGACATCTACACCAAGGAAGACGCCATGATGTTGGCCCGGCTGCAGGCGCTGCCGGAAGATCGCATCATGGGGGTAGAGACCGGCGGCTGCCCGCATACGGCCATCCGTGAGGACGCCTCGATCAATCTGCAGGCGATCGCCGAGATGAACCGGAAATTTCCGGATCTCGACATCGTTTTCATCGAATCCGGCGGCGACAATCTCGCCGCCACTTTCTCGCCGGATCTCGCCGACCTGACGCTCTATGTCATCTCGGTCTGCCAGGGCGAGGAGATCCCAAGGAAGGGCGGGCCGGCGATCACCCGCTCCGATTTCCTGGTCATCAACAAGAGCGATCTGGCGCCTTATGTGAACGTCAACCTGGATGTCATGGAGAGCGACGCCGGCCGCATGCGCGGCAAGCGTCCGTTCGGCTTCACCGACCTGTCGCGCGGCAAGGGGCTCCAGGCGGTCATCGATTTCATCGTCGAGCATGGCGGACTGCATTCCGCCCGTTCGGCCGCCTGACAACTGCGCCACCAGTTTGCCGTTGCTGGCCGGCGGCCGGCACGGCATTCTCTCCAAAACCGGAGGATTTTCGATGAGCATCGCCCGCCTGCAAAAGGAAACGCTGAGCAACCTGCCGTTCTACGCGGAGCGTGTCGATCTCGCTTGCGCCTTCCGCTGGACGGCAAGGCTCAACATGCACGAGGCCGTGGCCAACCATTTCTCGTTGGCCGTCAACGACGACGGAACGAAGTTCCTGATGAACCCCAACCAGGTGCATTTCTCGCGCATCAAGGCGAGCGACCTGATCGAGATCGATGCCAACGACCCCGACACGCTGTCCGGCCCCGACGCGCCCGACCCGACGGCCTGGGGCCTGCACGGCGCCATCCATCGCAACGTTACCCACGCGCGCTGCGTCATGCATGTGCACTCGATCCACGCCACGGTTCTGGCTTCGCTCGCCGATTCTCGCCTGCCGCCGATCGACCAGAATTCGGCGATGTTCTTCAACCGCCATGTCGTCGACGCGCATTATGGCGGGCTGGCCTTCGAGGAGGAAGGCGAGCGCTGCTCGCAACTCCTTGCCGACCCCAAGGTCAAGGTGATGGTGATGGGCAATCACGGCGTGCTGGTCATCGGCGACACGGTCGCCGACGCCTTCAACCGCATGTTCTATTTCGAACGCGCCGCCGAGACATACATCAAGGCGCTGTGGACCGGCCGCCCGCTGCGCACGCTTTCCGACGAAATTGCGGAAAAGGCGGCGAGCGAGATGGACGACTATCCCGGCCAGGCCGAACGCCATCTCAGCGAGTTGAAAGCGATCCTCGACGAGCAGGAGCCGGTTTATCGGAATTAAAGCCGGACTCTTCCTTCTCGCCGTTTACGCTACGCTATCCATCTTTTGTGACCGGCGTGAACGACCGGCCCGAGGCTTGATTGCCAGGTGGTTCCCCCAATCCGTCGCTGCTTCGCAGCGCCACCTTTCCCCCCTCCGGAGGGAAAGGAAGGGAGCGTTGCTAGACGAGCGTTGATGAAAAAAAAGCTTGGCGCCCTTCCTCTCCCCCGTCGATCGGGGGAGAGGTGGCTCGGCGAAGCCGAGACGGAGTGGGGGTCGACCAGCGCTTAGCTCAGAGCCCCAGTTCTCTGCGCAATTCCCCGGCGCTGCTGATGACGATGGCACCCGGCGGCCCTTCCATCGGCTTTTCAGGCCAGAAGATCGTCTTCATGCCCGCCGCCAGCCCCGCCATGGCGCCCGGCCAGCTGTCGTCGATCGCCACCGCCTGCGCGGGATCGACATCGGCGAGATAGGCGGCGCGCAGGAACGGCTCGGGGTGTGGCTTGCCTTCGCGCACGTCGTTGCGGCTGATCGTCTTCATGCCGGGATAGATCATTCCGACCATGCGCAGATTGGCGTCGACGATCATCCGGTCCGAATTCGAAACCACGGCTTGCTGCACGCCAAGCCCGCGCAATTCGTTGAAGATCTCGATCGCGCCGGGGCGCGGCTTCAAGGTCGCGACAAGCGGCAGATAGTGCTCGTATTTGTGAACGATCCACTCGTCGAAGGGCAGATCCAGGCCGAACTCGTCGCGCATCATCAGGTAGACCGGCCAGGCAGCGACGCCGAGAACGCGTTCGTGCAGGTCGGGTGGGGGCGTGAGGCCGACATAGCGCATCGCCGCCACCAGGGCTGCTTCGTGCAGCGGTTCGCTGTCCACCAGCGTGCCGTCCATGTCCCAGAAAACCGCTTTCGGTGTCATGCAACGCTCCTTTTTGCGTTCCCTTAAAGGGTTTGCCTCGGGAGATAAACCATCCGGGCGGCAGAACGTGCCGCCTGCCCGGATGGAAAAACGTCCTTTTCCCTGCCGCGGGATGCGCAGGCCGAAGACGTTCCGGCCGAGCCGTGCACCGGCCGAGGCAAGCAATTGCCCTGGAGATTGACAATTGCGCAGCAGCCTGTTCCCTGCGAAAGTAGGACGGGCCGCCCTGATGACTGGCGGTTTCGGGAGGCAGGACGTGAATACCCGGCAGGATAGCGGCAGCAACAGGCTGGACGAGGCGGCGCGCGCCGGCTGGCTTTATTATGTTGCCGGCAACACGCAGGACCAGATCGCCGCCACGCTCGGCATCTCGCGGCAGACGGCACAGCGGCTGGTGTCGCTGGCGGTGTCGGAAGGCCTGATCAAGGTCCGCGTCGACCATCCGATCGCCAACTGCCTCGATCTGGCGAGCCGGCTGAAATCCCGCTTCGCGCTCGACCTGGTCGAGGTGGTGCCGAGCGATCCCACCTCCTCGTCGACGACGATCGGCATCGCGGAGGCAGCCGCCGCCGAGATCGAAAAACGGCTGAGATCACCAACTCCGATCGTGCTTGCGATCGGGACCGGCCGCACGCTGAAAGCGGCGATCGAACAATTGCCGCCGATGGAATGCCCGCAGCACAAGGTGGTATCGTTGACCGGCAACATCTCGCCGGACGGTTCGGCCGCCTTTTACAACGTCATCTTCACCATGGCCGACAGGGTCAAGGCGCGGTCCTTCCCGATGCCGCTGCCGGTCATCGCCTCCTCGCCGCAGGAGCGCGAGATGCTGCTTAACCAGCCGATGATCCAGCCGACGCTGGCGCTTGCCGCCGAGGCCGACGTCACCTTCGTCGGCATCGGCGATCTCGGTCCGAAGGCGCCGCTCTACGAGGACGGCTTCATTTCCGAAGCGGAGCTGAAGGCGCTGCAAAAGGCTGGAGGCATTGCCGAGATCGTCGGCTGGGTGTTCGATCGCGACGGACGGATGATCGAAGGCATCACCAACGACCGCGTGTCGTCGGCGTCGCTGCCGTCACGCGAGAAGTCGCTGGTCATCGCGCTCGCGATGGGCGAACGCAAGCTGCCGGGCATCCTGGCGGCCGTTAACCGCCGGCTGGTCAACGGGCTCATCACCGACGAACGGACGGCCGCGGCCCTGCTGGCCGGCGCATGATGCCGGACTGCCATCGCATGGGGCGCCGTGGCGGCGCGGCGCGCGATTTGCGATAAGGCCAGCCGGGCTATCCATGCCGCCCGAAAGGATCGTTGCCATCGAGGAAACCGAGGTCCCGTAGCAGATGCGGCGACAGATCCCGTATGTCGAGATGCGCGCGTTTTCTGATCGCGAACCAGCCGAATCCGTCCGAAAGCCACGAAATCCAGCGATGATCGGGAGTGGGACTGCACTTTTGCTGCGCCATGGTCATGATCGTCAACCTTCGCTATCCTGAACCCTGATGACGGGTAACGATGAATGTCGGTCTTGCCGGCCGCCTTTGCCAATCGAACGTCGATAATGACCCATAAGGAGGCTTTATGCCTGACCTGAGCTCGCGACAGGTTTCGCAGCTACCGCCGCTGCAAGCGATCCGGGTGTTCGAAGCGGTGGCGCGGCAGCTTTCCTTCACCAAGGCCGCCGAGGAACTCGGCATGACACAGGCAGCGGTCAGCTATCAGATCAAGGTGCTGGAGGAGCGGGTGGGCGGGCCGCTGTTCCTGCGGCGGCCGCGCCAGGTGGCGCTGACCGAAGCCGGACAGCGCCTTGCGCCTGCGGTCAGCGAGGCCTTCGCCATTCTCGGTCAGGCCTATGCCGCGGCGCGCGCGGGAGCCGATGGATTGCTGTGCGTGAGCACGGTGCTGACCTTTGCCTCGAACTGGCTGGCGCACCATCTGGGCTCGTTCCAGATCGCTCATCCGTCACTTGCCGTGCGGCTCGACACGTCGAGCCGGCTGACGGATTTTGCCCGCGAGGATATCGACCTCGCCATCCGTTCGGGCGGCGGTAAATGGCCGGGGCTGGAAGCGCACAAGCTTTTCGATGCCGATTTCACGCCGATGCTGAGCCCCAAGCTCGCGGCGAGCATCGGCGGCATCAAGGAACCGGCGGACCTGTTGCGGCTGCCGATCCTCGATCCCGGCGACATCTGGTGGACGCAGTGGTTCGAAGCTGCCGGCGTGCACTCGCACGACCTTGCCAGGCGGCCGGGCAGCAGCATGGGCGCACAGGCCTACGAGGCCAATGCGGCAATCGCCGGCCATGGCGTGGCAATCCTGACCAGGGCACTGTTCAAGGCGGAGCTGGCCGACGGCCGCCTAATCCAGCCTTTCGATCTGGTTGGCGACGACGGCCACGCCTTTTGGCTGGTCTATCCGGAGGCGCGCCGCAACCTGCCGAAGATCCGCGCCTTCCGCGACTGGCTGCTGGCCGAGATCGCCTGCTGAGGGGCAGCCTAATACAAATCCCGAAGCATTGCTGTCGTTGCCCGATATCCGTGCGGCGGCTGAGACCAGCCCTGCAATTTCCACGCGCTCCTTGCCCGCCGGCGTCAGCCAGTGCTGCGCTGCAGCATCGAATCCGGCTTGACATAATTAACACCAAGTGAGTAATTGCCCACAGCCAAGGCAAATGCTCATCTTGGTTCATGGGAGGAATTTGATGAAACTTCGTACGCTCATCCTGGGCTTGTGCTCGACCAGCGCGCTTGCGTTCGCCGCCCACGCCGAATCCATCACCATCGCCACCGTCAACAATGGCGATATGGTCCGCATGCAGAAGCTGACCGACGACTTCACCAGGGCCAACCCCGACATCCAGCTCAACTGGGTCACGCTCGAGGAAAACGTGCTGCGCGAGCGCGTCACCACCGACATCGCCACCAAGGGTGGCCAGTACGACGTGATGACCATCGGCACTTACGAAGTTCCGATCTGGGCCAAGCAGAGCTGGCTGTTGCCGCTCGACAAGCTCGGCGACGACTACGACACCAAGGACATCATTCCGGCCATCGCCGGCGGCCTCTCGGTCGACGGCAAGCTCTATGCCGCGCCATTCTACGGCGAGAGCTCCTTCGTCATGTACCGCAAGGACCTGATCGAGAAGGCGGGCTTGAAGATGCCCGACGCGCCGACCTGGGATTTCATCAAACAGGCGGCAGACAAGATGACCGATCGCGCCAATGGCGTGAACGGCGTCTGCCTGCGCGGCAAGGCCGGCTGGGGCGAGAACATGGCCTTCCTGACGGCGATGTCGAATTCCTTCGGCGCCCGCTGGTTCGATGAGAACTGGAAGCCGCAGTTCGACCAGCCGGAATGGAAGAACACATTGCAGTTCTATGTCGACCTGATGAAGGCCGACGGACCGGAGGGCGCGTCCTCCAACGGCTTCAACGAAAACCTGGCACTCTTCCAGCAGGGCAAATGCGGCATGTGGATCGACGCAACCGTCGCCGCCTCCTTCGTGTCCGACCCGAAGGCATCGCAGGTCGCCGACAAGGTCGGCTATGCGCTGGCTCCAGACAATGGCCTGGGCAAGCGCGGCAACTGGCTGTGGGCTTGGTCGCTGGCTATCCCCGCCGGCACCCAGAAGGCCGATGCCGCCGAAAAATTCGTGTCATGGGCAACCAGCAAGCACTATGCTGAACTGGTCGCTTCGAAGGAAGGCTGGGCCAACGTTCCTCCGGGCACGCGCTCCTCGCTCTACGCCAACCCCGACTACCAGAAGGCGGCTCCGTTCGCCAAGATGACGCTGGACTCCATCAACGCCGCCGACCCGACGCATCCGACCGTCAAGCCGGTGCCCTATGTCGGCGTCCAGTTCGTCGCCATCCCCGAGTTCCAGGGACTTGGCACCACCGTCGGCCAGCTCTTCTCCGCGGCTCTTGCCGGACAGTCGAGCGTCGACGATGCCTTGAAGCAGGCCCAGGACGCCGCCACCGCGACAATGACCGAAGGCGGCTATATCAAGTAAGGCCCCTCCCGGTGCCTAAGGCCGGTCGCCGACCATGGCCGGCAACGGCCGCCCGAAACCCAGTTCGGGCGGCCACTTTCGACAGTTCGAGAAAATTCCGTCCGATCCTTGAAGGGTGACCGTCATGGCTACTCAGCAGACCCGTTCGCTTGCCCGTTTCATGATGGCGCCAGCAGTGGTGTTGTTGTTCGTCTGGATGATTGTTCCGCTGCTCTTCACCCTGTGGTTTTCCTTTCTGCAGTACAATCCGCTCAACCCGATCCGCGACGGGTTCGTCGGCTTCTCCAATTATTCGCTGTTCTATTCCAATCCGGCTTTCCTTCAGTCGATCCTCAACACCCTCACGCTGGTGGTCAGCGTGCTGTTGATCACGGTGATCGGCGGCATCCTGCTGGCGCTGCTGATCGATCAGCCGATGTGGGGACAAGGGATCGTCCGCATCCTCGTCATATCGCCGTTCTTCGTCATGCCGCCGGTGGCCGCATTGGTCTGGAAGAACATGATCATGCACCCGCAATACGGGGTGTTCGCCGATATCGCCCGCTTCTTCGGCGTGCAGCCGATCGACTGGTTCGGGCAACACCCGATGCTGGCGATCATCATCATCGTCGCCTGGCAGTGGCTGCCTTTCGCGACATTGATCCTGCTCACCGCGCTGCAATCGCTCGACGGCGAGCAGAAGGAAGCCGCCGAGATGGACGGCGCCGGCTTCGTCAGCCGCTTCATCTATCTGACACTGCCGCACATGTCGCGCGCCATCACCGTCGTCATCCTGATCCAGACGATTTTCCTGCTTTCCGTCTATGCCGAGATCCTCGTCACCACCAATGGCGGTCCGGGATACGCTTCCACCAACCTGCCCTTCCTCGTCTACCAGAAGGCGTTGCTGGAGTTCAAAATCGGCCAGGCATCCGCGGGCGGTGTGATCGCCGTCATTCTCGCCAACATCGTCGCCTTCTTCGCCATGCGCGCCGTCGGCAAGAACCTGGACAGATAAGGGAGGACAACATGGCACGTGCAGTCACCACCCGGCACAAGACGATCGCGACCGCGGCCGCCTGGATCGTCGCCCTGCTGATCTTCTTCCCGATCCTCTATACGATCGTCACGTCGTTCAAATCGGAGCAGGAGGCGATCCAGGGCTTCAACCTGATCCCGTCCGGGACGTTCGAGAGCTATTCCGAGGTCCAGGCGCAGAACGGCTATTTCAAGTTCTTCTTCAACTCGGTGCTGCTCTCGGTCGGCTCGACCATCATTGCCTTGCTGGTCGCCATCCCGGCGGCATGGTCGATGGCCTTCTCGCCGACCAAGCGGACCAAGGACATACTAATGTGGATGCTGTCCACCAAGATGATGCCGGCGGTCGCCGTGCTGTTCCCGATCTATCTTATCTTCCGCGACACCGGCCTGCTCGACAGCCGCATCGGCCTGATGATCATGCTGATGCTGATCAACCTGCCGATCGTGGTGTGGATGCTCTACACTTATTTTCGCGAAATCCCGGGCGAGATCCTGGAAGCGGCACGCATGGACGGCGCCTCGCTGTGGAACGAGATCGTCTATGTGCTGACGCCCATGGCCGTGCCGGGTATCGCCTCGACCATGCTCCTGAACATCATCCTGGCCTGGAACGAGGCGTTCTGGACAATCCGGCTGACCACCACGGAAGCAGCGCCGCTGACGGCCTTCATCAGCTCCTTCTCCAGCCCGCAAGGCCTGTTCTGGGCCAAGCTTTCGGCCGCCTCGACGTTGGCCATCGCGCCGATCCTGATCATGGGGTGGTTTAGCCAGAAGCAGCTGGTGCGCGGCCTGACATTTGGTGCCGTGAAGTAATACCGCCACAAGCGACAGACGCCGGACAATAGCCCTCGGGGAGGAAATCATGGGAAACATCACGCTCAAGAACGTCTCCAAATCCTTCGGATCGACGTCCATCATCCCCGGCCTCGACCTGGTGATCGAGAATGGCGAGTTCGTCGTCTTCGTCGGCCCGTCGGGTTGCGGCAAGTCAACGCTGTTGCGGCTGATCGCCGGGCTGGAGGACACAAGCGGCGGCACCATCAACATCGACGGCCGTGACGTGACCGGCGAGGCGCCGGCCAAGCGGAAGCTGGCCATGGTGTTCCAGTCCTACGCGCTCTATCCGCACATGACGGTGGCCAAGAACATCGCCTTCCCGCTGAAGATGGCCGGCGAGGATCCGGCGACCATAGACAGGAAGGTGAAGGACGCGGCACGCGTGCTTAACCTGACCAACTATCTCGAGCGCCGGCCCGGCCAACTCTCCGGCGGCCAGCGCCAGCGCGTGGCCATCGGCCGCGCCATCGTGCGCCAGCCATCGGCCTTCCTGTTCGACGAGCCGTTGTCCAACCTCGACGCCGCGCTGCGCGGCACCATGCGGCTGGAGATCAGCGAACTGCATCATCAGCTCAAGACGACGATGATCTACGTCACCCACGACCAGGTCGAAGCCATGACCATGGCCGACAAGATCGTCGTGCTGAACGCCGGCAATATCGAGCAGGTCGGCTCGCCGATGGAGCTCTACAAGACGCCGCGCAACCTGTTCGTCGCCGGCTTTATCGGGTCGCCGAAGATGAACCTGATCGAAGGCGCGCCGGCCGCCAAAAATGGTGCCAAGACGATCGGCATCCGTCCCGAGCATATGCAGATTTCGACGACGGCAGGCGATTGGAAGGCAACGGTCGGCGTTGCCGAGCATCTCGGCTCCGACACGTTCCTGCACGTCCAGGCCGATGGCGTCGGTCCGCTGACGGTGCGCGCCGACGGCGAACTCGCGGTGCGCCATGGCGACACCATCTACCTGACCCCAGACAAGACCAAGCTGCATCGCTTCGGCGCCGACGGGAAGGCGATGTGAGCATGCGACTGGCCGGCAAATCTGCGCTGATCACGGGTTCGGCGCGCGGCATCGGCAAGGCTTTCGCCGAAGCCTATGCGCGCGAAGGCGCTACGGTGGCGATTGCCGACATCAACCTTGAAGCTGCCGAGAAGGCGGCTGGCGAGATCGGCGGCAAGACCTATGCCGTAAAGCTCGACGTCACCGACCAGGCCTCCATCGACGCAGCGGTAGGAGCGGTGGAGACCAGGACCGGCGGCCTCGACATCCTGATCAACAATGCCGCTTTGTTCGATCTCGCGCCGATCGTCGAGATATCGAGGGCGAGCTATGAAAAGCTGTTCTCCGTCAACGTCGCCGGAACGCTGTTTATGCTCCAGGCGGCCGCGCGCTCGATGATCGCGCGGGGCAAGGGCGGCAGGATCATCAACATGGCGAGCCAGGCCGGACGACGTGGTGAAGCGCTGGTCGGCGTCTACTGCGCGACCAAGGCCGCCGTCATCTCGCTGACCCAGTCGGCGGGGCTCGACCTGATCAAGCATCGCATCAACGTCAATGCCATCGCGCCGGGTGTCGTCGACGGCGAGCATTGGGATCATGTCGATGCGCTGTTCGCCAAATATGAAAACCGGCCGAAAGGCGAGAAGAAGAAGCTGGTTGGCGAGGCGGTTCCCTATGGCCGTATGGGCACGGCCCAGGACCTTGCCGGCATGGCGGTGTTCCTCGCCAGCGCCGACGCCGAATACATCGTCGCCCAGACCTACAATGTCGACGGCGGCCAGTGGATGAGTTGAGGGCGGGGCGGCCTCTTCTTCCCGTACCTCCACGGGAGAAGAGGCCAGCACGCAGATGGTGGGCGGCATCGACCTCGGAAGGGAAGCGCCGCCCCTCATCTTATCCTCTTCCCGCGAAGGACGGGGAGAGCGGGAATGACGAAGGCCGTAGCCTGGCCAAAAAGGGTCGAAAAACATGACTGTGAAACTCTCTTCTTCCAATCTCGCGAACCTGCCCGCCAACGTCGCCGGTCCGAAATACGACCGCTCCAAATTGAGGGCCGGCATCGTTCATTTCGGCGTCGGCAATTTCCATCGCTCGCACCAGGCGGTCTATCTCGACGACCTGTTCAATTCGGGCATCGGCCATGATTGGGCGCTGGTCGGCGCCGGCGTGTTCGAGGGCGAGAAGGCCGGCCGCGCCAGACTGGAGGAGCAGGACTGGCTGACTACCGTGGTCGAGCAGGATAGCGGCCATATGAGCGCCCGCGTCACCGGCTCCATGATCGACTTCCTGACGCCGGGGGATGCCGCCGGCATCGTCGAGCGGCTTGCCGACCCGGCGATCAAGATCGTGTCGCTGACCATCACCGAAGGCGGCTATTTCATCGACCCGGCCTCCGGCGTCTTCAACCCTACCCACCCCGACATCGTCGCCGACGCGCAAGCAGGCGCGACACCGAAGACGGTGTTCGGCATCATCCTCGCCGGACTGGTGCGCCGCCGCGACGAGGGCACAGTGCCGTTCACCGTGATGTCCTGCGACAACATCCCCCACAACGGCCATGTCACCTCCGACGGCGTCATCGGCCTTGCCCGTCTGATCGACGAGGATCTGGCAAGCTGGGTCGGGGATCATGTCGCCTTTCCGAACGGCATGGTCGATCGCATTACGCCCGCCACGTCAGATCGCGAGCGCGGCATCCTGGCCAAAGACTTTGGCGTCGAAGACAACTGGCCGGTGTTCTGCGAGCCGTTCCGGCAATGGGTGCTGGAGGACCATTTCACCGACGGTCGCCCGCCGCTGGAAAAGGTCGGCGTGCAGTTCGTCAAAGACGTTGCGCCGTACGAGTTGATGAAGATCCGCATCCTCAATGGCGGCCACGCCACCATCGCCTATCCAGCCGGGTTGATGGATATCCATTTCGTCCATGAGGCGATGCAGGAGCCATTGGTCGCCGGCTTTCTGGCAAAACTCGAACGGGAAGAAATCATCCCGACCGTGCCGCCGGTTCCGGACACCGTTCTGGAGGAGTATTATCAGCTCATCGAAAGCCGCTTTTCCAATCCCAAGATCGGCGACACGGTGCGCCGGCTCTGCCTCGACGGCTCCAACCGCCAGCCGAAATTCATCATCCCGACCATCGCCGACCGGCTGAAAGCGGGAAAAGGTGTCGCCGGACTGGCGCTGGAATCGGCCCTTTGGTGCCGATACTGCTACGGCACGACGGACAGCGGCGCCGCCATTGAGCCCAACGACCCGAGCTGGGACCGGCTGCAGGCGACGGCGAAGGCGGCAAAAGACGCGCCCGCCGCCTGGCTTGCCATGGAGGATACCTATGGCGACGTCGGCCGTGCCACGGCGTTTGTCGAGGCCTTCGCTCACGCGCTCAATGTGCTATGGGCAAATGGCACGCGCGCCACGCTGACGCGCTATCTCGCCGGCCAGCTCTGAGCGCATTCGATATTATGGCGCCTGACCTGGTCATCTTCGACTGTGACGGCGTGCTGGTCGACAGCGAGGCGCTGTCGGTCTCGGCGCTGCTGGGCATGATCGAACTCGCTGGCGGCAGCGTCGGCGAGGATGCCGCCTACGAACATTTCCTCGGCAAGAGCATGAAAAGCGTGCGCGAGATCCTCGCCCGCGACTTCGGCCTTGAGATCAGCGATCAGCATCTCACCGCGATGCGGGTCGATCTCATGCGAAAGTTCCGTGAGGAGCTGAAGCCGATACCCGGCGTCAAGCAGATGTTGCCGAAGCTCGGCCTGCCGTTCTGCGTTGCCTCCTCGGGCACGCTGGAACGCATCCGCTATGCGCTCGACGTCACCGGGCTGCTTGGGCTGATGGAGCCGCATCTGTTCAGCGCCGCCATGGTGCCGCGCGGCAAACCGGCGCCCGACCTTTTCCTCCATGCCGCCGCCGCCATGCGGGCGCATCCGCGCAAATGTCTCGTCATCGAGGACAGCCCCGCCGGCGTCGCCGCGGCGCGTGCGGCGGATATGCGCGTCTTTGCCTTCACCGGCGGCACGCATGCCGGCAATCCGGCATTGAAAGCGCGGCTTGCGTCGAGTGAACCGGACTTTATATTCGCTGACATGCTGCAATTGCCCGATCTGATTGCAGGCCTGGGAGCGAGAGCAAGAACATCTTGACGAAACAGCAGTTCGTTTGCGCGGTCGATGTCGGCACCGGGAGCGCCCGCGCGGGCATTCTCGACACCAAAGGCAGCTTGCTCGGCCGCGCCGAGCATCCGATCGCGATGCATCAGCCGAAGGCCGATCATGCCGAGCATGATTCGCGCGACATCTGGTCCGCCGTCTGCATTGCCGTGCGCGCCGCGCGCGAAAAGGCCGGTGTCGCCGCCGAAGATGTCGTCGGCATCTCCTTCGATGCCACCTGCTCGCTGGTGGTGCGTGACCGGCAAGGCGGCCAGCTCAGCGTTTCGGTGACCGGCGAAAAGCGCTGGGACACCATCGTCTGGCTCGACCATCGCGCCATCGCCGAGGCCGACGAATGCACGGCGAGCGGCCACGCCGTGCTCGATTATATCGGCGGCGTGATGTCGCCGGAGATGGCGACGCCGAAGCTGATGTGGCTGAAGCGCAACCTCCCGGAGACGTGGGCTCAGGCCGGCACTCTATTCGACCTCACCGATTTCCTTACCTGGCAAGCGACCGGCTCGCTGGCCCGTTCGCAATGCACGCTGACCGCCAAATGGACCTATCTGGCGCATGAGAAGGCCGCATGGCGACTTGATTTCTTCGACATCGTCGGCCTCGGCGATCTCTTCGAACATGGCAATCTGCCTGAAAGGGCCAGTCCGGTCGGCAGCGATATCGGTCAGTTGACGGCCCAAGCAGCAGTCGAGCTTGGCCTGACGGAGAAATGCCGGGTCGGCGCCGGCGTCATCGACGCCTATGCCGGGGCCCTCGGCGTGCTGGGCGGCTTTGCCGGCGACGAGCAGAATATCGGCCGCCATCTGGCGCTGATCGCCGGCACGTCGAGCTGCGTCATGGCGATGTCGCCCGACCCGCAGCCTTTTGCCGGCGTCTGGGGGCCATATTACGGCGCGGCACTGCCGAAGCTGTGGCTGTCGGAAGGCGGCCAGTCGGCCACCGGCGCCTTGCTCGACCACATTATCCGCTGGCACGGCGCCGGCGGCGAGCCGGATGCCGCCATGCATGCCAAGATCGCCAGGCGCGTCGCCGAACTGCGCGCCACAGAGGGCGAGAACCTTGCCGCAAGGCTCCACGTGCTGCCGGATTTTCACGGCAACCGCTCGCCGCTCGCCGATCCGCATGCCGTCGGCGTGGTCAGCGGACTGACGCTGGATTCCTCCTTCGACAGCCTGTGCAAGCTCTACTGGCGCACCGCCGTCGGCATCGCGCTCGGCGTGCGCCACGTGCTGGAGGCGCTGAACGAGAACGGCTACCTCATCGACACGCTGCATGTCACCGGCGGCCACACCAAGAACCCGCTGCTGATGGAGCTCTATGCCGATGCCACCGGCTGCACGGTGATCGAGCCGCTGGCCGACGAAGCGGTGCTGCTCGGCACCGGCATGGTCGCCGCCACGGCGGCCGGGCTCTTCCCCGATCTCAACGCCGCCTGTCTCGCCATGCAGCAAGGCGGCAGGACGCGCGCGTCGAACCCGGCATCAGCCGGACGCTTCGACCGCGATTATCGCGTGTTTCTGGAGATGCACAGGCAGCGCCAGGCGCTCGACGCGATCCGGTAGGGATAGTTTTGCGACTGGGGCGGAGGCCGCCAATTGTCAGCGCCGCCGCCGCCCCTCATTGCCCTGCCGGGCATTTCTCCCCGTATAATGACGGGGAGAAAGTAGCAGGCCGCAACGTCGCTGCTCTCTTTGCGACGTTGGTGATTGGCGAAATCATTCATGACAGCACCCCTCGCCCCGTCACTGTACGGGGAGAGGATGCCGGTCCACCCTCCGCAGCTGCAGCGCAGCTGCTGCGGAGGACGGGCAGGCAGGTGAGGGGCAGCGCAAACATCTGAGGAGGAGTGACGAGGCGAATTCCTACTGTCTCAGCAAGGACACTCCGGACTTGGCGTCGAACAGATGCAGGCTCTCTTCCTCGAATGTATAACGAACATCGCTGCGAACGACGGGGCACGCGCGACTGGGGACCAGCGCGCTGATTTCCTTGCCGCCCAGCCCGAAAGTCACCAGCGCATCGTTGCCATGGAACTCGATGAGATCGGCCGTGCCTTCGAGAACGTTCGGGCCGGCATCGCGGCTCGCGGTCTTCAGGTCCGGAGGTCTGATACCAAGCACAGCGCCCTCGCCATGCTGAAGCTTGAAGCGTGAGCCGTCGATGGTGAAGATGGTTCCGCCACTGGTCAGCATCCAGCCGTCTCCTTTTCGGGCTACCGTGACGTCGATGAAATTCATGTTCGGCGTCCCAATGAACCCGGCGACGAACAGATTGCCTGGCCGCTCGTAGATTTCCGCCGGCGAGCCGATCTGCTCGATCCTGCCGTCCCGCAGCAGCACGATGCGGTCGGCGAGCGTCATTGCCTCCAGCTGGTCGTGGGTGACGTAGACGGTGGTCGTGTTCAGCGACTGGTGCAGCCTCGCGATCTCGACGCGCATGTGGTTGCGCAGCTTGGCGTCGAGATTGGACAAGGGTTCGTCGAACAGGAAGACCTTCGGCGTCTTGATCATGGCCCGCGCGATCGCCACGCGCTGCTGCTGGCCGCCGGACAGTTCGGCCGGCTTGCGGCCGAGATAGGGATCGAGGCCCAGCGTCTTCGACACCGCCTCGACGCGCTGCTGTATCTCGGCCTTCGCCACTTTCTGGCGCTTCAGGCCGAAGGCGATGTTGTCGAAGATCGTCATATGCGGGTAGAGCGCATAGTTCTGGAACACCATGGCAATGCCGCGGTCGCCCGGGTCGAGATCGTTGACCACCTTGCCGCCGATCGACACCTTGCCGCCGCTGATGTCCTCCAACCCGGCCAGCATCCGCAGTAAGGTGGACTTGCCGCAGCCCGACGGGCCGAGAAAAACGACGAACTCGTGATCCTCGATGGCAAGGTTCAAGTCGCGGATGACGGTCGTGGCGCCATAGGATTTATCGACATGGGAACAGACGATCGCGGACATGGTCGTCAGGCCTTCTCGCTCGAAATCAATATCTGCAATTTGACGTCCTCCGGGTTGCCGGCGGCCGCCCGCTCGAACGCCTCGATGCTGTCGTCGAAGGCATAGGTGCCGGTGATCAGCGGATTGAGGTCGACCTTGCCGGAGGCGATGAGCTGCAAGGCGCGGTCGAAGATATTGGCATAGCGGAACACCGTCTCGATGCGCACTTCCTTCGATATTGCCGCCGGCACGTTGAGCGCCACCGGCTCTACCGGCAACCCGACGAGGACCACCGCGCCGCCGGGGCGCACGACATCGAACAGATTAGCGAACGCCTTCGGGCTGCCGCTGGCCTCGAACACGATGTCCGCCCCCCAATTGTCGGTCGCCGCTGCTACCGCCTCGGTCAGCGACCGCTCGCCGATGTTGACCGGGACGATGCCCGGATACCGGCCAGCAATCTTGAGCTTGGGGGCGGAGAAGTCGGAAATCAGCACTTTCGAGCAACCGCCGGCAAGGGCGGCCAGCGCGATCATGATGCCGATCGGGCCGCAGCCGACGACTACCGCCACGTCGCCCGGAACGATGCGCGCGCGTGCAGCCGCCTGCATGCCGATCGCGAACGGTTCGACCATCGCGCCTTCGGCGAAGGAGACATTGTCGGGCAGCTTGTAGGTGAACGCGGCCGGATGCACGGCTTGCGGCGCGAGAATCCCATGCACCGGCGGCGTCGCCCAGAAGGTAACGTCCGGGTCGACATTGTAGATGCCGAGCTTGGTTGCCCGCGACGACAGGTTCGGCACGCCCGGCTCCATGCAGACGCGATCGCCGACCTTCAGCGTCCTGACATTGGCGCCGATTTCGATGATCGTTCCGGACGCTTCGTGGCCGAGCACCATCGGCGCGCGCACGACGTAACTGCCGATGGCGCCATGGGTGTAATAATGCACGTCGCTGCCGCAGACGCCGACCGTATGGATGGCGATCCTGACGTCGTCCGGCCCGACATCGAGCGGCAACGCGATCTCGCGCAAGGCCAGCTCGCCCTTTTTCTCAAGCACCAATGCCCGCATCGTGTCGTCCTCGCTTCAAGTCTTTTTTTGCCGGAAAACGGAATTCAGGAAGCCGCTGAGCACGCCGAGAAACAAAAGCGGCGGCAGCGACAAAAGCACGACCGAGGCGTTCAGGATGCCCCACGGCACGTTCATGCCTTGCTGGGACAGTTCCGAGGCGACAATCGGCAAGGTCTTGGCGTTGGAACTCGACAGCATCAGCGCGATCAGGAACTCGTTCCAGACCAGCACGAAGCTGAAAGCGACCGCGCCGATCAGCGAACGCGCCGCGACCGGCAGCGCGATCCGCCAGAACACCGAATAGGCGCCGTAGCCGTCGACGAAGGCGGCCTCCTCGACTTCCTTCGGCACGGCCTGGAAGGCGGGAATGGCGAGCCACATGATCACCGAGATGGTGAGCAACGAATAGGTGACGATCAGCGCGGCGAGCGTGTCGTAGAGCCCGAGTTGCAGCCAGATCACCATCAGCGGGATGGCGACCGCCACCGGCGGCAGGAAGCGAAGCGACAAAACGAAGAACTGGATGTCGCCGGCCCAGCGGTTCGGGTAGCGCGCCACCGCATAGGCGGCCGGCAGGCCGAGCACCACACCGATCAGCACCGCGACGCCACAGGCTACGACCGAATTGTAGAGGCCGGTCATGACGCTGTCGCGGCCGATGATATAGTTGATGTTGGCAAGTGTCGGCGTGAACACCAGGCGCGGAACGCGGGTGATGATGTCGACGTTGTTCTTCAGCGAATTCAGCGCCGTCCACAGCAGCGGAAACACCGCCACGAAACCGGCGAATGCCAGCACTGTCTTGCCGATCAGGCGGCCCGGTCTCATACGATATGGTCTCATGCCTGCACCCGCTTCCACAGCATGGTGAAGGTGATGACGGTGGCGATCATCATCAGCACGGCCATGGCCGAGGCGTAGGACACCTTGCCAGACTCGATGAAGCCTTGCGAAAACGCGTACATATCGAGCGTCTCGGTCGCCACGCCAGGCCCGCCGCGGGTCATCACGTAGATCAGGTCGAAGGAGCGCAGCGATTCGATCATCTTGACGAACATCAGGCTGATCAGCGGCGCCTTCAGCATCGGCAAGGTCACATAGGCGTGGATCTGCCAGCGCCTGGCATGATCGAGCCGAGCCGCCTCGATCGGCTGCGGCGGCAGCGTTTCCAGCAGCTTCAACACGATGACGGCGAAGAACAGGCCCCATTGCCAGACATCGACCGACGCGACCGCGAACAACGCCGTCGACGGCTTGGACAGCGGGTCGAAGATCAGGCCGCCGGTCAACAGCCGGTAGGGGTAGGTGGCGATGCCATAGAGCGGATGGTAGGCGAACTTCCAGACGAAGGCCGCCGAGACACGCGGCAGCAGCACCGGGATGATGAACAGCAGGCAGTAGAAATTGCGCAGGCGCGGCGACGCGACCTCGAACATCAGCACGCCCAGCCCGATCGCCACGGCCATGGTCGCGACGACGGTGACGATCTCCCATTTCACCGACACCCAGACGGCATTCAGAAAGCGCCGGTCGAAGAACAGGTCGTAGAAATTCGAGAACCAGACATAGGAATAGTTTGCCGAGCTGAGCTCCCGGTTCTGGAGGGCGATGACGATCGCGTAGAGCGTCGGCACCATCGACAGGACAAGCAGGATGGCGAGCGTCGGCACGACAAAGGTGATTGGCAAGGAGGAACGTCGAGGCATCTGTCTATCCTGGCTTGCGTCTCGAGCAATTGAACATGGCTGGACTTTTTTCGCGCGAAGTCTTGCTCGAGCGGCCATGTTGGAAGGGCCTGCGACGCACAGGTCCCGGCATTCCACCGAATGCCGTGGACCGTGCGCCGCAGGGGGAGGATGGCTTATTTCTTCACCAGATCGTTGGCATAGGCTTCAAGCTCGTTGAGGCCGCCCTTGACGTCGGTGCGGGTACCGGTGACCAGTTCTTCGAGGATGATGCCCCAGCGGTCGCCGAGATCCGGCCAGCGCGGGTCTTGCCAGAAGTTGACCGCCGTGACCTTGCCTGTCTCGGCCAGCGCCTGGCCGAGATCGGCGCCGTAGATATCGGCGAATTCCTTGCTGGACAGGATGCTGGTGCGGTTCAGCTCACCGAACTGATGGGCGTCGAGCCGCCGCTTCTCGTTTTCCTTCGATGTCGCCCAGGCGACGAACAGGCCGGCGCATTTCTTCGACGCATCGTCGGCATTGGCTTTTGCCGCGATGGCGAGACCATGGCCGTAACCGCCGCCGGTGAGCGGCGCCGGCGGTGGCAGGAAGCCGATCTTGCCGACCACTTGCGAGGTCTTCGGATCGACCGACATACCCGACAGCGGCGTCGATTCGACGAGGATCGCCACCTGGCCCGACAGGAACGCGCCGGTCGATTCATCCCAGCTGCCGGTCTGCGTGCCAGGTGCCGAATCCTTGAACAGCTTCAGATAGGTTTCGGTCGCCTTGACGGCGGCGTCCGAATTGAAGGCGGGCTTGTCGCCGTCGAACCATTGCCCGCCATAGGCCTTGAAGAAGGGCATCCAGCGCCAGACATTGGCGCCTGAGCCACGGGCGCCGCGCAGCGCAATGCCGTACATGCCCTTGTCCGGATCGGTCAGCTTCGGCACGTCGGCGATCAGCTCGTCCAGCGTCTTCGGCGGCTGGATGCCCGCGGCCTCCAGGACATCCTTGCGGTAGACCATCAAATCGCCGCCGCCGGTCAGCGGCGCGAACCAGACCTTGCCGTCATAGGTGGCGACCTTTTGGCGGCCCGGATCGAAGTCGGCATAGTCGTAGTCCGCCGGATAGTAGTCGGTCAGCGGCACGATCCATTTCGACGACGCGAACAACGCGACGTTGGCTTCGTCGACATAGTAGACATTGTAGTTGCCGACGGTGGATGCATCGGCGCGCGATTTCGCCCGGCGGTCGTTCTCGTTCAGATAGTCGATCTGGAAGCTCGCCCCGGCGAGCTTCTGGAACTCGTCCTTGGAGTCCTCCAGAAGCGTCAGGCCGTCACGCGGCTGCGCCAGCACCTTGACCGGCGCGGAACAGACCGGCGCCTGCGCCGACGCAATGGTGGAAACGGCAATGGAAAGCATAAAAGCTGCGCCAAGGCTGGCAGCGAGCCGAATTGGTTTCATGGTCTTTTCTCCTCCAGGAACACTTCGCAGGAAGCAGACGTCCTCGGGCTACGCGATCCTCACCATCGCCCGATTGACATGCCACCCATCGTCAAGATGCGGAGTTGCGGCGGGCCAAGCTAGGGGCCTCGTTGCAGCAGACCTGTACTTTTATGCATTGTGCGGCGCAAAAACCGGCATCCACTTGCGGAGCTTGTCACACGAGTATCGATCGAATTCCAGGACGTGATTTTTAGGATGCGCTTATGCTCGCAATGTCAGCCGTTGCCGAGACAGCCGGCGATAGGACGACGGGGTCATCCGATGCTTGCGCATGAAGGCGCGATTGAAGTTCGAGATGTTCATATAGCCGACCTGAAAACAGATGTCGGTGATCGGAATATCAGTATCCGCCAAGAGCTTGCATGCCTGCCAGAGCCTGAGCTTGGCGAGGTGGTCGCTGAAGCTGTTGCCGGTATTCTTCTGGAAGAAACGCGAGAATGTGCTCTCGGTCATTCCCGCCAGTTCCGCCACTTCCGGAAGCTTCAGATCCTCGGCGAAATGCTGGAACAGGTAGGTCAGCGTGCGTTGGACGATGTCCAGGGAGGCTGCGTCGAGGACCGGCGAGAAATCCGGCGAAGACAACAATTCGTATTCGTCGGTCCTGGCGAGAATATCCACGAGGCGCAGGAAAAGACAGAACCTGGTTAGCCCGCTAACCTCGCCCATCCGCTCCATCAGCTCGGCGCCTTCCAGCGCGGTGTGGCCATGAAAGACCATGCCACGCAGAGAACGTTCCAGGAACGGTTCCAGCTCGCGCAATTCGGGCAGCAGGCCTGCCGACCCACGCAACCTCTCGGCGTCGAATTGCAGAACGATGTCACGGCCTTCGATCAGCTCGCCCGGCTGCACCGCCGTCACCCAGTCATGCGGCAGCCCGCCACCGACGATCGTCAGATAGCCCGGGCCGAACTCGCCGATGTGATCGCCGACCAAAACCACGCCCGAGGATTTTCGCAGCAGGTGGATTTCGTACTCCGGATGGAAATTCCAGACGTTGCGCTCCCACGGATAATCGTCGAGCCGCCACAGAAAACTGTCGCTCGCCTCGGTGACGATATGTTCGAAGGCCGGCGCCGTCCGAAGTGTGGCGACCGGGTTCCTTCTGCGCTTGAACTGCATCCTGCCTCCTGCAAACCGGAATCTATGGTGGCACGTCTCCATGCAATCCGTAGCAGTCCACCGTCTGCAAGTGAAATGACCTCCTGTTGCGAGCCCTCCGTACCCTGAGCGGCCCCTCTGGCTCAATCTGTTCCCGTCCTCCTCCCTTGCCTTCATGTCGCGTTTCGTCCAAAAGCTGACGCAAACGCTGCGGAACCGAAGGTTCTGCCGTTTGCAATGCGGCTTCCGGCTCTGTGCCGACGTGCCGCAAATCGGAAAGAGCGGAATAATGTCTGCGATCGAAGCCGGCGCTCGCGCGCCGGAAAATCTTTGGCGTCAGG
The DNA here is from genome assembly GCF_040320945.1 of Mesorhizobium sp. M0587. NCBI lineage: Bacteria > Pseudomonadati > Pseudomonadota > Alphaproteobacteria > Hyphomicrobiales > Phyllobacteriaceae > Mesorhizobium > Mesorhizobium sp. M0587. The sequence goes on from NZ_JAMYQP010000008.1 coordinate 80,392, forward strand.
AAATCCGGGCGACGCTGGCGCTCGCCTGGCCCATGGTGCTGACCAATCTCGGCCAGACCGCGATGACAGCGACCGACGTCATGATGATGGGTCGGCTGGGGCCGGATACGCTGGCCAGCGGCGCGCTTGGCGCCAATCTCTATTTCATGCCGCTGATCTTCGGCCTCGGCCTGATGCTGGCGACGTCGCCGATGATGGCGACCGAGCTTGGCCGCCGCCGCTATTCGGTGCGCGACCTGCGTCGCACCGTGCGCCAGGGCCTGTGGCTGGCGATCCTGATCTCAATCCCGATCTGGATGTTCCTCTGGCATGGCGAGAGCCTGCTGCTGGCCATGGGCCAGGAACCCGTGCTGGCGCACCAGGCCGGCATCTATCTGCGCTGGCTGGAATGGGCGGTGCTGCCGTTCTACGGCTACATCGTACTGCGTTCGTTCATCTCGGCGCTGGAGCGGCCGGGCTGGGCGCTGGTCATCGTCTTCGTCGCCGTCGCCTGCAATGCCTTCTTCAACTGGCTGTTCATGTTCGGCAATCTCGGCGTGCCTTCGATGGGCATCGCCGGCTCGGGCCTTGCCACGTCACTGTCGAGCACGCTGATGTTCGCCGGCATGGCCGTTGTGGTGATGCTGGAGAAGAAATTCCGGCGCTATCGTCTGTTCGGGCGCTTCTGGCGGTCCGACTGGCCGCGCTTCAAGGGGCTGTTGCGGCTCGGCCTGCCGATCGCCGGCATCCTTGCCTTCGAGGTGACGATCTTCAACGCGGCGGCGCTGCTGATGGGCCTGATCGACGCGGATTCGCTGGCCGCGCATGCGATCGCCATCCAGATCGCCTCGATCAGCTTCATGGTGCCGCTCGGCCTCAACCAGGCGGTAACGGTACGCGTCGGCCTTGCGCATGGCGCCGGCAATCCGGAAGGTGTTTCCCGCGCCGGCTGGACGGCCTTTGTCATCGGCGTCTCGTTCATGGCACTGATGGGGCTGGTGATGATCCTGTGGCCGCACCCATTGATCAGCGCCTTCATCGATCTCGCCAACCCGGCCAATGCAAGGGTGATCGCGCTTGCCGTTTCGTTCCTGGCCTTCGCCGCGCTGTTCCAGGTTTTCGACGGCGCGCAAGCGGTTGCCGCCGGCATGCTGCGCGGCCTGCACGACACCAAGGTGCCGATGATCTACGCCGCGATCGGCTATTGGGGCGTCGGCCTGCCGCTCGGTGTGCTGCTCGCCTTCCATTTCGGCTTCAATGGCGTCGGCATCTGGATCGGCCTGTCGACCGGGCTCGCCGTGGTGGCGGCCTTGTTGCTGGCGCGCTGGCTACGCCGGGATCGCTTGGCGCCGCCGCTCGCCTTCGGGCATTGAATGAACGGCACCGGTTGTCCGCCGGCCCGTCAACTCCTGGCATCCTGGCTGGCGGCGCTGGCAGGGTGCGCCTCACAGGGCGCCAATTCAGTTCGGTTGGGACTGGATTTTACGGCGCCTGGCCCAATCGCCAGGACTGAGGAAGAGGATGGCCATTACGGGGAGACCCTTTATAACGGCCGATGAGATTGCGATACTCAAGGGGAGACGATGCGCTACATACGTCCGCTTTCAATCGAAGATGCCGCTGGCCTGCTGGCCGGCTCAACCGGCACGGCCGCCATACTCGCCGGAGGCAGCGACCTGCTGGTGAGGATGAAAGGCGGCTTTATCGAACCCGACCTGATCGTTGACATCAAGGGCATCGACGGGCTCGGCGAGATCAAGGAAACCGCGGAAGGCTTCAGCATAGGTGCTGCCGTTCCCTGCGCCGTGCTGGGAGAAAGCGATGCCCTGAAGAAGGCGTGGCCAGGCGTTGTCGAAGCGGCCAAGCTGATCGGCTCGAAGCAGGTGCAGGGGCGCTGCACCATATCAGGCAATCTCTGCAACGCCTCGCCGGCGGCCGACAGCGTGCCGGCGCTGGTGGCTGCCGGTGCCAGGGCATTGGTTGTCGGGCCGGGAGGCAGGCGCACCATTGCGGTGGAGAGCGTGCCGACCGGGCCGGGCAAGACGTCGCTGGCCAAAGGCGAGATCATCGAGGCGATCCTGCTCGACAGGCGCCCGCCGCGTTCGGGCGATGCCTATTTGCGTTTCATTCCACGCACGGAGATGGATATCGCGGTGGTCAGCGCCGGGGTGAATTTGACGCTCGATGAGCAAGGCGTCGTCAAAGCGGCCCGCGTGGCGCTGGGCGCCGTGGCGGCGACGGTGCTTCTGGTCGAAGAGGCCGCCGAGGTCCTCATCGGCTCCAAGCTGGACGAAGCCACGCTTGAGCGGCTCGCCAAGGTCTGCTCGGGAGCTTGCCGTCCGATCGACGACAAGCGGGGCACCGTCGAATTCAGAAGGAAGGTTGCGGGCGTGCTGGCCAAGCGGGCCGCCACGACCGCCTATGCACGTGCAGGAGGCAAATGATGGCTGGTATAGCAGTCTCAACGACAATCAACGGCGACAGCGTCGAATATCTTTGCCAGCCGGACGAGACGCTGCTCGACGTCCTGCGCGATCGCCTGGGGCTGACGGGCGCCAAGGAAGGCTGCGGCACCGGCGATTGCGGCGCCTGCAGCATCATTCTCGACAACCGGCTGGTGTGCTCGTGCCTGGTGCTCGGCGCGGAGGCTGAGGGCCGGCGCGTCGAGACCATCGAGGGCATGGCGCATGGCGACAGCCTGCATCCGCTGCAGCAGAAATTCCTCGAGCACGCGGCACTTCAATGCGGCATCTGCACGCCCGGCTTCCTGATCGCGGCGAAGGACCTGCTGGCCAAGAACCCCGATCCGACCGAGGAGGAAATCCGCTTCGGCCTGGCCGGCAATCTCTGCCGCTGCACCGGCTATGACAAGATCGTGCGTGCCGTCCAGGATGCCGCCAGCGTGATGAAGGGAGCATGACGATGAATTTCGATCCGCGTTACTCCACTCGCAATTTCACATCGGTCGGCACCCGGCCCATCCGCCCTGACGGCGTCGACAAGGTGACGGGCCGCGCGCGCTACGGCGCGGACTTCAACATGGCCGGCCAGCTGGTCGGACGCATCCTGCGCAGCCCCCACGCACACGCAAAGATCCAGAAGATCGACACCTCGAAGGCTGAGAAGCTTCCGGGCGTGAAGGCGGTGATCACCGCGGCCGACCTGCCCGACCTCACCGATGGCGATTCCGCCATGTACGACATCCTCGACAACTGCATGGCGCGCAAGAAGGCGCTCTACGACGGCCACGCGGTGGCCGCGGTCGCCGCCGTCGACGCCCGCACGGCCAGGCAGGCGCTGAAACTCATCGAGGTCGAATACGAGGTCCTGCCGCATGTCACCGATGTCGACGAGGCGGCGAAGCACTCGGCACCCCTGATCAACGACACGATCTTCACCGAAGGCCTCGAGGAAAAGCCGGTAAAGCCGTCCAACGTCACCAAGCGTAGCCAGTTTGGCCACGGCGATACCCATCAGGGTTTCGGGCACGCCGATTTTATCGTCGAGCGCTCGTTCAAGACCGAGCAGACGCACCAGGGCTATATCGAGCCGCACGCCTGCGTGGCGAGCGTCTCGTCCGACGGCACCGCCGACCTCTGGGTCTGCACGCAGGGCCATTTCGTCTATCGCCAGCATTGCGCCCAGCTGCTCGGCATGGAAGCCTCGAAGCTGCGCGTCACCTCGTCGGAGATCGGCGGCGGTTTTGGCGGCAAGACCCATGTCTGGGCCGAGCCGGTGGCGCTGGCGCTGTCGCGCAAGGCGGGGCGCCCGGTCAAGCTGGTGATGACCCGCGACGAGGTGTTCCGCGCCTCGGGCCCGACCAGCGCCACCTCGATCGACGTGAAGATCGGCGCTCGCAAGGACGGCACCATCACCGCCGCCGAAGCGACGCTGCGCTACAGTTGCGGACCGTATGCCGGCTCCTGGGCCGAGATCGGCGCCATGACGGCGTTTGCCTGCTACAAGCTCGATAACGTCAAGACGGTGGGCTACGAAGTGCTGGTCAACCGGCCGAAGACGGCGGCCTATCGCGCGCCCTCGGCGCCGATGGCGGCGTTCGCGGTGGAAAGCGCCGTCGACGAGCTGGCCAAGGAGATCGGCATCGATCCGGTCGAGTTCCGCATCAGGAACGCCGCCCAGGAAGGCACCAAGTCTTCCTACGGACCGGTCTACGGCCCGATCGGCATCGGGCCGACGCTCGAGGCTGCGAAGGACCATCCGCACATGAAGGCTCCGCTCGGCAAGAACCAGGGCCGCGGCATGGCTTGCGGCTTCTGGTTCAACTTCGGCGGCCAGACCTGCACCGACCTCAATATCGGCATGGACGGCTCGGTCTCGCTTGCCGTCGGCACGGTGGACGTCGGTGGTTCGCGCGCGTCGCTGTCGCTGGTGGCGGCGGAGGAGCTCGGCATCGACTACGCCCAGGTCAAGGCTGTAGTCGCCGACACGTCCAGCCTCGGCTACAACGACATGACGGATGGAAGCCGGGGCACCTTCTCCTCCTCGATGGCGACGATCTCGGCCGCCCGCAATGCCATCAAGATCCTGCGCGAACGCGCAGCGCAGATGTGGGACATTGCCGTCGACGACGTGGTCTGGGAGAAGGGCCATGCGATTGCCAAAGGCGAGAAGCACGGCAATCTCGGAAAACTGTCGCTGAAGGAGATCGCGGCCGATTCGGGCAAGACCGGCGGACCGATCGCAGGCCACAGCGAGCTCGTCGCCGATGGGGCAGGCGTCTCCTTCGCCACTCATATCTGCGATATCGAGGTCGATCCCGAGACCGGCGCCACGCGGGTCATCCGCTACACGGTGGTGCAGGATGCTGGCAAGGCGGTGCACCCGACCTATGTCGAGGGCCAGTACCAGGGCGGTGCCGCCCAAGGCATTGGCTGGGCACTCAACGAGGAGTATATTTACGGCAAGGACGGGCGGCTCCAGAACCCCGGTTTCCTAGACTATCGCATCCCCGTCTGTTCGGACCTGCCGATGATTGATACGCAGATCCTCGAGATCCCCAACCCCAACCATCCCTATGGTGTGCGCGGCGTCGGCGAGACATCGATCGTGCCGCCGCTGGCGGCGATCGCCAATGCGGTGTCGAATGCCGCCGGCGTGCGCATGACGCACATTCCGATGTCGCCGCCACGGATTCTCGCGGCGATCGAGGCGGAACGGGGAGGCTAGAGCTCGCGGATGGTCGAAGTCACGCTCTGGGGCGCGCTCGGCCAACTCGCCGGCGGCAAGAGCAAGGTCGAGGTCGAAGCCAAGGACATAAGGGAGCTGTTCAGAAAACTGGCTGAACAGTATCCCGGCCTTGAGCCGCTGATCGACCGCGGCATCGCCGTCGCCATCGACGGGACGATCTATCGCGATACGTGGTCGAAGGAACTGCCGCAGGGGGCGGAGATCTTCCTGCTGCCGCGTCTTGCCGGGGGATGACCTGGACGACCGCCTGATGACCATCGACGACCACGGCCGGCGGTTCACCGCTTCACGGATGCGCTCGTGGCTCAGCGCGCCGGCGCCCGCTTTTCGAGCCGGCGAGCATATTGCGTCAGCGGAAAGCACATGACGAAGAAGATCAGCGCCACCAGCCCATAGACTTTGAACGGCTCGAATGTCGCATTGTTGATGGCGTTGGAGGTCCGTACCAGCTCCTCGAAGCCGATGATCGAGGTCAGCGCCGTCGACTTGATGAGCTGCACCAGGAACCCGACAATCGGGGCGCGGGTGATAGAGAATGCCTGCGGCAGGATGATCAGCCTGAGCTCCTGCAGGCGGTGCAGGCCAAGGCTGGCACCGGCGTCCCATTGGCCTGATGGCAGCGCGTCGACGCCGGAGCGCCAGATTTCAGCGAGATAGGCGCTGGCAAAGAAGGTGAGGCCGAGCACAGCGGCCGTCCACGGCTCGATGCGCAGGCCGAGCATCGGCAGCCCGAAGAACATCAGGAAAAGCTGCATCAAGAGAGGCGTTCCCTGGAACAGGGCGATGTAGCCGGAGGCAAGGCGCCGGCTCCATCTGTTTTTGGCGATCCTGAAGAACAGGACGATCATGCCCACGACCGCACCACCGGCGAATGCGGCCAGCGACAAAAGCACGGTCCAGCGGGCGGCAAGCAGCAGGTTGCGAACGATGTCCCAGAAGGTGAATTCGATCATGACACGCCAGCCCCCAAGGCGCGGCGTCCGCCTGTAACCAGCAGACGGCGCAAGGCCATCGACAGGACGAGATAGACCAGCGTCACGACAAGATAAGTCTCGAAGGAGCGGAAGGTGCGCGCCTGCAGCATGTCGGCCTCATAGGTCAGTTCGCGCACGGCGATCTGCGAGACGACGGCGGACTCCAGCATCATGATGACGATCTGGCTGGTGAGCGCCGGATAGATCACCTTGAGCGCCTGCGGCAACACTATCTTGACGAACACCTGGCGTGGCCGCAGCCCGAGCGCCAAGGCGGCTTCCGTCTGCCCGCCAGGCACGGCGTCAAGTCCGGCCCCCACGATCTCGATCGTGTAGGCCGCCATGTTGAGCGTCATCGCCAGCATGGCGGCCAGCATCGGGTCGAGCCGTATGCCGAGGCTCGGCAGCCCGAAGAAGATGAAGAACAGCTGCACCAGGAATGGTGTGTTGCGGACGATCTCGACATACCAGGCGATGGCCCGGCGCAGCAGCACCGGGCCGTTTCGCCGTCCCGCGGCACCCAGGATGCTGAGGAAGGTTCCGGCAAGCGTGGTCACGGCGATCAGCAGGATCGTCGTGGCCGCCCCGCGCGCGATATCTCCCGCAGCACCGGGAAGCCAGGCAAAGGCCACGGAAACTCAGTCCTTGAGGTTGTCGGGATTGAGCGGCGTCTTCAGCCAGGCTTTCGAGCTTTCGTCCAGCTTGCCGTCGGCCAGCATCTTGGCGATGGCGTCGTTGACCGCCTTCTTTAGAGTATCCTCGTTCTTGTTGAGACCGATATGCGAGGGCGAGGTCAGAAGCTGGAACTTCTGCTCCGGCTTCAGCGCTTCCTGGCGTGCCAGCACCTGCGCGCCGACATCGTTGCCGACCACCATCAGCTGGGTCTGGCCGGAAATGAAAGCCTGGATCACCGAATTGTAGTTGTCGAAACGCTTGATGTCGGCCGACGCGGGCGCAGCCTCGGTGAGCGAGGTGTCCTCGAGCGTGCCGCGATTGACGGCGATCGACTTGTCGGCGAGGTCTTCCTTGCCTTTGACCGCCATCGCCGCAGGGCCGATCACCGCGATGTAATAGGGCGCGTACGCGGCGGCGAAGTCGATGACCTGCTCACGTTCCTTCGAATAGCCGACGCTCATCAGCAGGTCGACGCGATGGTCGTTGAGATAGGGAATGCGATTCTGGCCGGTGACGGCAATGGGGTTGAGCTTCACCTTGAGCGTGTCGGCAATGTATTGCGCGACGTCCATGTCGTAGCCCTTGAGGCTCATGTCGGCGCTGGCCGAGGAGAAGGGCGGAAAGTCGGCGAAGACGCCGACATTGATGGTGCCGGCCTTGGTGATGTCCGCCAGCGCGTCGGCATTGGCGGCCTGTGTCGCGAGGCCGAGACCAACGGTGCCGAGCATCAGAGCAGCGGCGATGGATGATCTGAGTGTCGTATGGATTGTCATTGCTATTCCCCTGTCTGGAAGCTTTTGATTGTTTGAGGCGGCCGCCGGCTCCAGCGCGGCGGCCGCCTTGGTTTTCCGGATTTCAGGCTCGCTTGGCGATGGCCGGGCTGAACACCATGAGGCTGAGTATCTCGAACAGCACCTGGGCACCGGCATGCGCCGTGTTGGTGGTGGCGTCATATTGCGGCGCCACCTCGACGACGTCGCCGCCGACGATGTTGAGGCCTTTGAGACCGCGCAGCAGCTCGAGCACTTCGCGCGTCGTCAGTCCGCCGACTTCCGGCGTGCCGGTGCCGGGCGCGAAGGCCGGATCGACGCTGTCTATATCGAAGGAGACATAGGTCGGCCCGTCGCCAACGATCTTGCGCGCCTTCTCGATGATGGCGGGGATGCCGAGACCGGTTACCTCCTCGGCGTGGATCACGGTCATGCCGGATTCATAGGTGAACTCCCACAGATACTCGGCCGAGCCGCGGATGCCGATCTGGATGGTGCGCGTCGGATCGAGCACGCCGTCGAGCACCGCATTGCGGAACGGGCCACCATGGTGGAACTTGGTCATGTCGAACAGGCCGCTGGTGTCGCAATGGGCGTCGATGTGGATCAGGCCGACAGGAGCCTTCTTGCCAACGGCCTTCAGGATTGGATGGCTGATCGAATGATCGCCGCCAACCGACAGTGGAATGACGCCGGCATCGACGATCTGGTTGGTGCGCAGCTCGATATCTTCATGGCTGATCTCCAGCCGGTAACGGCTGCGGAACGGTGTGTCGCCGATATCGGCGACCCGGAGTTCATGCGTGGGGGCGCATTCCAGCACGTGATTGTAAGGGCCGATCCGCTCGATGGCGCGCAGTGCCCTCGGCCCGAAACGCGAGCCCGGCCGGTTGGTGACGCCGAGATCCATCGGCACGCCGATCATCGCCACCTGCAGGTCGCCGAAATCCGGGTTCTCGGCTGTGATTTCACGATAGGGCGCGGCAAGGAAGGTCGGGATGCCGGAATAGGGCGCCAGCCGCGTGCCGCTCTTGGAAAAGATCTTGTCCGCGACCTTGCGGAATTTCGGGTCGAACATCTCGCCGCCATGGCTCTCGCCATATTTGCGACGCAACGCATCGAGCTTGCCGCGATCGTAACCCATCCCATTTCTCCCGGGCTGATGCAGTGCAATTCCAGCGACATCTGCCGAACCGGCCTTCATCCGGCCGGTTCGCTGCCCCGCTGGCTACCTGCTGATTTCACGTCTTGATGCTGGTCCGGGCCAAAGTGTCCGGCAGCCGCATTGAAAAATCAAATGATATTGTTAGGGTATTCGCTGTGAGAAAACCTCACAATTAACCCGGATGCCGATGGCCAACCGCCTGCCGCCCCTGAACCCGTTGCGCGCCTTCGAGGCAACGGCACGCCATGGCTCGTTGACCAAGGCCGCGAGTGAGCTGAATGTCACCCATGGCGCCATCAGCCACCAGATCAAGGCGCTCGAGCAATCGCTAGGCGTCAAGCTGTTCGAGCGTGTCGGCCAGCGGATCAAGCTGACGCCGCATGGCGCCGAACTTGTGCCGGCGGTATCGGCCGCATTCGAAGGCATCGCCGCCGCCACCCAGCGGCTGACACGGCCGGCGAGCAGCGGCGCGCTGTCGGTCTCCTGCGTGCCGGCATTGCTGTTGTTGTGGATGACGCCTCGGCTGGGCAGCTTCACCGCGCAATATCCCGATATCCAGCTGACACTTGTCCCGTCCAACGATGCCAGGGATATCCGCGCGGCGCACATCGATGTCTGCGTGCACTATGGCGACGGCAGCTGGACCGATTGCTGGATGCGCAAATGGTCGGGCCTCGAACTGTTTCCCGTGGTCAGCCCGACCCTGATCAACAACCGGCCGATCCGCGGCGTCAGGGATCTGGCCGACCATGTCTTCCTGCACGGCGACGACGGCCGAGAGTGGCACACCTGGCTGGCCGCCGCGGACGCCCTGGATCTCGAGCGCGGCCGCCGCCATCATCTCGGCGACGCCCGAATGGCGGCCGAGGCCGCGGTTCATGGCCATGGCGTGGCGCTCGGCGATTCGGTGACGGCAAGCGCGCTGCTGGCCCGGGGCATGCTGGTCGCGCCGTTCAGCCTGTCGGTGCCGGCGGTCGACGATTTCTACATCGTCTGCCGCAATGAAATGCGTGCGACGCCTATCGTGCAAGTGTTCATCGACTGGCTGTTTGCCGAGAAGGCGCAGGATGACGGCCGCGCCGATGCTCCAGTGGCGGGCCGCCTCGTCAGCCGCCGTAAGCGCCCGGCACTCAGGGTCATCGGCGGCAAACCTGGGCGTTGATAGCGGCGTGTCGCCGTTGATTGCCGGCAGGGATGCGCAGGGTTTTCTTTTTGTCGGGCCAGCCTGAAACCGGGCAGCGTTTTGGTCAATTCGATGTTATGAGGCCTGTCGCGGTTGTGGATAGCAAGCAGCGAAGGCAGTGTTGAAACATGGCTAAGACCGATATTGCGCGGCGCGTCTACAACCACACCTGGAAGCTCGACCCGATCGTGCGCAGCCTGCTCGATACGGATTTCTACAAACTGCTGATGCTGCAGATGATCTGGGGCATGTACCCCAAGGTCGAGACCACGTTCTCGCTGATCAACCGCACCACATCCGTGCGGCTGGCCGACGATATCGACGAAGGCGAACTCCGCGAGCAGCTCGATCATGCCCGCACCTTGCGCTTCTCCAAGAAGGAGATGATCTGGCTCGGCGGCAACAATTTCTATGGCCGCAAGCAGATCTTCGAGCCGGAATTCCTCGCCTGGCTGGAAGGCTTCCGCTTGCCCGATTATGAACTCTCCAAGCGCGATGGCCAATACGAGCTCTCCTTCAGCGGCCCGTGGATGTACGCCACGCTCTGGGAAATCCCGGCGCTCGCCATCATCAACGAACTCCGGTCACGCGCGGCCATGCGGGCCTTCGGGCCCTTCGCACTCGATGTGCTCTATGCCCGCGCCAAGTCCAAGATGTGGGCCAAGACCGAACGGCTGAAGGCATTGCCCGGCATCCGCATTTCGGACTTCGGCACCCGCAGGCGCCATTCCTTCCTATGGCAGCGCTGGTGCGTCGAGGCGCTCAAGGAAGGCATCGGCGAGGCTTTCACCGGCACCTCCAACGTGCTTCTGGCCATGGACAACGATCTCGAAGCGCTGGGTACCAACGCGCATGAACTGCCGATGGTGTTTGGGGCGCTGGCCAATTCGGAAAAGGAATTGAAGCAGACCCCCTACAAGGTGCTGCAAGACTGGCAGCGCTACTATGGCGGCAATTTGCTGATCGTGCTGCCCGACGCTTTCGGCACCGCCTCGTTCCTGCGCGACGCGCCGGACTGGGTGGCCGACTGGACCGGCTTCCGCCCCGACAGCGCGCCGCCGATCGAGGGCGGCGAGAAGATCCTGTCCTGGTGGCGCGAGAAGGGCAAGGACCCCAAGCAGAAGCTGCTGATCTTCTCCGACGGGCTCGAGGTCGAGACCATCGAGGAAACCTACCGCCACTTCAAGGGCAAGGTGCGCATGTCCTTCGGCTGGGGCACGAACCTGACCAATGATTTCGAGGGCTGCGCGCCTACGGCAACCGACAGCCTCGACGCCATTTCGCTGGTCTGCAAGGTCACCGAGGCCAACGGAAGGCCGGCGGTCAAGCTCTCCGACAATCCGGCCAAGGCGACCGGCGACCTCAAGGAGATCGAGCGGTATCTGCGCATTTTTGGGGAAAAGGATCGCGTGGAGCAACTGGTCAAGGTGTGAGGGGGACGACCGGTGCTTCCGGCATCGCCATACGAGACGGCAAAATCGGATAGGCTGAGTCCCCTGGCGCCCCCCTCTGTCCTACCGGACATCTCCCCCTCAAGGGGGGAGATCAAGCTGTCATCTTCTCCTTCGCCAACCTCCGGCGTTGCAAGGGAAGCGCCGACAGAGAGACCGCCAATCTCCCCCCTTGAGGGGGAGATGTCCGGCAGGACAGAGGGGGGCGCCGTAGAGTGCCGTCGTCGGTCATTGGCATTTTTGCCTGTCGCTCTGTTGCTTATCTCACCCACTCCCTCCTTCGCCCACGCCTCCGACCGTGGCCATGTCCTGCTTCTGCCGACCGGCTATTATCTGATCGGAGGCGCTTTTGCCGTGGCGATCAGTTTTCTCGTGCTGGCGCTGTTGCCGGCGGATAGGCTTGAGCGTTTCTGGTGCCGGCGCCTCCCGCTCTTCACACTCGGCGACAGCGCCCGTCCCGTCATCAGCTTGATCTCCTTTGCCGGCTTTGCAATTCTACTTGCCGCCGGCGTTTTCGGCAGCCGCGACCCGCTCTCCAACCCGCTGCCGCTGATGATCTGGACCTTGCTGTGGGCCGGTCTCACGCTGCTGCAAGGCGTCTTCGGCGATCTCTGGTCATGGCTCAACCCGTGGTATGGGCCGTGGCGGCTCATCTCGCCCCTGTTTAGCAGAGGCGACGAGGGGCCATGGCGCCTTCCCCGCTGGCTTGGCTGCTGGCCCGCCGCCCTGTTGTTTTTCGCCTTTGCCTGGTTCGAACTCATCGATCCGGCGCCCGACGATCCGGCACGGCTGGCCTGGGCTGCCGGTCTCTACTGGCTGTTCTCTTTCCTCGCCATGCTGGTGTTTGGATATCGGCAATGGAGCCGCGGTGGCGAGTTCCTGACGATCTTCTTCTCGATGGTGGCGCGTTTCGCCATCGTCGAGCGTAACGAAGCCGGCCGGCTTGGCCTGTGCTGGCCGGGCGCCAAGCTTTCAGCCGCCGAGCCGCTACCGGTCAGCGGCATCGCGTTCCTGCTGCTGGCCCTGTCGTCAGTATCCTTCGACGGCCTGTCGAAAACCTTCTTCTGGCTCGGCCTGTTCGGCATCAATCCGCTCGAATTCCCCGGCCGCACAGCGGTGATCGGCAGCGGCAGCTTCGGACTGGTCCTGGCTTTCGTACTGCTGGCAGCGGTGTTCCTTTTCGCCGTCTGGCTCGGCCAGCGGCTTGCCGGCAGCGATCGATCATTCGGCCAAGCCGCGGGGCTGCTGGTCTGGTCGATCGTGCCGATCGCGCTTGCCTATCATGTGGCGCACTATCTGACGGCATTGCTGGTCGACGGCCAATATGCGCTTGCCGCTCTGTCCGACCCGTTCGCGCTCGGCTGGAACCTGTTCGGCACCGCCGACATGCAGATCGAGGCCGGTATCGTTGCCGGCGCGGACTCAGCCTGGTGGCTGTGGAATGTCCAGGCCGGAGCCATCGTTCTCGGACACGTGCTGGCCGTCCTCGTCGCCCACGGCTTTGCCTGGCGGATGCACCCGCAGCCCGCCCGCGCCGCGCTCAACCAGTTCCCGCTTACCTTGCTTATGATCGCCTACACCGTCTTCGGTCTCTGGCTGCTTGCAACCCCGACGGTCGGCTGAGCCGGTTGCGCTGGAAAATAAATCGGGATTCCCCTAGGGAACCGGCATTGCCGTGTCCGGACTTTGGTGATTTAGTTTGTACACATGCAATTTTGCCCATCTGCAAAGATGGGCATGCTACGTTCCAGCCATTGGTCAAAACTCAAAAAACAGGGGAACTGCCGTGACTGACAAGAATGGGTTTTTCGATCTCTCCAAGACTGGGTTCACCCGCCGCACCGCGCTGAAAGGACTGGCCGCCGGCGCTGGCCTTGCCGTGGCGCCAGGCTTCGTCCGCTATTCCCAGGCGCAGAGCTCGGCGCCGATCAAGATCGGCTTCCAGTCGCACCGCACCGGCATCGGCGCCGCCTATGGCCGCTGGTACGAGAAGACCACCGCCGCGGCGGTCAAGGCGATCAACGCCGCCGGCGGCATCAATGGCCGTCAGGTCGAGGTCATCATCGAGGATGACGGCACCGATCCCGGCCGCGGCGCCGAGGTTGTCGGCAAGTTCGCCACTCAGCACAAGACCGACATCGTCTTCGGCACGCTGTTTTCGCACGTCGTTATCGGCTCGGCACCCGCCGCCGGCGAAGCCAAGATGCCCTACTTCGTCGTCAGCGAGGGCCATCACGTCGCCTCGACCAAGCTCAACCGCTACGTCTTCCAGCCCGGCATTACCGATGTGAAGAGCCAGATCCAATCGATGGCGCCTTGGATCGCGGCCAATGCCGGCAAGAAGGTGACGCAGATCTTCCCCGATTTCGCCTTCGGCTACGACCACCGCGATTACCTGCCGCCGGCACTGAAGGCGCAGGGCGCCGACGTCATCGCCCAGATCGCCATCCCGCCGACGGAATCGTCCTTCACCAAATATTTTCCGCAGATCCCGGCCGAGACCGAGGTGATCTACCACGTCATGGTCGGTCCGGCCGTGCTCACCTTCGTCAAGGAGCTCGGCGAGTTCTACGGCTCCAACCGGCCGCAGCTGTTCGGCTTCATCGATTCGCTGGAGGCCGTCGACATCAACAGCCCCGGGCTGGAATTCCTCGACGGCAGCCATTTCTGGGAAGGCTCTCCGCGCTATGCGCAGCCCGATGATTCCGAGGCGCAGAAAGCCTATCGCGCCGCCGTCGGCATCGACGACAATGGTGCGGCCGTCGGCGATCCCAAGGACGTCTCCACCGCCGCCCACATGTTCGGGTGCTGGGAGACGCTCTATGTCGTCAAGAAAGCGATGGAGGATGCCGGCTACAAGGGCCCGGAAGACCGCGCCAAGCTGGTCGAGGCGACCGAGGCGCTGACCGCCTTCGCCGAAGGCCCCGAGCACCCGCAGGGCGCAAAAACCTTCAACGGCAAGATCCACCAGTGTTTCGGCATCCAGAACATCTCCAAGGTCGAAGGCGGCAAGCTCAAGGTCGTGCACAAGACCAAGATCGAGGACGGGCTTTACGAGGCCGAGGGGGATTATACGAAGCAGGCGCTCTAGGCCTAGCTCCTCCAGCAAACGTGAGCGCCAAGCCACCCCCCTCTGTCCTGCCGGACATCTCCCCCTCAAGGGGGGAGATCGGCTGTCCCCGCCGCTTTCGCCAAATGCCAAGGCCGGTAAATGGCCGCCATCGCAGAAACTGCCAATCTCCCCCCTTGAGGGGGAGATGGCCGGCAGGCCAGAGGGGGGTGCTTCGCGCATCCGCCGGTGCATAGCCGATGCACTTCGGTCCCCACCTCCTCCTCGCCGCCCTCGAAGGCCTGGTCACCTCGGCCGTGCTGGCGCTGACGGCGCTTGGCCTGTCGCTGGTGTTCGGTGTCATGCGCGTCGTCAATGTCGCCCATGGCGAGTTCTTCATGCTCGGCGCCGTGCTCGCCTGGGCGATCACCACCGCAATCGGCGGCCATCCGGCGCTCGGCTTCCTGGCGGCATTGGTGATTGCGCCGCTGATCGTCGGCGCCATTGCGCTGATTGCCGAGCGGCTGGTGCTGCGCCGGCTCAACTACAATCCGGAAGCCACCATCGTGGCCACCATCGGCATGCTCTACATCATCCAGCAGCTGGCTCTGACCTTCTATGGTCCGGAGGCGCGGCCCGTGGAGCCGCCCTTCAGCTACCGCATCCTTCTGCCGTGGTTCGGCTATTCCGGCTACAAGCTCTCGATCATCGCCGCATCGGCGCTCCTGCTGATCGCGACATGGCTGGTGCTGACGCGCACCAAGATCGGCCTCGTGATGCGCGCCACACAGTATGACAGCGAGACGGCGCAGGCCTTCGGCATTCCTGTCGGCCGCGTCTATGGCGGCGTCTTCGCGCTTGGCGCCATGCTGGCGGCCATCGCCGCGGTGCTGATCGTGCCGATAAGCCAGGCCCATTACTTGATGGGACAGGACCCGCTGCTGCTCTCCTTCATCGTCGTCATCATCGGCGGCCTCGGCTCGCTGCGCGGCACCGTCGTCGCCGCCGTCCTGATCGGCCTTTCCGACGGCATCATCTCGATGTTCTTCTCGCCGACCCTGGCCAAGATCATAGCCACATTGCTGGTCGCCATGGTGCTGGTGTTCCGGCCGCAAGGCCTGTTCGGAACGGCCGCGCGATGAGCGAAGCTTCGCCGGCAAAAGCCTATGGCCTGCATATCGGCGTCATCGCGCTGCTCTTCGCGCTGAACTTCCTGCTGCCGGATTATTATCACGGCCTGCTTGCCCGCATCATGGTGCTGGCGGTCTTCGCCATGGGCTACAACATGCTGTTCGGCTATGTCGGCCTGCTCAGCCTCGGCCACGCCATGTTCTTTGCCGCCGGGCTCTACGGCGCCGGCCTTACGGTCATCCAGCTCGGCTGGAGCATGCCGGCGGCATTCGCCGCAGGTCTCGGCTGTGGTGTCGTTCTTTCGCTGGTGATCGGTTTGTTGGCGCTGCGCACCACGGGCGTCGCCTTCATGATCGTCACCATGATGTTCGCCCAAGTGTTTTACCTGGTCATCCTCTATTTCGCGGCATGGACCGGCGGCGATCAGGGCATGGTCGTGCCGCAGCCGGCGCGTTTTCTGTCCCTTGGCGCGACATCATTCGACCTCACCAACCCAACCGTCCGCTATATGGTTGCACTGGTATTGTTCTCACTCGCGCTGTTCGTTACGTTGGCGACCGTCCGCTCCAGATATGGCCGCGTGCTGGTCGCCATCCGCGAGAACGAGGAGCGGACGAAGATGCTCGGCTATGACACGTTCTCCAACAAGCTGGTCGCCGTGCTTGTCTCCGGCACGATCTGCGCTGCTTCGGGCGCTGCCTACGCTCTGCTGTTCGGCTATGTCGGCTCGAGTTTCGCTTCGGTGCAGTACTCGATCCTGCCGCTGCTCTGGGTGCTGCTCGGCGGCGCGGCCACCACGCTCGGGCCGCTGCTCGGGACGCTGTTCATGTATTATGTCATCGACATCACCAGCGGCTACACCTCGGCCTATCTGCTGATCGTCGGCATCGCGCTCATTCTGCTGGTGCTGTTTTTTCCGAAAGGCATTTTGGGCACCATCCGCCAGCGCTGGCTCGGGTGGCTGCCATGACACCTCTTCTGACGACGAAAGGCCTGTCACGCAATTTCGGCGGCCTGCGCGCCGTCGACAGCGTCGATTTCACCTTGGTGCCGGGCGAGATCCGCGCCGTCATCGGGCCCAATGGGGCTGGGAAGACCACCTTCGTCAGCCTGATCAGCGGCCGCATCCAGCCGTCTTCGGGGGCGATCACCTTCGACGGCGCCGACATTACCGGCCTGCCGGCCTACGCCAGGGTGCGGCGGGGCATCGCCTACACCTTCCAGATCACCAGTGTCTTCGCCAACCTCAGGGTCTACGACAATGTCGCGCTGCCGGTGCAGCTCACGTTGAGCGATGGCCTTTCGAAGGGCGCGATCAAGGCAGGCGTCATGTCGGCGCTCGAACGCACCGGCCTGGCCGACCGCGCCCATATGCCGGCCGGGCAGTTGTCCTATGGCCACCAGCGGCTGCTGGAGGTGGCGATGGGCCTGGCGCTGAAACCGCGCCTGCTGATCCTCGACGAGCCGACGCAGGGGCTGGCCGACAGCGAGATCGACAATTTCATCGCACTTGTGCGCGACATCGCCAACAGCGCCACGGTGCTCCTGATCGAGCACAACATGCCCGTCGTCATGCAGCTGGCCGACCGCATCACCGTCTTCAACGCCGGCAAGATCCTGGCCGAAGGCACACCCGAGGCGATCCGCGAAAACGCGGCGGTGCAGGAAGCCTATCTGGGGACGGCCCCATGAGTGAAACAGGCAAGACGCAAGTGACGGCCCTCACCATCTCAGGCCTGGACTGCTTCTACGGCGAGGTCCAGGTGCTCTACGGCCTCGATCTCGTGCTGAACAGGGGCGAGGTGCTTTGCCTGTTCGGCCGCAACGGCGCCGGCAAGACGACGACGCTCAAGGCTATCATGGGTCTTGTCCCGCCCAGCGCCGGTTCGATCAGGCTCGGCGGCCAGGAATTGACCGGCCTGCCGGCGCACGAGGTGCCGAAGGCCGGTGTCGCCTATGTGCCGCAAGGCAGGCGGCTGTTCGCCGAGATGACGGTGGCGGAAAACATCGAGATCGGGCTGATGGCCCGAGGCAAGGGGAAGGCCGTGCGGGAAAACGTGCTCGACCTTTTCCCGCTGCTGCGCCAGCGGCTCAGGCAGCGTTCGGGCACCTTGTCCGGCGGCGAGCAGCAGATGCTGGCCATGGCGCGCGCGCTCTGCCTGGAACCGCGGGTGCTTTTGCTCGACGAACCGACCGAGGGGCTGATGCCGTCGATGATCGCAAAAATTCGCGAGACGGTGTCGAAGCTGCGCGGCATGGGCGTCTCGACCATCCTGGTCGAACAGCGGGTCGATGCGGTGCTGTCCGTCGCCGACCGGGTTTGCTTCATCGAGAACGGCCGCAACCGCGAGACGGCCGATGTCGAGGACCTGCGCGCCGATCCGTCGGCGGTCAGGCGCTATGTCGGCGTGGGCTGATCAGCCGAAAAACAGAAAACCCGCGATCAAGAATGTCGGGATCAGCACCAGCCCCGACCACAGCATGTAGCCGAAGAAACTGGGCATGCGGACGCCGCGCTGCCTGGCGATGGCATAGACCATGAAGTTGGGGGCATTGCCGATATAGGTGTTGGCGCCCATGAACACGGCACCCGCCGAGATCGCCGCCAATGTCGAGGCAAGATCGCCCATCAGGTGCCGCGGATCACCGCCGGCGAGTTCGAAGAACACCAGATAGGTGGGGGCATTGTCGAGGAAGGACGACAGCGCCCCAGTCAGCCAGAAATAGGCGAGGTCGATGGGCTCGCCCGAGGATGACGTGACCAGCGCGACCAGCGGCGCCAGCGCGCCGTCGTGACCGGCCCTGAGGATGGCGACGACCGGCACGATGCAGATGAAGATGCCGGCAAACAGTTTCGCCACTTCCGATATCGGCTCCCAATTGAAGCCATTCGCCTCGCGGTATTGCTTGCGTGAAACCGCCAGCGAAACGAAGGCCAGCGCCAGAATGAGGGCATCGCGCACCAGGTTCTGAAGTTCGAGGCTGACGCCCTGGATGGAAAAGCTCACGCCGGGGTTCCAGGTGGCGGAAAGCAGGATGGCGCCGATGACGCCGGCCAGCAGCGGGATGTTGGCCAGACCGCGGATGCGTATCTTCGTATCCGGTGTCGGATCCTTGATCTTCGGGGCGCCGGCCTCGCGCCGGTGCACGATGATGTCGGTCGCCAGGAACACCAACAGCACCACGCCGCCAACGAAAAAGGTCTCGCGCCAGAGGTTGGCGGTGGTCCAGAAGAAATCGACGCCGCGCAGGAAGCCGACGAACAGCGGTGGGTCGCCGAGCGGCGTCAGCGATCCGCCGATGTTGGAAACCAGGAAGATGAAGAAGACGATGACATGGGCGTTGAACGGCCTGGCGTCGTTGGCGCGGATGATCGGCCGGATCAGGATCATCGAGGCTCCGGTCGTGCCGATGACCGAGGCCAGCAGCGCCCCGATCAGAAGCAGCCCGGCATTGACCAGCGGCGTGCCGTGAATGTTGCCGGCTACCAGAATGCCGCCCGAAATGGTGAACAACGCGAAAAGCAGGATGATGAAGGACATGTATTCGGTGAGCAGGGCATGCAGCACCGCCTCGCTCGCGGCGGGAGCACCGAAAGCCGATGCCAGAGGCACGACCACCAGCGCCGCCCAAAGAGCCGCGATCTTGCCGCAGTGGTGCTCCCAGACATGATGGAAGAGCAGCGGACCGGTGGCGATCGACAGCAGCAGGCCGGCGAAAGGCAACGCCCACCACAGCGACATCGAGGCGCCGGGCAGGCCATGTTCTTCCGCCGCCAGTGCCTGTGCAGGCAACAGCATGGCGAAGACGATGACAACGCCCGCGCCTGTCCCAGCCGGCAAAAACCCCCTCGACCCCCCCATGACCCGTTCAGTCCGCCGCGTGATCTTCAAGCGTCACGCCGGCGTCGCGCATTTTCGCCAGCATCGTCTCGACCGAACCGTTGAGATCGATGCCGCGACAGGCATCGAGCCGCACGGTGGTCTTGAAACCCTGGCCGACGGCGTCCAGCGCCGAGAAGGCGACGCAGAAATCCGTCGCCAGGCCGACCAGCGTCAGCGTGTCGATGCCGCGTTCCCTGAGATAGCCGGCGAGGCCGGTCGGTGTCGTGCGGTCGTTCTCGAAAAAGGCAGAATAGCTGTCGATCGCAGGCCGAAATCCCTTGCGGATGACGAGTTCGGCCTTGGTCCAGGCGAGGCCGGAGTGGAAATCCGAACCGAGGCTGCCCTGGATGCAGTGATCCGGCCACAATGTCTGCTGGCCATAGGGCATGTCGATCATGGTGAAAGGCTGCGCGCCCGGATGGCTGGAGGCAAAGCTCGAATGGCCGGCGGGGTGCCAGTCCTGCGTCAGCACGACATGGTCGGTTCGCCGGATCAAATCATTGACCAGCGGCACGATTTCGTCGCCGCCGGCCACCGCCAGCGCGCCGCCGGGGCAGAAGTCGTTCTGCAGGTCGATGACAACAAGCGCTTCGTCGGCCATTGGCTTCCTCTTGGTTGTCGCGGGAGTGCGCTCTCAGTGAAAAAATGCCGCTGACGCGACCGGACGCAGAAACTTGACCAGATGGCCGGCTGCGTCAACCTCTGGCAGCGTGACAAATGCGTGCCGGCCAAGTTTCGGCAAACTCCGGCTTTGACAATTTCCACTGGCTTGATATCATTTGCATACGAATGAATTTTGCCCGGTACTGACGCCGGAGAATTTCGAAGTACCGGTTCTGACAGGCCTCTTTCTGGAAGGCAAAGCGTGATCCGTTACGCGAAACCCACCACGGTCGACGAGGCGCTCGCTCTGCTTGGCGAGGGCGCCTGGCGTATCCTTGCCGGCGGCACCGATTTCTATCCGGCGCAGGGCGCCAGGCCCTTTCGCGACGACGTTCTCGACATCAACGGCCTCGCGGCATTGCGCGGCATTAGCGAAACCGCCAGCCACTGGGTCATCGGCGCGCGGACGACCTGGACCGATGTCATCCGTCATCCCTTGCCGCCGGCTTTCGATGCGCTGAAGCAGGCGGCGCGCGAGGTCGGCTCGGCGCAGATCCAGAACGTCGCCTCGGTCGCCGGCAATCTCTGCAACGCCTCTCCAGCGGCAGATGGCGTGCCGGGCCTGCTGGTCCTGGATGCCGAGGTCGAATTGCGTTCAGCGGCCACGACGCGCCATCTGCCCTTGCCGGACTTCATTCTCGGCAACCGCCGCACCGCGTTGCAGCCGGGCGAGATGGTCACAGCCATCCGGGTGCCTAGGCCTGCCGGCACGTCGGCTTTCGTCAAGCTCGGCGCACGCCGCTATCTCGTTATTTCCATCGCCATGGTGGCTGCACGGCTCGTCGTGGAAAATGGAATGCTTGCGGACGCGGCCGTCGCCGTCGGCTCCTGTTCGGCGGTGGCCAAGCGGCTTGCCGGCGTCGAAGCCGCGTTGCTGGGATTGCCGGCGGATCGTGGGCTCGCCGCTGCGATCCAGTCCGCGCCGATGGCTGAGCTGTCACCGATCGCCGATGTGCGCGGCAGCGCCGAATATCGGCTCGACGCGGTGCGCGAGATTGTCGCCCGCGCCGTGCTGATGGCCTGCGGACAGACGAACGAGATGGTGGCGGCATGAGCCAGATTCTGCCTGAAGTAGATAAAACTCTGCCCGATCTCGGCGGAGTTCGCGCTGGCATCGGCCCTGAGCGCGCCGACATCGCCTTCGCGGTCAACGGCGCCGCCGTCTCGGTCAGTGTGCCGCCGCTACGCCGATTGTCCTCGGTGCTGCGCGACGAATTGTTGTTGACCGGCACCAAGGTGGGCTGCGACGCCGGCGATTGCGGCGCCTGCACGGTGCTGGTCGACGGCGATCCCGTCTGCGCTTGCCTGATGTCGGCAGCATCCGCCGCTGGTACATCGGTGACGACGATCGAGGGGCTCGCCAATGGCCGGCTGTCGGCATTGCAGGCCTCCTTCCTCTCCCATGGCGCGGCGCAATGCGGCATCTGCACGCCGGCGTTGCTGGTCGCGGCAACCGCGCTGCTGGACAAGAGACCCAGCCCGACCGAGACGGAAGTGCAGGATGCTCTGGGCGGTATTTTGTGCCGCTGCACGGGCTATCGGAAGATCATCGAGGCGGTGATGGATGCCTCCCGCCAGGCTGACGACCTCGACTTCCGTCTGCCTCAATCGGGTCATGCCGTGGGCTCCTCGCCCATCAGGCTGGATGGCGTGCCAAAGGTCACCGGGGCTGAGAAATTCGGCGGCGATTCCTTCCCCGCCGATGCGCTTTGCGTGCTCGTGGTCCGCTCGCCGCATTATCACGCCAGTTTCGTCTTCGGTGACCTCGACGGCTGGGCGAAAGTGCATCCTGGCATAGCCGGCGTCTTCACCGCCGCCGACATTCCCGGAAAGAACTGTTTCGGCGTTATCGGCCCGTTTGCCGACCAGCCGGCACTGGCCGAAGGGTTTGCTCGCCTGCGCGGCGAGGCGGTGGCGTTGGTCGCCGGCGAGCGCGAGGCCATCCTCGATCTCGACCTGTCGGATTTCCCAATCCGCTGGACCGAGCTGCCGCATCTCCTGCTGCCCGGCGAAGCGCAGGCCGATGGTGCGCCACTGATTCATGACAGCCGTCCGGCCAATCTGCTTACCTCCGGTTTTGTCGAACGCGGCGATCCCGAAGCGGCTCTCGCCGGAGCAGCGATCACGGTCTCGGGCGCGATCGACACCTCCTATGTCGAGCACGCCTATATCGAGCCGGAAGCCGGCTATGCCTATGTGGATGGTGACACGCTGGTCGTGGTCGCCTGCACCCAGGCGCCCTATATGGATCGCGACGACACAGCGAAGGTGCTTGGCCTGCCCGTCGACAAGGTGCGCATCGTGCCGACCGCTACCGGCGGCGGCTTCGGCTCGAAGCTCGATGTGTCGCTGCAGCCGCTGATCGGCCTTGTGGCTTTGAAGACCGGCCGGCCGGCGGCGCTCACCTACACCCGCAACGAATCGATGATATCGACGACCAAGCGTCATCCGGCCGAGATGAAGGCGACCATCGGGGCCGATGCCGACGGCCATGTCACCGGCATGATTTTCGAAGGCGATTTCGACACCGGCGCCTATGCCAGTTGGGGGCCGACCGTCGCCAATCGCGTGCCGGTGCATGCCTCAGGACCTTATACGACACCGAACTACCGGGCAGAAGGCCGGGCCATCCACACCAATGGTCCGATCTCCGGAGCCTTCCGCGGCTTCGGCGTGCCGCAAGCGACGATCATGCAGGAGACGCTCTATGACGAGCTGGCCGGCAGGCTCGGCATGGACAGGCTCGAGTTTCGGCTGAAGAACTGCCTTCGGAACGGCTCCGAAACGGTTACCGGGCAGAGGCTGGACTCCGGCGTCGGCATTGCCGAGTGCCTGGAAGCCCTGCGGCCGCATTGGACACGGGCGAAGGTCGATGCGGATGCATTCAATAACGCCACGGTGGATAGAAAGCGCGGCGTTGGCGTCGCGTCATGCTGGTATGGCTGCGGCAACACTTCACTGCCCAATCCGTCGACCATCCGGGTCGGCATCGCCGCTTCGGGCGACGTCATCCTGCATCAGGGTGCCGTCGATATCGGCCAGGGCTCGAACACCGTCATCACCCAGATCTGCGCCGATGCGCTCGGCCTGCCGCTGGAGAAATTCAGGCTGAAGAGCGCCGATACGGCAATCAGCCCCGATGCCGGCAAGACGTCCGCGTCGCGCCAGACCTTCGTCACCGGCAAGGCGGCGGAGAAAGCCGGCCGTGCCTTGCGTGAGAATATCCTGCGCTTTGCCAATGTTTCCGAAAAGGCATCCCTCCGGCTGGACGGGTCTGCGATCGTCATCCGCGAAGGCGAGGCCGCGCGCCGCATCGATCTTGCCACTCTTGACGCGGATGCCGACGGCTTCGTCTTCCGCGCCGAGGAGACCTACGACCCGCCGACGCTGCCGCTCGACGCCAAGGGCCAGGGCAAACCCTATGCAGTCTATGGCTATGGCGCACAGATCGCCGAGCTCGAGGTCGATCTCAAGCTCGGAACGGTGAAGCTGATCAAGATCACCGCAGCGCACGATGTCGGCAAGGCGATCAATCCGCTGCTGGTCGAGGGCCAGATCGAAGGCGGCATCGCGCAAGGCATCGGCATGGCGCTGATGGAGGAGTATATCCCCGGCCGCACCGAGAATCTGCACGACTATCTCATTCCGACCATCGGCGACGTGCCGCCGATCGAGACCATCCTGATCGAAGTTCCGGATCCGGAAGGGCCGTTCGGAGCCAAGGGTCTGGGCGAGCATGTGCTGATCCCGACGGCGCCGGCGATCCTCAACGCCATCCGCCACGCCACAGGTGTCCTGGTCACCAAGATTCCGGCGACGCCGGCACGTATCCGTGCCGCCATCCGCGAGAAGGAGGCGCGCCAATGAGCGAGCTTGCCGAGCGTTTTGAGACGCATGATCCCGGCGAGAAGCTGGTGGCGGAAAAGATCCGCTGCGATGCCTGCCCGGTGATGTGCTACATATCGGATGGCCGCACCGGCGCTTGCGACCGCTACGGCAATGTCGGCGGCAGGATCGTGCGGATGGACCCGCTGACCGTCCTCGACCATGCCTCCGAGACCGGCGCCGCCGTGGTGCCTTTCGTGGCCGAAGGCGAAGCGTGGGACGGCGAACTGGTCAATACCGGCCGCCGCTTCGTCACCGCCATCGGCGCGGGCACCACCTATCCCGACTACAAGCCGGCTCCGTTCATTGTCAGCCAGGAAGTCGATGGCGTCGATCTCGTCACCGTCGTCACCGAAGGCATCTTCTCCTACTGCGGCGTCAAGGTGAAGATAGACACCGACCGTCATATCGGACCCGAAACGGCTGTCGTGCGATCGCAAGGCGAGGCGATCGGCCATGTCACCACGGGCGAATATGGCTCGCAGATGCTGTCGCTGGGCGGGGTGCATCATCTGACCGGCGGCTCCAAGGCCGAAGGGCGCGCCACCTGCGATGCGCTGCTCGATTTGTGCAATCGCAAGCCGGTGGAACTCGCCATCGACGGCGGCGCCACCATCATCGTCGAAGCCGGCAAACCGCCTGTCATCGACGGCAAGCAGGAACACCGAATGCGCGTCGGTTGCGGGTCGGCCACGATCGGCATGTTCGCCACGCAATGGCGCGGGCTGGTCGACGAAGTGGTGGTGGTCGACGACCACATTACCGGCGTCGTTTCCGAACACCAGGCCGGCAAGGTGCTGGGCTGGCAAGACACCGGCATAAAAATCATCGGTCGCCGTTCGACGCCGGGCCGCTATTTCAAGGTGTCCGAGCCCGGCCTCGGCTGGGGCGGCACCAGTATTTCCGACCCGCTGTCGATCCTTGGCGAATGGAATGCCAAGAAGGGCGCGCGGCCCGGCCTGTCGCTGCTGATGGTTTCGACCACCGGCGAACAGTTCGCCTATTACGAGCTCGACGACGACTTGAAGCCGGTCCAAAAACCGTTTCCCGAACGGCTGCTGAAGTCCGTCGAGCTGATCGAGGACAATTGCGAGCCGGCATTGTGCACGGTGCTGTTCATTGGCGGCGCCGGCGGCTCGCTGCGCGCCGGCGTCACCGAAAATCCGGTCAATCTCACCCGTTCCGTGCAAGGGCTCACCACCTATGTCACTGTGGGTGGCGCGCCGGTCTATGTCTGGCCGGGCGGCGGCATCACGCTGATGGTCGACGTCACACGGGTGCCGGAAAATGCCTTCGGCTATGTGCCGACGCCGGCACTGGTGGCGCCGATCGAATTCACCTTGCGCCGCGACGATTATGTCAGGCTCGGCGGCTACGAAGCCGAGATCCGCAGCCTCGACGATATCGTCGCCAAGGGCGGCGAGTACCTCAATCCGCGCCATGGCACGGGTGCCGCGGCCGGCAACCCATGGCCGCCTCTGGTGCAGTTGCGGCGCGCGCCCGCGAACGAGGCTGGATGACGATGAACGGCCCGCAAGCGCATTGGCTGCAGGACGGCAAGCGGCTGCATCTCAACCACGGGCCGATCGACCTGATCGTCGAGGCTTTTGGGGAAGCGCGCGAATGCCGGCAGGCCTATGAGCAGGCCGTGGCGCGATTCCAGACCATCCTGCCCGAACTGGTGGAGGAATTGGCCGAACTTCGGCGGCCAGCGAGCCTCAATTCGCGCAGCTTCGCCGGTCCGACGGCGCGGCGCATGGCGGCGGCGGTCGCGCCGCTGGCGCAAAGCTTCATCACGCCGATGGCGGCCGTCGCCGGTTCGGTAGCCGACGAAATACTTGCCGCTCTCGTTGCCGGGCGGGAACTCGATCGCGCCTATGTCAACAACGGCGGCGACAGCGCGCTTCATCTCGGTGCCGGCCAGTCGATCACCCTTGCCATTGCCGGGACTGGCCACGGCCTTGCCGACCGCGTCGTCATCCGCGCCGGGGACGGCGTACGCGGCGTCGCCACCAGCGGCTGGCGCGGACGCTCGTTTTCCCTGGGCATAGCCGACGCCGTCACGGTGCTGGCGCGGACCGGGGCCGAAGCCGATGCAGCCGCGACGTTGATCGCCAATGCCGTCGACCTGCCCGGCCATGAGGCCATTCGGCGCGTGCCCGCGCGCGATCTGGCGCCGGACAATGACCTTGGAGACAGGTTGGTGACGCAAGGGGTCGGCCCGCTTTCTCCAACCGAGATCGCCGCGGCGCTGGACAACGGACTTGCCGTCGCCGAAGATTTCCGCCGCAGGGGATTGGTCGCCGCGTCGGCGCTGTTCCTTGCCGGCCAGACCCGCATCGATGGTTCCATGGCGCTTGCCGCGCCCAACAAAAGTCCAGGGAAGGAAGTTGCCCATGCCTGAGTTTCCGATCCGCAAGATCGTGGTTCTGACCGAAGAGATCTTTCACGAGGGCGGGCCGGCGGCCAAGGTGCCGCGCCGCCGCGCCGCCGCCATGGCGCTGGTGAAGAACCCCTTCGCCGGGCGCTATGTCGAGGATTTGCAGAGCGCCATGGACGATCTGAAGCCGCTCGGCTTGCTGCTCGCAGACCGGCTGATCGCGGCCCTCGGCGGCGACGTCAAGCAGATCGACGGCTATGGCAAGGGCGCCATCGTCGGCACATCGGGTGAACTCGAGCACGGCGCGCTCTGGCATGTGCCGGGGGGCTACGCCATGCGCGAGCGGCTCGGCGACGCCAAGGCGATCGTGCCGTCGGCCAAGAAGGTCGGCGCCTTCGGCTCGCGGCTGGATGTGCCGCTCGGCCACATCAATGCCGCCTATGTGCGCAGCCATTTCGACGCCATGGAAGTCGGCGTCAGCGACGGCCCGCGCCCGGATGAGATCCTGTTCTGCCTGGCCATGACCTGCGGCCCGCGCGTGCACGACCGCATGGGCGGTCTGGCCGCCGCGGACATCGAGGCTTGGGACGGGCTGCGATGAGCGCCGAGGACAATTTGCTCAAGCTCGTCGAGGCCGAAGAGCCTGACGAAAACGACTATCGCTTGCAGGAGCAGGTCGGCTTCATTCTGCGCAAGGCACACCAGCGCCACGTCTCGATTTTTGCCGCGCATATCGGCGATCTGACGCCGCCGCAATTCGCGGCACTGGCCAAACTGCGCGACGTCGGCGAAACCTCGCAGAACCAGCTCGGAACGCTGATCGCCATGGACGCGGCAACGGTCAAGGGGGTCATCGACAGGCTGAAGGCGCGCGGCCTGGTCGAGCTTTCCAAGCATGAGATCGACAAAAGGCGGCTGCTGGTCAACCTCACCGCGCAAGGCCGCGACGCGATCGAGCGCCTGATCCCGCTGGCCCGCGAGATTACGGAGGAAACCTTGGCACCGCTCACGGCCAAGGAGATCGCCATCTTCATGAAATTGTTGGCGAAGCTGGCGTAGGTGCGGCAGCAAAGTCCTTTCCTCTTCCTCCGGAGGGGGGAGGTGGCGCTGCGAAGCAGCGACGGAGTGGGGAACCACCTGGCAACCGCCGCCAACGAATATTGAAAGGCGACCAGGGCAAGAATCTTCCTGCACCCCCCCAAGGATCGACCCCCACTCCGTCGAGCTGCGCTCGACACCTCTCCCCCGATCGACGGGGGAGAGGAAAGGTGCCAAGCTGTCCCTGGTACGAAGAACCTGGACCTTGGGCCGGCGCTTATCTGCCGTGAAGACTTACAGTCCGTTGTCCTTCAGCACCTTGGCGGCATTCTCCTTGGTGATCTTCTCGGTCGGCAAAGTGATGGTCTTTTCGACCTTCTCGCCGTTGAGGAACTTGATCGCCTGGCGCAGGCCTTCCGCGCCCGGGGTGACATAGGTGAAGGTCGCCGTGAGCTCGCCCTTGTTCACCATTTGCACGCCCTCGTTGGGCAGGCCGTCGATGCCGATGAACTTGATGTCCTTCTCGCGGCCGACGTCCTTGGCGGCGAGATAGGCGCCGTAGGCCATCGGGTCGTTATGGCCATAGACGAGATCGATCTTCTCGTTGCTCTTCAGCGCGTTGGCCATCAAATTGTAGGCCTGGTCCTGCTTCCAGTCGCCCGACTGCTGGTCGAGCAGGTACTTGATGCCCGGCTCCTTGTCGGTGAATTCGTGGAAGCCGTCATGGCGGTCATGCGCCGGCTGGGTGCCCATGCCGCCCCAGATCTCGACGACATTGCCCGATGCCTTGCCCTTGCCGCCGAGCAGTTCGACGGCATATTCGCCGGCCGCGCGGCCGATCAGCTTGTTGTCGCCGCCGACGAACTGGGTGTAGTCCTTGGTTTCGACATTGCGGTCGAGCACGAAGACCGGGATCTTGGCATCGATCGCCTGCTGCACGACGCCCGTCAGGCCGGCGGATTCCTTCGGCGACACCAGCAGCGCATCGACTTCCTGGCGGATCAGGTTCTCGACGTCGGCGACCTGCTTTTCGGTCTTATCCTCGCCGTCGGTGACGATCAGCTCGACTTCGGGATGCTTGGCCGCCTCGGCCAGAATGTCCTTGTTGAACTGGGCGCGCCAGGGCTCGATCGTGGTCACCTGCGAAAAGCCGATCTTCCACTTCTTGTCCTGGGCGTAGGCATCGTTGCTGGTCAAAACCGCGGTAGTGGTCAGCAGGGCCGCGGTAATGGCGGCAAGCTTCAACATGTCACGTCGTTTCATTTCTTGTTTCCTCCAAGATTTAGAGACGGTGTCTCTTGCGACGGTCGCTTTGCCGCGGCCGTTTCCTTGTGCGCCGCTTGCCCGCCGGGCAGACGCAGATAGCTGAGAAGATCAGCGGCATTGCGCTCTTGAACGAGCACGGTGCCGATGATGATCATCCCCTTCAGCACCAGCTGAAGGTTCGAATTGATGTTGTGGAGCTGCAATATGTTGGACAGCAGCCCGAAAATCAGTACGCCGCAAAACGTTCCGATAAGGCTGCCGCGGCCGCCCATCAGGCTGGTGCCGCCGATGACCACCGCGGCGATGGCGTCGAGCTCCAGCCCGGCGCCGGCATCCGGCTTGCCTTGCCGGTACTGCGCGACATAGAGCACCGCGGCGATGCCTGCGAGCAGGCCCGATATGGCATAGGTGGCAATCTTGACGCGGCCGGCGGCGATGCCGGAGAGCCGGGCCGCCTCCTCATTGCCGCCAATGGCATAGACATAGCGCCCGAAAGGCGTGAAGCGCAGCACCGCGCCATAGATGACGATCGCGCCGAGGAAGAACAGGCCGGGCATCGGGATGACGCCGAACACCAGCGAGCGCAGCATCTCGAAATTGGCGGTGGCGTTCGAGCCGGTATAGACCGGCAGCACAGCATTGTTCTGGCCGGCGGTCAGACGGGCGATGCCGAGCGCCGTCACCATCATCGCCAAGGTGACGATGAAGGGCTGCAGCCGCCCGGCAACGATGATGAAGCCGTTGATCGCGCCGAACAGAAGGCCGACACAAGGCGCCACGAGCAGCACGCCGAGCACGCCGAACTTGGGTTCGATCTGCGGCAGCATGTACCACAGCGACAGGCCGCAGAGCACTACGCCGACGACGGCCGGCGTGATCAGGCCCCGAACGCCGTCCAGCCTGACGTCGCGCGCGGCGGCATCCGTACCGGCGCGGGACTTTTCCAGGTTGAGGAAGATGAAGCGGGTGACGACGAAGCCCAGGCAAAGAGCCACCAGCGCGACCGTCGGCACGCCCAGCACGACGCCCGGCGTTACGCCCGGAACCGTCAGCAGCATGGCGCAGACCACCGAGCAGATGGCCATCAACGAGCCGACCGACAGGTCGATGCCGCCGGTGATGATCACCGCCGTCATGCCGGTGGCGATCAGGCCGGTGGTCGACACCTGGCGCAGCACGTCGAGCAGATTGCCATAGGACAGGAAGATGTTGTTGCCCTTCGAACTCACCGGCGAGGCCAGTACGCCGATCAGGAATATGGCGATCAGACCCCAATAGAGCTTGGTCCGGGAAAGAAGTTTCAGGGCAGTCATGCGGCGGGTCTCGAAATGGTTCGACGGGGTGCGGCGAGGCGCATGATGGCTTCCTCGCTGGCGGAGTCGCGGGAAAGGATACCCGTCTGGCGGCCATCGGCCATCACCAGGATGCGATCGGAGAGATGCAGCAACTCCGGCAATTCGGAGCTGATGACGGCGATGGCGAGGCCTTCCCGCGCCAGCTTGAAGATGAGGTCGTAAATCTCGCGCTTGGCGCCGACATCGATGCCGCGCGTCGGCTCGTCCAGCAAAAGCACTCTTGGCTTGGTCGCCAGCCACTTGCCGATGACGACCTTCTGCTGGTTGCCGCCCGATAGCGTGCCGGCATGCTGGTCGATGTCCCGGCAGCGGATGCCGAGTGCCTTGACCGCTTGCCGCGCCAGCCCCTGTTCGCTGGCAAGCGAGCGGATGCCGAAGCGCGCCAACGATCCGACCAGCGGCAGCGCCACATTGTCTGATATCGATGCCTGGAGATGCAGGCCTTGGGTCTTGCGGTCCTCGGTCACCAATGCGATGCCCAGCCGCCTTGCGTCGCGCGGCGAACGGATATCGACGAGCCGGCCATCGACACGGATCTCACCGCCGGCGCGGCCATCGCTCGAGCCGAAGATCGCTTCCAGGATCTCGGTGCGCCCCGAGCCCAGCAGGCCGCCAATACCGAGTATTTCGCCTTCGGCAAGATCGAAGCTGACGCCGCCGATCACTGGCCGCCAGCCATGGGCATCGGGCTTCGACAGCGCCAGGTTGCTGACCGAAAGCACGGTCTCACCGCCGGGGTGCCGCTCTTCCTGGGAGGAAGCCAGCAGGTTGCGTCCGACCATCGCCGAGATGATGGCGTCCTCGTCGAGCTTCGCCATCGCCTCGGTCAGCACATGGCGCCCGTCGCGAAACACGGTGACGCGACTGGCCAGATGCATGACCTCGTCGATACGGTGGGAGATGTAGACAATGGCGACGCCGCTCTCGGCAAGCTGGCCGATGATCCGGAACAGCCGCTGGCATTCGGCCGGCGACAGCGCCGAGGTCGGCTCGTCCATGATCAGGATGCGTGCCGACATCGACAGCGCCTTGGCAATCTCGACCAATTGCTGTTCGCCGACGCGCAGGGCGCCGACACGCGCTTCCGGATCGAGTTCGATGCCAAGCCGCTGCAGAAGGGCCGCCGCCGCGCCGCTGCTCGCCTTGCGATCGACGATCAGCCCGGCGATCAGCTTCTCGCGGCCAAGGAAGATGTTGTCGGCGACGCTGAGTTCGGGGACCAGGTTGAGCTCCTGGTGGATAATAGCGATGCCGGCATCTTCGGCATCGCGCACGCCGGCGAAGCTGACCGGACGGCCATCGACGCTGACCGCGCCTTCATAGCCGGTATAAACGCCGGAGAGTATCTTCATCAGCGTCGACTTGCCGGCGCCGTTCTCGCCCATCAAGGCGTGAACTTCGCCGCGCCGCAGCTCGAAGCCGACATCGACCAGGGCAGCGATGCCGCCGAAACTCTTGGAAATGCGCTCCGCGCTCAGGACGACATTTGAACCGTCCGTCGCCGCGGCATGGGCGGTGGAACTTCTCTGCTCCATGACAGTGGCGGCCTCCCTTCCGTCGTCGTCAGATTTCCACAAACGCTAATCTAAACGTTTCGATCGTGTCAAGCCGATATCTGATAACGTGGGATTGATCCATTTCAAATCTTGCGAAAAATTGCGGTATTACGTAGGTATGGCGAAGAGATGGGCGGCGAAACGTTTCGAAATGACAACATTCAGGCGAACGAAACAGCGGAAATCCACGGCGCCGACCATGCTTCATGTTGCGGAGGCGGCGCGGGTCTCGGTCGCCACCGTATCGGCGCTGATCAACGGCACGGCAACCGTCAGCCCGGAGCTCAGCCAGCGCATCGAACAGGCGATCCGCGACATCGGCTACAAGCGCAATGCGATCGCGCGCAGCCTGAAGATGGGCACGACGCGCACCATCGGCTTGACGGTGCCGCACATTACCAACCCGTTCTTCACCGACGTCGTTTCGGTCATCCAGCAGGCATTCGACCGGGCCGGATATGCCGTCATGCTGTGCTGCACGGACGAGGATCTAAACACCCAGGACGACCAGATCAGGCTGCTGCTCGACCGCATGGTTGACGGGCTGATCGTGGCGCGTGTCGGCGACGGCGCGATCCTCAAGGCGATTGTCGATGACGCCAATGTGCCGGTCGTGCTTCTGGACCGTCTCTGCGAAGGCGTCGACACCGACGCCGTGGTCCTCGACAACCAGCGCGCGGTGTTCGACGCGATCACCTACCTGATCGATCTAGGCCACCGGCGCATCGGGTACATCACCGGAACATCGGATATTTCGCCCATGCATGACCGCATGGCGGGTTATCGCGAGGCGCTTCAGGCAGCCAATTTGCCGATAGCGGAGGAGCTGATCCGCTTCGGCAATTTCCATGAGATCGACGGCTACAACGCGACCATGCAACTGCTTTCGGCGCACGACCGGCCAAGCGCGATCTTCTCCGCCAACAACCCGATGGTGATCGGCACCATGAAGGCGATCCGCGATATCGGCCTGTCCTGCCCGGAAGACATTTCAGTCGCCTGCTTCGACGATTTTCGCTGGTCGGACGTGTTCCAGCCGCAGATGACCACCGTGGCGCAGCCGGTGCAGGCGATCGGCGAGCAGGCGGCCAATCTTCTGCTCGACCGGCTCGCCGGCAACCGGGAGGCGCCGCCGCGCAAGCTGGTGCTCAAGGGCCGTCTGATGATCCGTGATTCATGCCGGCCGCTGCGAGCGGTGGTGCAGAGCGTGAGCGCCTGACCGTCGCGTCCAGAATCAAGCGCCAAACGCCTCCGAACAAAGCTCGCGCAGCTTCGGAAACACGCCCTTGCCGCCCGTGATGACCAGCGCCCCGTCCAGCAGCACCGTCTGTGGATCGGGCTTCACCACCGTGCCCCCGGCCTCCTCGACCAGCAGCATGCCGGCCAGGCAATCCCAGGCGTTCATATGTTCCTCGACATAGCCAAGCAGCCGGCCGGAAGCCACGTAAGCGAGCATCAGGGCACCCGACGCGTTGCGGAAGAAAACGCCGCCTTGCGTCAGGATCATACGGACCAGCATAGCGACGTTTTCAGTATCGGCCCGGTTCGAAAATCCCGTCCCCACCGACCCTTCTTCGAGGCTGGTCGCCACGCTCGTCCTGATCGCTCTGCCGTTGACGAAGGCGCCGCCGCCGAGGCGGCCGTGGAAGGTCTCGCCTGTCGACGGCTCGTGGATGACGCCAACCACCGTCTCCCCGTCCTTGGCGCAAGCGATCACCACGCACCAGGCCGGGATGCCTCGCACGAAATTGGCGGTGCCATCGATCGGATCGATGACCCAGACGTGGCCGGTCGAACCCGCGACCGAGGCATGTTCCTCACCGACGATGCCATCTTGCGGATAGGCGGCGGCGACTGCCGCGCGTATGAACAGCTCGACTTCGCGGTCTGCTTGCGAGACCAGGTCCTGATGGCCCTTGCTCTCAATGGTCAGGTTTTCCAGGTCGCGGAAATATTTGAGCCCGAGCTCGCCGGCGCGCCGCGCCAGCTCGATTGCAAACTGCATGCGCGCGTCATGGTCATTCGTCACGGGGGTGCCCGATCTTCCTGAGGAATACCGGCCCATAGCAAAACGACGCCGTCTGCGACAGTGCCAGACAGCGGAAAGACGGTCACGCCGCTTGCAACAGCGATTTGTGGGCGTCAGCCAAAATCTCGAACGACCGCACCCGTGCCGCATGGTCGAAGATCTGCGCGGTGACCATCAGTTCGTCGGCGCCGGTGCGGCGCGCGAACGCGTCGATGCCTTCACGGACCGTTTCGGGAGAACCGACGACGGCGCAGGACAGCGCCTGGCCGAGCATGGTCTTCGCCATCGGATCGAGATCGCGATCATAGCCTTCGACCGGGGGCGGCAATTTACCGGGCCTTCCGGTGCGCAGGTTGACGAAAGCCTGCTGCAGCGATGTGAAAAGCAACCGCGCCTCGGCGTCGGTCGGTGCGGCAAAGACATTGAGGCCGAGCATGACGTGTGGCTTGTCGAGCTGTTCAGACGGCTGGAAGCGCGAGCGGTAGATGTCCAGCGCATAATCGAGCTCCGCCGGCGCGAAATGCGAGGCGAAGGCGTAGGGCAGGCCGAGCATGGCGGCAAGCTGGGCGCCATAAAGGCTGGAGCCGAGGATCCAGATCGGCACGTTCTGGCCCTCGCCTGGCACGGCGCGGATGCGCTGGCCTTCCTCGGCCGGCTGGAAATAGCCCGTCAGCTCGACGACATCCTGCGGGAAATTGTCGACACCGGCCTCGGGATTGCGGCGCAGTGCGCGCGCCGTTCCCATGTCTGTACCCGGCGCCCGGCCAAGGCCGAGATCGATGCGGCCCGGATGCAAGGCGGCCAGCGTGCCGAACTGCTCGGCAATCACCAGCGGCGCATGGTTGGGCAGCATGATGCCGCCGGCGCCGACGCGAATCGTCTTGGTGCCCCCGGCGACATGGGCGATGACGACGGCCGTCGCCGCGCTGGCGATGCCCGGCATATTATGATGCTCGGCCAGCCAGTAGCGTTTGTAGCCCAGACGCTCGGCATGACGGGCAAGATCGAGCGAATTGGCGAGCGAGTGCGAGGCATCACTGCCTTCGACGATCGGCGACAGGTCGAGAACGGAAAGGGCGGTCATGGGCGGAATCCTGTGTGGGAACCGCATGTAGGAAGCGGCCTGCGACGCCGCAAATTCAAAAAATTGATCAGCCCTTGGTGGATTCGGCGTCGGCCATCTCGTCCTCGTCCACCACCGCGGTATGCTGTGCGGCAAGAAAATTGCCGACATGGCTGAGCCCGTCGAAATGGTCGCAAAAGGCCTTGATGACGACCAGCAGCGGCACCGCCATCAGAGCGCCGACGAACCCCCAGAGCCAGGACCAGAAGGCGAGCGCGATGAGGATTGCCACGGCGTTGATCTCGAGGCGCCGGCCAACCACCGTAGGGGTCACGAACTGGCCTTCGATGATGTCGCATAGCAGCACGAAAGCCGGGGCCAGCAGCGCGTAGGAGATGGTGTCGAAACTGATCAACGCCATGATGGTGACGAGCAGGATCGTGATCAGCGCCCCGATATAGGGCAGGAAATTGAACAGGGCGGCGGCCACACCCCAGACCGACGGATTGGGCACCCCAAGCGCCCACAGGCCAAGAGCTATGACCGTGCCGAGACCGGCGTTGATGAGGGTGACGGTGAGCAGATAGTGCGAGATCTCGCGCTCGACGTCGTAGATGACGCGCAACGCCCGCTTCTTCTCGCTGAGGCTGGCGAAGGACTGGATGATCTTCTCATAAAACATGGTGCCCGAAGCGAGCAGGAACAAGGACAACACGAAGATGATGGTGAGGCTTGTTCCCGCCGACAGGAGATTGCTGGCGGCTGACGACAGAACGCCGGACTGCGCCACCGCCACCTTCTGGATGCCGGGTTCCTGCGATGTCTCGGTCAGCTGTTCGATCTGATGCGATATCTGCATGATCCTTTCGAAGGGCCGCCGCAATTGCGCCAGGCGCTCGGTCAGTTGCTGGCCGATCGACGAGGTGTTGTTGATGATATCGATGATCGGACCGCTGAGCAGATAGCCGGCGCTGGCGAAGACGCAGATCGACAGCACCACCAGCAGCGTCGCCGAAACCAGCTCGGGAATGCCGTGCCTGCGCAGCAGCCGGACAATCGGCGTCAGCGTCAACGCCAGAAGGAAGGCCAGGATCACCGGCATGAAGAAGGCGCGGGCGAAATACAGCGCATAGACGACCATCAGCAGAAAGATGCCGACGAGCAGCAAACGCACCATGTGCGTGTCCGCGCGCGCCGCGGCGCGCGGGTCTGGGCTTTCGGCGACGCCTGCGCTCAAGACAGTGGGTTCGGTTTTCATAGTCACCCCTCGAGCGGGCGTCCCTCCGCGCGGTTATTGCTTGCATGGAACGCGCAGTTCCGGACGCCGGTTCCATGAGCCGGCTTTGAACCTGGGCTGTTGGCGCTGGGGCTTGGCGGGGAACCAGACGGCAGCCGAGCCTACTGGTCTGACACAGGTCGGGCACATCGAACGGCTATCGGATGCTATCGAGACCGCGCCTTCGAAGGTCCAAGCCGTCCTGAGCCGGGACAAGCCCGGCCCGCAGCTCAGGCGACGGGCGCCGCTACCGCTGGTGCGGACTTCGCCGTTTCCTTGCGAACGATCGGCGCCACCTTGGTGCCGTAGAGTTCGATCGCCTTCATGATCTTGGCGTGCGGCATGGTGCCGATCGCCATCTGCAACAGGAAGCGGTCATTGTTGAAAATCCTGTGGTGGGCGACGATTTTTTCAGCCACCTGCTCGGGATTGCCGACGAACAGGGCGCCACCGGGACCACGCGACTGATCGAAATGCGCCCGCGATGTCGGGCCCCAGCCGCGCTCGCGGCCGATGCGGTTCAT
Source organism: Mesorhizobium sp. M0587 (assembly GCF_040320945.1). NCBI lineage: Bacteria > Pseudomonadati > Pseudomonadota > Alphaproteobacteria > Hyphomicrobiales > Phyllobacteriaceae > Mesorhizobium > Mesorhizobium sp. M0587. The sequence goes on from NZ_JAMYQP010000008.1 coordinate 116,896, forward strand.
CACTTCCGCCTGCGGCCCGTAGAAATCGTCGGCCGCCTGCTCTGTCGTGTCGGCGATGAAGCCGTGCACGTTGATGCTGGTGGCGAGGCAGGCCGGGTCGCTACCGGCACGCCTGGCGGCCTCGCGGTAGAGATCGAACAGCGGCGCGAAGCGCGCCGGCTCGCCGCCAATGATGGCGAGCGCAAGCGGCAGGCCAAGCGCGCCGGCGCGGGCGGCAGATTGCGGCGTCCCACCAATGGCGATCCAGATCGGCAGTTTTTCTTGCAAGGGGCGCGGATAGACGCCGCGATCGTTGATCGGCGCGCGCAGATTGCCCGACCATGTGACCGTCGCCTGGTCGCGGATGGCAAGCAGGAGATCGAGCTTTTCAGCGAAGAGTTCGTCATAGTCCTCGAGATTGTAGCCGAACAGCGGGAAGGATTCGATGAACGAACCGCGTCCGGCCATGATCTCGGCACGGCCGCCCGACAGCAGATCGAGCGTCGCAAACTGCTGGAAGACGCGGACCGGATCGTCGGAGGAGAGCACGGTGACGGCGCTGGTCAGCCTGATGCGCTTCGAGCGCTCGGCAGCCGCGGCCAAAGCCACGGCCGGTGCGGATGCGGCATAGTCGGGCCGGTGATGTTCGCCGAGGCCAAAGACGTCGAGGCCAACCTGATCGGCGAGTTCAACCTCCTCGATCAGGTTGCGCAATCGCTCATGCGGACCAATGGCGCCCGGGCCGGGCTGCGGGCTGACGTCGGCGAAGGTGTAGAGACCGAGTTCCATCTCAATGCCATCCTGGTTCGGCGAATCGCGGTTCGCGAGGGGATTCAAAACGGCGCGGCGAATAGACCCGCCATGCCGGCTTCTGCTTCGCACCAGAGGTAGCGACCCGCCCACCGCGCCGCCAGAGGGCTGGACGGTGAACAGTGCATGTCGGTTTCGGCCCGAAAGGCGTCTCCTGCGCGCAACAGACCAGAATTTCATGGCTGGCATACCGTTTTGGCGCTTGAACTCTCGGTTTTCACGCGTATGTAAGCCTCGCGAATTGACTCTAGGGAAGTGGACTTGGCTATTTACAGGGAAAAAGACGTTTTCGAGCGGCGCAACGCCGCAAACGAGGCAAAGAAGGCGCTTCTCGAGCGCTTCAAGGCAAAGCCGGCCGCGGACGATCCCGCAGTGCTGGCACGGCAGGCAGAACGCAAGGCTATCCTCGCGGCCCGCGAAATCCGCGAGGCCGAGAAGGCCAGGCTGAAACAGGAAAAGCTGGCACGCGAAGCGGTCGAGAAGGCCGAGCGCGAGGCAGCAGCCGAAGCGGCACGCATCGCGGCCGAAGAGGCAGCACAGGCTGAAGCCAAGATTCGGGAAGCCGAAGAAAACGAGCGTATCGCCCGTTTTCTGGCCGACGAAGCCGAACGCAAGGCCAAGCGCGACGCGCGTTATGCGGCGCGCAAGCAGCGCACCGGCAGAACGCCTCCAGGCTTCTCCGCCCGCTAGCCTTCAGGTTACCGAAGCAATCTGCTTCGAGACTCAGGGTCGCCTCGCAGCGGCCCTGAAGGCGTTTGTCGTATGATCAGGCGGCGAACTTCAATCCCATGATACCGCAGACGATCAGCGCGATGCAGGCCAGCCTGATCGCAGTGGCGGGCTCGCCGAGCAGCCAGATGCCGAGCAGTGCCGTACCGACGGTGCCGATGCCGGTCCACACCGCATAGGCGGTGCCGACGGGAAGAGCTTTCAACGCCAGGCCGAGCAGAGTGAGGCTGACGATCATCGAGGCTACCGTAAGCACGGTCGGGACCAGCCTGGTGAATCCGTCGGTGTATTTGAGGCCGATCGCCCAACCGATCTCGAACAGGCCGGCGAAAAACAGCAAGATCCACGACATCGGGAACGCTCCATCAGCATCGGGCCGAAAAATAGCGTCCGGTTTTCGGACAATCCGATGCGCAATCAGCCAAGCACCAAGCCGGAAACGAAACCGGCTCTCGGGCGCTCGATGGACGGGTCGTCCCGGCCGAATTTCGGGGAGGTGCGGGGCCGCCCCCGCGCCACGCATATAGATCTGCCTAAACGTCCGATCAACAACCTGCCGGCGACACACTCGAATGCCGCCGGTGAAATCTCGCCGCGCCGGGGCTGCCGAGGCTTACTTTTCCTTGAGCCTCGTTGCCTTGACCGGCGGCGCCTTCAGGACCGGAGCGGGTACGGGCTTCTTGGCGTCCTTCTTCGGCTTGCGGGCTTCCTTGCCTGCCTTCATCGCACCTTTAGCCATGATTCGTTCCTCCAATTGCGGGAAGCGAAGTGAAACAAGAGAAACGCCGGTAAGCAAGGGGCTGTTTCCAGCTGGCTGCAGGGCGCGGATGGCTGTCAACCGGTTTCGTGGATCCGCACGGGCTCCACACGCAGGCGCGGCCTGACGGTCGATGGCCGTGCATCGCCGATAGCTATGGAGCTTCGGCGGGCGGGCCGCTAAGCTTCGCCTCATCGAGCAAGGCGAGAAAGCGATGGCGGGGCACGGCGGCTCTCGAAAGGTCATCTATGCGGCGCTGGCCGGCAATCTGGCCATCGCGGTAACCAAATTCGCCGCCGCTTTCTTCACCGGCAGCTCGGCGATGCTGTCGGAAGGCGTGCATTCGCTGGTCGATACCGGCAATGGCGGCCTGCTGCTCTACGGCATGCACCGTGCAGCACGCCCGGCCGACCGCACGCATCCGCTCGGTCACGGCCGCGAACTCTATTTCTGGAGCTTCATCGTCGCGCTTCTCGTCTTCGCGCTGGGCGCGGGCGTGTCGTTCTACGAGGGTATCATCCACATCATGGCGCCGGAACCGATCGCCAACGCCAAGGTCAACTACATCGTTCTCGGCCTGTCCTTCCTGTTCGAAGGCAGCTCCTGGCTGGTGGCGCTGAGGGAATTCCGCCGGCAGAAGGGCCAGCAGGGCTGGCTGCAAGCCGTGCAATCGAGCAAGGATCCAAGCGTCTACACCGTGCTCTTCGAGGACAGCGCCGCCCTTCTCGGCCTCGTCGTCGCCTTTGCCGGCATCTTGGCGGCGGAATTGCTTGAGATGCCGAAGCTCGACGGCGCCGCTTCGATCGGCATCGCGCTCATCCTCGGCGCGACGGCAATCTTCCTGGCACGCGAAAGCAAGGGCCTGCTGATCGGCGAGCCGGCATCGCCCGAGGTGCAGAGACAAGTGCTCGCCATCGTCCAGAAGGATCCTGCGGTGCAGCAGGCGAACGGCGTGCTGACCGTTCACATGGGACCGGAGGAGATCGTCGCCGCCCTGAGTATCGAGTTCGAGGATCACCTGACGGCGCCTGAAATCGAAGCCTGCGTCGAGCGCCTCGAGGCGCGGCTGAAAAACGAAATGCCGGAGATCGCCCGGCTGTTCGTCAAGCCGCAAACGACCGGCACCTGGGAAAAGCGTCGCAAGATCGTTGAAGCCGCGTCTGGAGACGAGCCGGACCGGGCCGGCTAAGATGCTGGTGAGACAGGAGGAGGAAGACGATGAAGATCGACGGCGGATGCCATTGCGGCGCCATTACCTACGAAGCGGAGGTCGACCCGGAAAACACCGGGATCTGCCACTGCACCGATTGCCAACAACTGACCGGAACGGCTTTTCGAGTGACTGTGGGCGCTCCGGAAGACCGCTACCGGATCACCAAGGGCGCGCCGAAGGTCTACATCAAGACCGGGTCCAGCGGCGCCAAACGCGCGCAGGGCTTTTGCGGCGAGTGCGGCTCGCATCTCTATGCCACATCGGTTGGAGATGGACCGAAGATTTATGGCATCCGGGTCGGCACGGCGCGGCAACGCGACGAGTTGGTTCCGCGACGACAGAGCTGGCACCGCTCGGCGCTGCATTGGCTGCCGGAATTTCAGGGCATGGCGACCATCGAGGAGCAGTAGCGCTCCTTCGGCCGAAATCAGTCGCCGTCCTCGACGACCCGCAGCCTGAGCTGTCCGGTCTTGGAATCGGCAACGCGCGTCGCCGTTTCGGTCTTGTCGCCGCGCGGCGGCTCGGCTTCGCTTTCGCCAAACTCCAGCGCCTCGATCTTCTGGCCGCGCTTGGTCACCTTCGACGTCGAGACGAGAATGTCGTCGATGTCCTTGGCCGACTGGCCGAAATGGACCTGCAATTTGCGCACCCGCTCGTCGACCCGCGCGACATCCTCCATCAGCCGGATCACTTCGCCCTGGATCAGGTGTGCCTGCTCGCGCATGCGGGCATCCTTGAGAATGGCCTGGATGACCTGGATCGACAGCATCAGCAGTGACGGCGAGACGATGACGACGCGGGAGCGGTGCGCCTTCTGGATGATCGCCTCGAAATTCTCGTGAATTTCGGCGAATACCGATTCCGACGGCACGAACATGAAGGCGGTATCCTGCGTCTCGCCCCGGAGCAGGTATTTTTCCGCGATATCGCGGATATGAACCTCGATGTCGCGCCGGAACGCCTGGGCGGCTACCTTCTGCAGGTCGGCGCCGTCGGCGGCGCGGATGGCGTTCCAGGCTTCCAGCGGAAACTTTGCGTCGATGGCGAGCGATGGCGCGCCGTTCGGCATCTTCACCAGGCAATCGGGCCGGCTGCCGTTCGACAGCGTCGCCTGAAATTCGTAGGCGCCGTGCGGCAGGCCGTCGGCGACGATCGCCTCCATGCGCGATTGGCCGAAGGCGCCGCGCGTCTGCTTGTTGGAGAGGATCGCCTGCAGCTGCACGACCTGGCCGGCGAGGGCCTGGATGTTGCCTTGCGCGGTGTCGATGACCGCCAGGCGCTCCTGCAGCCTGGCCAGGTTTTCATGCGTGGATTTGGTCTGCTCGGTCATGGTCTGGCCGATGCGGCCGGTCATGGCGTCCAGTCGCTGGCCGATCGACTGCGTCAGCTCCGCCTGCCGTGCCCCGAACACTTCGGCGATCGCCCCCATGCGGCCCTGCATCTCCGCCTGGCTTTGCAGAATGCCTGCCATCCGCGCCTCGGCGTCGCGGGCATGGTCGGCGGCTTCAGCGGCGGCGACGGCGCGCGCCTTGGCCGACCGCCACAGCGCGACGACAAGCGCCACGAACAGGCCGAGAAACAGCAAGGCGCCGAACGCCAAGGCATGGCCGAGCGTGATGGTGGTGGCGCCAAGCCGCGCGACAGGTTCGGAAAGGATGGTGCTCAGATCGTTCATGGGGACAGCATAGCCGATTCGCGCGGCCGGCACAGATCAAAACGTGAACGCCGTTCAAGCGCACCGGTTGACGCTTTTCGCTGGACGTCTTAGGTGGAACGCCATGCCGATCAAGCCGCTCATCATCCTTCCCGATCCCGTCCTGCGCCAGGTTTCCAAGCCGGTGGAGCGCGTCGATGCGCCTTTGCGCGAACTGGCCGACGACATGCTGGCGACCATGTATGACGCGCCCGGCATCGGGCTCGCGGCAATCCAGGTCGGCGAGCCGCTGCGCATGCTGGTCATCGATCTCGCCAAGGAAGACGAGACCCCGGCGCCGCACGTCTTCATCAACCCGGAAATCCTGGAAAGCGCCGACGCTCGATCGGTGTATGAGGAAGGCTGCCTGTCGATCCCGGATTACTACGCCGAGGTCGAACGCCCGGCCGCGGTTCGGGTCAAATATCTCGACCGCGACGGCAAATTGCAGGAGATGGAGGCCGAGGGCCTGATGGCGACCTGCCTGCAGCACGAGATCGACCACCTCAACGGCGTGCTGTTCATCGACCACATCTCGAAGCTGAAGCGCGACATGGTGGTGAAGAAGTTCAAGAAGCTCGCCAGGGACAAGGGGCCCGGCAAGTTGGTGGGATAGGGAGCAATGGCCGCCCAATCAGTCTTTCCGACGCCATGATTGCCGCGCTTTGTCTTGCCCATGACGCTGCGCTTGCGACTCGCAATGTTCGCGACTTTGAAGGCTTGACCTGAGGATCATAAACCCGTTTGAAGCGGATGCCTGAGCCGGCTCACGGCGGGGGCGCAAGACAGGATCCGAAGAAAATGCCTCTTCGCGTCATCTTCATGGGCACGCCGGAGTTTTCGGTGCCGACGCTGCGCGCGATCGCGGAAGCTGGCCATGATATCTCAGCCGTGTACACGCAGCCGCCGCGCGCCGCCGGACGGCGCGGCCTGGAATTGACGCCGTCGCCGGTGCAGCGCGAGGCGGAACGGCTGGGCGTCGAGGTGCGTACGCCGGCATCGCTCAGGGGCGAGGCCGAGCAGGCGGCATTGCGTGCCTTACAGGCCGATGTCGCCGTGGTCGTCGCTTACGGCCTGCTGCTGCCGAAGGCGGTTCTCGAGGCGCCCAGGCTTGGCTGCATCAACGGCCATGCATCGCTTCTGCCGCGCTGGCGCGGCGCCGCCCCCATCCAGCGCGCCATCATGGCCGGTGACCGCGAAACCGGCATGATGGTGATGCGCATGGATGAGGGCCTGGACACCGGCCCGGTGGGATTGGTTGCAAAATGCTCCATCGAACCCGATATGACGGCCGGCGATCTGCATGATCGATTGATGACCATTGGGGCCGCGCTGATTGTGGAAGCGCTGGCGGGACTGGAGGGAGACGCCCTGGCGTTTGCCGCACAAGCGGTGGAAGGGGTGACTTACGCCAGAAAGATCGATAAGTCCGAGACGCGCGTGGATTGGACACGGCCTGCGGTCGAGGTCCACAACCACATTCGCGGCCTGTCGCCCTTTCCCGGCGCTTGGTGCGAGGTTGAAATTGGCGGCCGCGTGGAACGGCTGAAACTGCTTCGCTCGACGCTTTCGCAAGGCATCGGCGAGTCGGGAGGAATTCTCGATGACCGGCTGACGGTCGCCTGCGGAACAGGCGCGGTCAGACTGGTCGAAGTTCAACGGGCGGGCGGAAGGCCCGCCGCCGCGTCGGAATTCCTGCGCGGGGCCAAGATCGAAAAAGGAACGAAGTTGTCATGAGCATGATGTCGATACGCGCGGCGACGCCGCGGGATCGCGAGGCCATCCGCCTCGTCGAGGAGCACGCTTTCGGCCAGCAGGCGGAGGCCGGGCTGGTCGACGCGCTGGTCACCGGCGGCGATGCCGTTGCCGAACTGGTGGCGGAAGAAGACGGACAGGTGGTCGGCCATATCCTGTTTTCGCGGCTGTTCGTCCAGAACGGCGGCAAGAGTTTTGCGGCCGTGGCGCTCGCGCCGTTGGCGGTCGAGCCCTCGTTCCACGGCAGCGGCATTGGCGGCGCGCTCATCCGCGAGGCGCATATCCGCCTCAGGGATGCCGGCGAGACGCTGGCCGTGGTGCTGGGCGATCCGGCCTATTACGGCCGTTTCGGCTACAGCCACGCTCGCGCCGAGAAGTTCGAGAGCAAATACCAGGGCGAAGCGCTGCAGGCGCTGGCTTGGGGCGACGCACCGCAGACCGGCAGACTGGTCTACGCCTCGGCGTTCACCGCGCTCGCCGCCTAGGCGCGCGCGCTCGTCTGCCATGCCGCGTTTTCGCCTCGACATCGAATATGACGGCAGCCTGTTCGCCGGCTGGCAGCACCAGGCGGATCAGCCTTCGGTGCAGCAGGCGATCGAGCAGGCGATCGAAAAATTCTGCGGCGAGGCGGTCCGGTTGCGGGCGGCCGGCCGCACCGATGCCGGCGTGCATGCGACCGCCCAGGTGGCACATGTCGACCTCGTCAAGGCGTGGCCCGACGACAAGGTGCGCGATGCCGTCAACGCCCATCTGCAGGCGGCCGGCGCGCGCATCGCCATCCTGAAGGCCACCATCGTCCCGGAGGACTTCGACGCGCGCTTTTCAGCCACCGGCCGACACTATCTCTACCGCATCCTCAACCGGCGCGCGCCGTCGGCGCTGGAAAAGGGCAAGATCTGGTGGGTGCCGAAGCGGCTCGACGCGGGCGCCATGCACGAGGCGGCGAAAATCCTGCTCGGCCGGCATGATTTCACCACCTTCCGCTCGACGCAGTGCCAGGCCAACAGCCCGATCAGAACGCTGGAGCGGCTCGATGTCAGCCGGACGGGTGACCTGATCGAGGTGCGGGCGTCGGCGCGCTCCTTCCTGCACAACCAGGTGCGCTCCATGGTCGGCTCGCTCAAGCGCGTCGGCGAAGGCGGCTGGACCGCCGCCGACCTCAAAACGGCACTCGATGCGCGCGACCGTGCAGCCTGCGGCCAGGTGGCGCCGCCCGACGGACTTTTCCTGGTTGGCGTCGACTATCCGGGCTAGAGAAAGAAAGCTCTATCCGGGCTAGAGAAAGCTCTATCCTGAGATGAGCCCGGAAAGACTCTGAGGCCCGACATCGTCCGGCACGCTGATGCCGAGCAGCATCTGAAGGCCGAACAGCACCACCAGCGACACGATGAACATGCCGACGAAAACCGCTGTGCCCACCGCCGCGCCCCTGCCGATCGTCGCATTGGTCATGCGCCAGGTCAGCACCATCGACAGCGCGAACAACAGCAGCGACACAAGGCTTGAAACCTGGCTTGCCGACGACAGGAAAAGCCTGGCCAGCGCCGAGGGCAGCATCAGCCAGGCGGTGATGGCCGAGGCCCAGTTGCTGGCAACGACGTAGTGGACGAAGCGGCCGCCAATGCCGGCGCGCGGCGCGATTAGCGCGAGCGCGACCAGCGGCAGTACCCAGGAGCCGATATCGACGGTCGCCAGACGCAACAGCATGCTGAAACGGCCCGCGAAGGCATCGGGATCGCCGATCTCATTGGCGATGCCGACCCAGCCGACGATCAGCGCGGGCGCCGCAACGACGATGGCGAAAAAGGAATTCCAGAAACCATCCGCCGACAGGTCGAGCAGGCGCAAGCCGTCGACCTTTCCCAGCATCAGCCGCCAGGCGCCGGTCAGCGAAGCTTGGGTTTCATCCGCCGAAAGCATGCTACTCAGTCCTGTCCGAACCAGTCTTCGATGAAGCGCTGGTAAATCTGCGTCAGCGTTTCGAGGTCGGCAATGGCAACGCGCTCGTCGACCATGTGCATGGTCTTGCCGACCAGGCCGAACTCGACCACCGGGCAGTAATCCTTGATGAAGCGCGCATCCGATGTGCCGCCGGAGGTGGAGAGCGCCGGCTGCTTGCCGACGACGGCCTTGATCGAACCGCCGAGCGTCTCGATCAGCCTGTCGTCACGGGTCAGAAAAACATGGCTCGGCCGGTCGCGCCAGACGAGATCGTAGTCGACCGGCGTTTTCTTGGCCTGCCGGTATTTCCTGCGCTTTGCCGCCTGGTCGAGTCGGTTGTGAATCTCGGCCTGCACGGTCTCCGCCGTCCAACTGTCGTTGAAGCGGATGTTGAAGGTAGCTAGCGCCTTGGCCGGGATGACATTGGTGGCCGGGTTGCCGACATCGATGGAGGTGACCTCCAGATTGGTCGGCTGGAAATCCCTGGTTCCCTTGTCGAAGACAGGATGCAGCAGGGCGTCGACCAGGCTCATCAGCCCGCGCACCGGATTGTCGGCAAGCTGCGGATAAGCGGCATGGCCTTGGCGGCCATTGACGGTGATGGCGCCGGAGATGGAGCCGCGACGGCCGATCTTGATCATGTCGCCCAGCGCGTCCGGGTTGGTTGGCTCGCCGACGATCGAGGCATCCCACTTCTCGCCCCTGGAAGCCGCCCATTCGAGCAGCTTGACCGTGCCGTTGATGGCCGGGCCTTCCTCGTCGCCGGTGATCAGCAGCGAGACCGAACCTTTTGGGCCGCCATTTGTTTCGACATGGCGCGCCACGGCAGCGATGAAGCAGGCAATGCCGCCCTTCATGTCGACGGCGCCCCGGCCATACATCTCGCCATTGGCGATCTCGGCGGCGAAAGGCGGATGCGTCCAGGCGGCTTCGTCGCCGACCGGCACCACGTCGGTATGACCGGCAAACATCAAATGGCGGCCGTTGCCGGAACGCCGTGCATAAAGGTTTTCGATATCGGGCGTGCCATCCTCGGAAAACACCGGCCGATCGACCAGGAAGCCGAGCGGTTTCAGCATTGTTTCCAGCGCGCTCAGCGCGCCGCCTTCGGCGGGCGTCACCGAAGCGCAACGGATAAGGGCGGCGAGGTTTTCGGCGGGATCGGTCGGCAGCGTCATGGCAAAAGCGATAGTCGAAAGCAGGGGGCCTGTCACGGCCAGACATGGCGACCAGCCCAATGGCCGGCGATACCGCCGACATTATGGTTTTCATGTCGTATAGTTGGTGCCGGTGCGGAGCGACGGGATGGTGGAAGCGGACAAGACGATCGTCATCGCGGGTGCCGGCAGCATCGGTTGCTATGCTGGCGGCTGCCTGGCGCTCGCCGGGCGCCGGCTTGTTCTGCTGGCCCGGCCCCGCATCAGGCGGCGTTGCGGCAAGGCGGAATGCGGATCACCGATCTCGAAGGCCGCGATCGCCCGATCAAGCCGGAGGCGCTTGTCGTCACCACCGACCCGGCCGTCGCCTTGCCGCAGGCGGATGTGATCCTGGTCACGGTCAAGAGCGGTGCGACCGAAGACGTGGCCGCGCTCATCAGGGCTCACGCTCGGCCCGACGCTGTTGTGGTCAGCCTGCAGAACGGCGTCGACAATGCCGACAGGCTGCGCGCCTGGCTTGACGGCCGAACGGTGCTGGCCGGCATGGTGCCGTTCAATGTCGTGCAATCGCCCGACGGCGAGTTGCCGCTGCGCATCCACCGCGCCAGCGACGGCAAGGTGATGGTGGAGGACGGCGCCGGGCTTGTGGGCCTTCTCGGTGTCGAAGGGCTTGCGGTCGAAGCCCATGGCGACATGAAGGCGGTGCTGTGGGGCAAGCTGCTGACGAATTTGAATAACGCGCTGGTGGCGCTCTCCGGTCTGCCGCTCGCAACCGAATTGTCCGATCGGCGCTGGCGGCTGATCCTGGCCGGCCAGATCGACGAGGCACTGGCCGCAATGAAGGCCTCCGGCATCGTGCCGGCACGGATCGCGGGCTTGCGGCCGGCACTGCTGCCGAAAATGCTTAGCTTGCCGGACTGGCTGTTCAGGCTGCTGGCGCGGCGCTTGCTGGCGATCGATCCTGAGGCGCGTTCGTCGATGTGGGACGATTTGCAGCGCGGCCGGCGAACGGAAATCGACGAATTGCAAGGCGCCATTCTGCGGCTGGCGGACCAAGCGGGCACGCCGGCGCCGACGATCAAACGGATCGCCGGCTTGGTGCGCGAGGCGGAAACGGGCAGGCATGGCTCGCCCGGCCTGACGCCGGAGCAGGTCAGCGCGCGGCCGGACGACCTTCGATCAGCGTGATCTTCTGCCAGATCTTGCGTGACAGGTTGGATGCCAGGTTCTCGATGTCGTTGACGCCGTCGATAACCACGTCGTCATTGACCGACTGGGCGAACAAGGCCGCGATCTTGCCGGTGATCGACAGCATTTCGGAGCAATAATCGAGGTAACGCGCCAGATCGGCGGGCTTGGTGATACGGGCCGGCGAATGCGTGGTCGGTTTGAAACTGGTGGAAAGAGCGGCCGGGTCCTTGGTCAGTTGGTGCATGTCGATGACGTGGATCAGCGATCGCAGGCCGTGCAACTGGCGAAAGACCTGCTTGCGCTTGATGCGCTCCTCGGAGCGGATCAAGGCGAGGAAGCCGACAATGGCGAGGATGAGCATGTTGAGCGAGGCTTCGATGCCTTGCACCGACTGGACGGCGTCACCGGGTTTGGAAATGCGGTCGAACGGCAGGACCGTGCCGACGAAGATGAACATCAGTGCGCCGGCGGCGACAGCGGCAATGACGAGGCCGCGCAACCACCAGATCGGCGCTTCCAGCGCCTTGGCGCCCTTTGCCAGATCGCGCGAAAGGGACACCAGCTCGGCGGCGACGCCGCGCAGGCCCGCCTCGGGAAAACGCTCGGCGACGCGTACCTCGAGCCGTTGCGCGGTCTCGATGATCAGTTCCGGATCGAGCGTGCGGTAGCGCATGGCGCCGGTCGCCCTCAGGGTTGGGCAGGCTCGTTGGTGCGCCGGCCATAGCGGTTGGGCCCAGGCTGCCCTGGAAACAGGCACAAGACAAGGAAGGCGACGATCGAGACGACCGGCACGAACAGGATGACCGCGGCGATACCCGGCTTGTCAAAATCATGCAGCCGCTTCACCGCCAGCGCGATGTTCGACCAAAGCGATGCGATGAAGGCGACGAAGAAGATGAACGACCACATGTTGCTCTCCGCCGAGCCTTCCGGCACCAGCGTGAAACGGTAGAGCGGAAAGGCCTGTATGATGGCGACGAGCAATCCGCCAAGAAAATAGGCCGCGCGACTGACGCGGCCCGATGTCTTGAAGAAAAGCCAAGTGAGATCCGGTCTGTCAGGCAAGCGGGTCCTGTCCATATTGATTGGCACCCCGGGTGCCTTCGAGAATGCCGAGTTCGACCAGCAGCCAGATGCCGCCGATAACGGGTACGAAGCCGATCAACGTCCACCAGCCCGACTTGTTGCGGTCGTGCCAGCGTTTGGCATAGAGGGCAATCGCGAAATAGATCGACGCCAGCGCAAACAGGATACCGAGGATGCCGATCTGGGCGCCGCTGGCCGTGGTGAAACGTGTGCCGAGGATCGCATCGAGAATGAACGCAACGACGCCGATAGCGAGGAATATGCCGATGCCGGCCCAGAACTTGGCGCGGTTGATGCGGCCGTCGAAACTTGTGAGCAGATATTTCCAGTCCATGTCACCCCTCCATATTGAACCAGCGCGACCGATTGTCGCGCCGGCGGAAGGTGCGCCCGCTTTGCGGAAAGATCAATCGCGCAACAATTCGTTGATCGAGGTCTTGGACCGGGTCTTGGCGTCGACGCGCTTGACGATGACGGCGCAATAGAGGCTGGGGCCCCAGTTTTCGCCCGGCACGTTCTTGCCCGGCATCGTGCCGGCGACGACGACGGAATTCGGCGGCACTTCGCCATAGAAAACCTCGCCGGTTGCGCGGTCGACGATCTTGGTCGACTGGCCGATGAAGACGCCCATGCCAAGCACCGAGCCTTCGCGCACGATGCAGCCTTCGACCACCTCCGAGCGGGCGCCGATGAAGCAATTGTCCTCGATGATGGTGGGGCCGGCCTGCATCGGCTCCAGCACGCCGCCGATGCCGACGCCGCCAGACAGATGCACGTTCTTGCCGATCTGGGCGCAGGAGCCGACCGACGCCCAGGTGTCGACCATGGTGCCCGAGTCGACATAGGCGCCGACATTGACGAAGGACGGCATCAGCACCGCGCCCGGCGCGACATAGGCGGAGCGGCGCACCACCGACGACGGCACGGCGCGGAAACCCGCCTTCTCGAAATCGACGGCGCTCCAGCCGTCGAATTTGGAAGGCACCTTGTCCCACCACACCGATTGGCCGGGGCCGCCCTTGATGATCTCCATCGGGTTCAGCCGGAAGGACAACAGCACCGCCTTCTTCAGCCACTGGTTGACATGCCATTTGCCGTCGGGCTGGCGCTCGGCGACGCGGGCGACGCCACGGTCGAGCAGGTCGAGCGCCGACTGGATGGCGTCTCGCGTCTCGCCGCGCGTCGCCGTCGAAATCGCGTCGCGTTCCGAGAAAGCCTTCTCGATGGTCTTTTCGAGGCTCGCCAGATCGGGTTTCGACATGATTTCGCTCCATTACCAAGCTGTTAAGGGCCTGAGCCTTAACCTGTCTAAAAGTCGCGCGGACCCTATGTTAAGGCTCAAAGGGGGTCAATCGCGTGTGCGTCACGGGACGGCGCAGTTAAGGGAATTGGACGGGTGGATTTGATGACTCCCATGGAAAAGGCGGGATGGACGCCGCTGCCGCACTCGGACGAGGATCTGGAGCGGTCGAAAAGCGTGCCGGACACGCCGCAGACGCGCGCCGAAACCTACCGGCTGGCGTGGAACGACCCCGACTTCATGACGCGGCGCGAACTGCGCGCGGTGCGCCTGCAGCTGGAACTCCTGAAACCGGAAATGATCCTGGCCGAACGCGGCATCCGTTCGACGGTGATCCTGTTCGGCGGCGCGCGCCTGCCCGAGCCCGGCGGCGAGGCCTGGGCGGCCAAGAACGAGACGCAGAAGAAGAACCTCGAGGAAAACAGCAAATATTACGAGGAGGCGCGCAAATTCGCCCGCCTCTGCTCGCAACAGTCGGCCACTTCATACTACCGGGAATATGTGGTGGTGACCGGCGGCGGGCCCGGCGTGATGGAGGCGGGAAATCGTGGCGCCGACGATGTCGGCGCACCCTCGATCGGCCTCAACATCGTCTTGCCGCATGAGCAGGCGCCGAACGCCTATGTGACGCCTGAGCTCTGTTTCAACTTCCACTATTTCGCTATCCGCAAGATGCACTTCGTCATGCGCGCCAAGGCGGTCGCGGTGTTTCCTGGTGGCTTCGGCACGATGGACGAGTTCTTCGAGACGCTGACCCTGATCCAGACCGGGCGCATGGAACGCGTGCCGGTGATCCTGTTCGGCAAATCGTTCTGGAAAAGGGCGATCGACCTCGACTTCCTCGCCGAACAGGGCACGATCAGCCCCGGCGACCAGGACATCATAGATTTCGTCGACACCGCCGACGAGGCATGGGGCATCATCAGCCAATTCTATAAGCTAGGTGAGTAGTGAGTAGTGAGTAGTGGAGACTGCAAGCGGCTCCTACTCACTACTCACTACTGCCTTATTCCCACAACTATCTCCGTCAGGAACTCGGCAAGATCGTCGGTGACGAAGTCGACGTCGTCTTCCTGGGCGGGATCACGTTCCCATATCTCGGAGAAGGTCGGTTCGAAATTGCGCGGCACCACCAGCACCGTGGTCATGCCAAGCGACTTCGGCACGGAAAGGTTGCGGGCGAGGTCCTCGAACATCACTGCATTGTGGCCGGTGACGGCGTGCAGCTCGGCGAACTTTTCATAGGTCTGACGCGCCGGCTTGGGATTGAGGCCGGCGGCGACGATGTCGAAGATGTCGTCGAAATGATCAAGGATGCCGAGCTGGCGGGCGGTGCGTTCGGCATGCCTGCGGTCGCCGTTGGTGAAGATGAACTTGCGGCCCGGAAGCTGGCGGATGGCGGTGCCGAGAACGGGATCCGGCACCAGCCACGAATAGTCGATGTCATGCACCTTTTCGAGAAAATCGTCGGGATCGATATTGTGGCGCGTCATCAGCCCGTTCAGCGTCGTGCCGTATTCCAGATAAAGCTCCTTCTGCAACTTGCGCGCCTCCTCGCGCGGCAGCGCCAGCAGTTCCCCGACATAGGCGGTCATCTTGACGTCGATCTGCGAAAACAGATTCGAATGATGCGGATAGAGCGTGTTGTCGAGGTCGAACACCCAGTCGGTGACATGAGCGAAACGGGCGGGATCAGGGAGCGTCGTCATGCGCTCCTTATCGCATGAAACGTCGGGACTGAAAGGAACTTTATCCACAACTTCTACGCGACGAGAGTGGCAGAAATGGCTTTAAGATTCAAATTTTAAGCATCCCGGAAAGGTGACATTCAGGGCTTGCTGGCACAGAGACAGTCCTGTGGGAGCCAGCGATGAACAGCATAATTCTGAAATCCGCCGCCATCGCTTTCGCCTCAGTCGCCGCCTCTCTCCTGCTGACGCTGATCATCGTTCCGGCCATGGGATTCCCGGTCAACCGGACGATCTGGTTGACCTCGACGCTTTGTCCGCTGGTGCTTGCATGGGCGGCCTGCGCCGGCACCGTCTGGCAGAGCGACAGGCTGAAAAACGCGCATCGCGAGCTTGCCCGCGCCCATGCCCAGCTTGCCGCCGCGCACCGCCGCCTGGCGGAAAAGGCAAGCCGCGACGACATGACCGGCATGCTCAACCGGGAGAGCTTCTTTGCAGCGCTCGACGGTTCGCGCCGCAAGTCCGATCGCGGCGCGCTGCTGATCATCGATGCCGACCACTTCAAGGCGGTCAACGACAGTTTTGGCCACCTGACCGGCGATGACGCGCTGCTGTTGATCGCCAGCGCCATTGAGCGCGGCGTGCGCGGCGGCGATGTGCTCGGCCGCATCGGCGGGGAGGAGTTCGGCGCGTTTCTCGTCGGCGCCACCGAACAGGAAGCCAAGCGCGTTGCCGAACGCATTCGCCGCGAAGTCGAGTTGATCCGCTTCCGGCCCGTCGACGAACGGACCATTCCGCTGACCGTCAGCATCGGCGGGACCGTCTGCGGCGAAGACGTCAACGTATCGGAGCTGATGCGGGCCGCGGACAGGCGCCTGTATCAAGCCAAGCATCGCGGGCGCAACCTGGCGATCCTCGACACCGATCTTTCCGAGGCGGCGTGAGGCTGGCCGATCCAGCGCACGCTCAATCCAGGGTCGCTAAGGGTTCTCTAACCCTGTTTGCATTCGGTTGTGCCGCTTGCACGCCGTTTTGGTGGGTTGCTGCCAAGCTTGGCACGATACTGGCGTCAGTCATTATGCGTGTGCCGTTTCGGGGAACAGTCGTTCCGGGAACGCCATGCGCCGATCGAGGCCCTTACCCGAGAGACCAGTCATGAGTTTCTTCATAAAAAACATATCGCGCCGCACGATCGTACAGGCGCTGATCGCACTGCCTGCCCTGTCCTTGTTCCGCAAGCTGCCTGATGCCGATCCTTCGCATGCCGGTCCATCCCGGGCCGGCCCATCCCGGGCCGACCCATCCAGAAACGACCCGGACGAGATCGTCGAGGTCAATGGCTGGATCCTGAAGCGCAGTGACCTGGCATGATCTTCGACAGCTACGAGGCGTATCGCGCCGCCGACTTCAAGCCCAGGGTCTGCATCCTCGGTTCCGGCCCGGCCGGCACCACCATTGCCCGCAAGCTTGGCGCCTCGGGCATTCCGGTGGTGGTGCTGGAGGCCGGTTCCAGGGACTTCAGCGACGAGTCGCAGGATTTCTACCGCGGCGCCACGGTCGGCGATTTCTATTTCGATCTCGACATCACAAGGCTGCGATACATGGGCGGCAGCTCCAACCACTGGGCCGGCTGGTGCCGTGTGCTCGACAAGCAGGACTTCGAGCCGAAGGCTTGGGTGCCGGATACCGGATGGCCTATCCGCCGCACCGACATCGAGCCGTATTTGCCGGAAGTGCGCGACATCCTCGACCTCCCCGACTTCCGCCCCGACATGCCGATCTCGGACGACATCCGCTGGGTGCAATTGATCAAGAGCCCGGCGGTGCGCTTTGCCGAAAAGTTCGGCGACGAACTCGACAAGAGCCGGAACATCGCCGTCGTGCTCAACACCTATGCCACCTCGCTCGCCGGCGACGGCAGGCGCGTGACGGGCGCCAGACTGTGGTCCGACGGGCAGGACGCCGGCTCGTTCAGCGCCGATTATTTCATCGTCTGCACCGGCGGGCTGGAGAATTCACGGCTGTTGCTTTGGTCGAACCAGCGCTCGAATGGCGGCGTGGTGCCGAACGCGACGGCGCTCGGCCGCTACTGGATGGAACACCCGACCTTCCAGGGCGGCAACGCCATCCTGTCAAACTATGGCGAGTTCGAGGTGGATGCCGTCAACGAGGCCTTCTTCTCGCCGACGCTTGCCGCGACGGAGCGCCTGCGGATCATGAATTTCGGGATCAGGCTGATCAAGACGCCTTATCCGGGTGTCAAGAACCTCATCGCCGATCTCGCCTGCACGGCGCCGAACATGGCCGAGTGGATGTCCTCCAAGCTCAGCCAGAACCTGCGCTGCGCGGCCCAGCTCTATGTCGCCTGGGAGCAGGCGCCGCTGGCCGCCAACCAGATCGACCTGTCAAAGACCGAAGTCGACCATGCCGGCGTGCCGCGCATCGAGCTGCACTGGCAGAAATCGGAACTGGAACGCCGCACCCTTCTCGAAGGACTGAGGCTGTTCGGCACGACGTTGATCGAGAAGAATCTCGGCCGCGTACGCATCGCCGACTGGATCATCAATGATCAGGACTATCCGACCGATGACGAGACCGCGGGCCACCACCATATGGGCGGCACGCGCATGGGTAGCGACGTCACCAAGAGCGTGGTCGACGCCAACTGCAAGGTGCATGGCATGGACAATCTCTATGTCGGCGGCTCATCGGTGTTCTGTACATCCGGTCAGGCCAACCCGACGACGACGATCACCGCGCTGGCCTGCCGGCTGGGGGAACACCTGAGCAAGGTGGTCGGCGCCTGACGGTTCCGCCGGCAAACTCGTCCGCATCGCCGCAACACGATGTTGGGCGATGCGAAATTCGCCAGCGTGGGTCAGACCGTCGCCGGATCGAGCGCCGGCTGGCCCTTGCGGCGGGCGACGATCGCCTCGAAATCAGCGGTCTGGAAGGCGTCGCGCAAGGCGTCGAAGGACGGCAGCACGAAATAGGCGCGCTGGAACTTGTCGATCTCGTAGCCGGTGCGCATCACCGTTTCCAGGTCGAAGGGCACATGGTGGGCGTCCTTGCCGTCGACGGCGAACTGCAATTCGGTGAAGGACGACATCAGGCCGGCGCCAAAGGCCTTCAGCGGCTGGCCGGCCTCCTGGATGAGGCCGTATTCGGCCGTGTACCAGTAGAGCCGGGTGATCATCTCGTCGCCGCCCAGCGCAATGATGTCGCCGGCCTTGCGGCCGTACATCTGCATGAAATCGGCGAACACCGGCTGCGACAGCACCGGCACGTGGCCGAAGAAATCGTGGAACATGTCCGGCTCGACGATGTAGTCGAGTTCCTGCCTCGTGCGCAGCCAGTTGGTGACGGGGAAGCGGCGGTTGGCGAGGTGGTCGAAGAACGGTGCGGCCGGAATGAGACCGGGCACGGCCACGATCTCCCAGCCGGTCAGCTCACGCAGCTTGGCGCTGACCTCGTCGAAGTCCGGGATGCGGTCCAGCAGGCCGAGCTTCTCGACACCGTCGAGGTAGGAGTGGTGGGCGAGCTTGCGCGTCAGTTTGGTCTGGCGGTCGCATAGCGTGCGCCACACCGCCTGTTCCTCGGCACTATAATCATAGCCTTGCGCCACGGTGAAATCGGCGCGGCAGACCGAATAGTCGCCGCGCAACCCTTGCGCCGCGCAGTCGCGGGCATATTCGGCAACGCTCATCGTCGTCATGGTTTTTCTCCTCGCAAATCATGAATGGCTGACGTGCAGCAAGACTAACCGGATTTGCCGAGGCAAATCGGTTTCGATGATGGCGCGAACGCGACATCTGGGATAATATTCACTCACAAAATAAATCAGGGGAGTGAAAATGCCTCAATTCGACGATTTCGAGATCAGGATGCTCGATGTGCTGCAACGCGACGGACGTAAGCCTGTGTCCGAACTGGCGCAGGAGGTGGGCCTGTCGACGACGCCTTGCGCGCGGCGTTTCGAGGCGTTGCAGGATGCCGGCATCATTAAGGGCTTTGCCGCCGTGATCAGCCGCCGCGCCGTCGGCCTGATGGTCGAGGTGTTCATCCAGGTTCGCCTTGTCAGCCATAGCGACGGTTCGCCCGAGAGCTTCATTGCCGCGGTGCAACGCATGGACGAGGTGTCGTCATGCTGGACGATGACCGGCGACCACGATTTCCTGCTGCATGTCATGGTGCCGTCGGTCGACGAACTCAACGCCTTCGTCATGCACCGGCTGATGCGGCTCGAGGGCGTGCGCGACGTCCATACGCAATTGGTGCTGCAGAACATCAAGGGACCCGGCCACGTGCCGCTTGGACATCTCAGGCGATGACATCGCTTCGCTTCGGCATTCCTGCCGAAAAGCAGCACGCAAACTGCTGAAACGGGCCAATCGGGCGTCCACATCGCCGGCCGGCATGCACGGACCAACCTCCCGGGGGTCCGCCATGGAAGGCCAGACGCTTGCCGAATTCTGGCTCGGGCCACAGGACGCGGAAGAGGAAATCGACGACCGGCGCGCAAGCCTGCCTGACCGGCCGGCGGCCGCTCAGGGCACGATCAGCGTGCCGGCGCCGTGTTCGGTGAACAGTTCGAGCAGCACCGAATGCGGCGTCTTGCCGTTGAGGATGACGACACCCTCGACGCCGCGCTCGATCGCCTCGATGCAGGTCTCTACCTTGGGGATCATGCCGCCCGAGACCGTGCCGTCCCGGATCAGCGCCCTGGCTTCGGCAACGGTCAGTTCGTCGATCAGCTTCTTGTTCTTGTCGAGCACGCCCGGCACGTCGGTCAGGAACAAAAGGCGCGAGGCCTTGCAGGCGCCGGCGATGGCGCCGGCGAAGGTGTCGGCATTGATGTTGTAGGTGTGGCCGTCGCGGCCCGGCGCCACCGGCGCCAGCACCGGGATCATTTCGGAGCGCGCCAGAAGGTCGAGCAGCGTGCGGTCGACCTCGACCGGCTCGCCGACGAAACCGAGATCGAGCACCCGCTCGATGTTGGAGTCCGGATCGATCATCGTCTTGCGGGCCTTTTCGGCGAAGACCATGTTGCCGTCCTTGCCGCACAGGCCGATCGCCCATTCGCCCTCGGCATTGATGAGAGCGACGATCTCCTTGTTGATCGAGCCGGCCAGCACCATCTCGACGATCTCGACCGTCTTCTGATCGGTGACGCGTAGGCCGCCCTCGAACTTCGATTCGATGCCCATCTTGGTCAGCATGGCGCCGATCTGCGGTCCGCCGCCATGGACGACGATCGGGTTGACGCCGGACTGCTTCAACAGCGCGATGTCGCGCGCGAAGGCCTTGCCGAGTTCGCTGTCGCCCATGGCGTGCCCGCCATATTTCACCACGACCGTCTTGTTCTCGTAGCGCTGCATGTAAGGCAGCGCCCTGGAAAGCAGGGCTGCCTGCATCTCGGCGGTGGCGGTTATTTCCGTCATCGGCGTGGTTCCCGGCTTTTGATTTTATGCATCTCGTTGTCCCAAAACCGCTAAGCACTTCTGGGCGACATGCACTTGGTAAGGACGGCGGCGTCTTAGCGGGAATTGACGCGCGCCGCAAATGGCTTTGCTGCCATATTCGAGCGCCTCACGACCTCGTCATCACGATGGCACCACCGGTGCCATCCCGGTGGCACCACCGGTGCCATCACGAGGGCACCATCAGCGGCGCCCTGCGGCCGAGCCATCCCGAGATCTTCTCCATCTGCGCGGCCAGCGACAGCAGTGTCTCCTCGTCGCCCGGGCGGCCGGCGGCCTGGATCCCGAGCGGCAGGCCGGCGTCGGTGACATGGACGGGCAGCGCGATCGACGGTTGGCCGCTGACATTCTGGATCGACGGCCAAGGGGTGAACCAAAGGCTCTTGTCCATCATCTGGCCGAAAAACGGCCTCAGCTTCAGCAGCGGCGTGAGGTGAAGCCTGTCGAGCAGGTTTTCGATGAGTTCATCGGCGCCTTTCGGATCCATGGCGCCGCAAGCCAGCGGCGGATGGGCGATGATCGGCATCAGCACGGCGTCATAGTGCGCGGTCTCTTCGATCACCCGCCGCGAGGCCCCGTGCAGCCGCTGCAACGCGGCATAGGTCTCGCCGGCCGAAACCAATTCACCCAATCTGCCGAGCACCCGCGTGGCGCGCTCGACGTCGCCGGTCACGGAACGGCCGACGCGCAGCGTTTCGGCCCGCATCGTGCCGGCGACGGCGGAAGCAACCGTCCTGCAGAAGTCGGCGACGAACTCGCGGCCGATGGAGGGCAGGTCGATTTCCTCGACCGTGTGGCCGCCCTCGCGGGCGAGCGCCACCGCCGTGTCGAGTGCTTTCAACGTCTCGGTCGAAATCGGCAGGCCGAGCGGCGATTTGCGGTACATGGCGAGCCTGAGCTTGCCGGGATCGCGCGCGGCGGCGGAAGCGAACGTCCCCTTCGGCGGCGGGGCGGCATAGGGCGACAGAATATCCGGACCATGAGTGAGATCGAGCAGCAGTGCGCAATCGCGCACCGAACGGGTGACCGCATGGTCGACGACCATGCCGTACCAGCTTTCGCTCACCAGGGGCGTCAGCGGGATTCGGCCCCGCGAGGTCTTGAGCCCGACAAGCCCGGTGCAGGCGGAAGGCACCCGGATCGAACCGCCGCCATCGGAGGCATGCGCCACCGGCACGACGCCGGCGGCGACCAGTGCCGCCGACCCTCCGGATGAGCCGCCGCTGGTGTGGCCGGTGTTCCACGGATTGCGGGTGATGCCGAAAGCCCTGGATTCGGTCATCAGCCGCAGCCCATGTTCCGGCGACGTCGAGGTGACGATCGGAATGAGCCCGGCGGCGAGATAGCGCTCGGTCATCACCGAATTGACGTCGGGTAGCCAAGCCGGAATGCGGCTGCCGCCATGCGTCGGCACGCCCTTGATGGCGATGCCGAGATCCTTGATGGCGAAGGGAACGCCGGCCAGCGGCAGCGAGCGGTCGATGCTCTTCGCCCGCGCCCGCGCGGCGTCATAGAGCGGCTGGGCGGTCGCATTGATTTCCGGCCTTGTGGCCTCGGCGCGCGCGATCGCCGCTTCGGTCAGCTCGATCGCGGACAGCTCGCCCTTGCGGACCAGCCCTGCGAGGCCGGTGGCGTCTTCTTGCCAAAGTATCCGTTCGACCGACATGCGCGTTCCCCCACTGCCGGCAAGCTAGCCAGTGGCGATTTCCTTGGCAATCAAAGGTTTGCGTGCGCGGGGCGACACCCGCGATGTTTGAGGTGCACAAGTCAATTTCCGCCGTTGCAAACACATTACAACAGCCTAATTTGCCTGGCCATGACGCCGCAGGACATCACCAAGCTGATCGTCCGGACCTCGATGAAGGATCGGGCCGCTTTCGATCTGCTCTACAGGCAGACCAGCGCGAAACTTTTCGGCGTGTGCCTTCGTGTATTGAACGACCGGGGAGACGCGGAAGAAGCGCTACAGGAAGTCTTCGTCAAGATATGGACGAAGGCCGACCGTTTTGCCGTCTCCGATCTCAGTCCGATCTCCTGGCTGGTGGCGATCGCGCGCAATCACGCGATCGATCGCGTGAGGGCGCGGCGCAAGCCTGCCGCCGATATCGACGCCGCGCTCGACGTGGCCGATCCGGCGCCGGGACCTGAAGCGATGGCGGTGTCGGGCGACGAATCCGAACGCATCCATCATTGTCTTGAGGAGTTGGAGCAGGACCGGGCGGCGGCCGTCCGGGGCGCCTATCTCAAGGGCGAAAGCTATGCCGAACTGGCGGAGCGCCACAGTGTGCCGCTGAACACGATGCGTACCTGGCTGCGCCGCAGCCTGATGAAACTGAGAGAATGCCTGGAAAGATGACGCTTGCAGAGGACAATGGACCGGAACGTGGAGGCGACGATTTGCTCGCCGCCGAATACGTTCTCGGCGTGCTGCCGGCGGACGAGCGGCAGCTTGCGTCCAGGCGCATCGACGCGGAAAGCGGTTTCGCGCGGCTTGTCGAAGGCTGGGAGGTTCATCTCTCGCCGCTGGCCGCCGCATATCCGGAAATCGAGCCCCCGGCTTCGGTGAAGCCGGCGATAGATCACCGGTTGTTTGCGTCAGGGGCGGCGACGCCCGCCGAATCGCGCGGTGGGCTGTGGTCGAGCCTCGCCTTCTGGCGCCGCCTTGCGGCGGCGGCGGTTGCCGCGCTGGCGATCTACATCGCCGTGCCCATTCTCAACCCGCCGGCCGTGCAGCCACAGACGCGCCTTGTCGCCTCGCTTGCCGCCGCCGGCTCCGACGTCAAATATCTCGCCATCTACGACGCCGCGCATCATGACGTCAGCCTGTCGCACGTTTCCGGCGAGCGCGCCGCCGGCAAGGACTTCGAACTGTGGATGATCGAAGGCAAGAATGCCCCGGTCTCGATGGGCGTCATCCCGGCCGGTACGACGGCACGTCTGGCGATTTCGCCGGCCGTGCAGGAAAAGCTCGCCATGGGCGCGGTGCTGGCCGTCAGCCTCGAACCGACAGGCGGTTCGCCGACCGGCCAGCCGACCGGGCCGGTGGTTGCCGCAGGCGATTTGAAGAGCATCTGAGCGACCGATCTCGCGCCAGCGATCAACAGAATATTTCAAGTCTATCCTCCGTTTGCCGTGACCTGTCGATTCTATGGCAGGAACATCCTGGCGCACAAAAAATCCGTCCAGCACCACGAAGGAACAAAAAACTGCGAACGTTCTGAAACTCTCGCTTTTGTGCTCCGTATCTCCTCGCGTCCCTAAAAATGGGAAGAGAAAAACCCGAGGAGTTTGACATCATGCGTAAATTCGCCACCCTTTTGCTTGCCGGTACGGTCGCCGTTTCAGCGCTTGCCACTGCGGCCTATGCCCAAAATCCGATGGTCGGCGGCGCCGCCATGTTCGCCAACAAGACCATCGTCGAGAACGCCGTCAACTCGAAGGACCACACAACGCTGGTCGCCGCTGTCAAGGCTGCCGGCCTGGTCGACACCTTGCAGGGCGCCGGTCCGTTCACCGTGTTCGCGCCGACCAACGAGGCCTTCGCCGCACTGCCCGCCGGCACCGTCGAGACGCTGCTCAAGCCCGAGAACAAGGACAAGCTCACCAAGATCCTGGCCTGCCATGTCATCGGCGCCAAGGCGATGGGAGCCGATGTGGCCGCCATGGCCAAGGCCGACGGCGGCGCGCATCAGGTCAAGACCGCCGGCGGCTGCGAATTGTCGCTCAAGGCCGAGGGCGGCAAGGTCACCGTCACCGACGAGAACGGCAATGTCGCCAATGTGACGATCGCCGATGTCGAACAATCCAACGGCGTCATCCACGTCATCGACAAGGTTCTCTTGCCCAAGATGTAACAAAGGGCCTGCCGCGGGCGAAGTTGCAGCAAGGGCTCTCGGTCGGTTGCAGGTCTCGCTCCCGTGATCCGCAACCGGCACGCGCTCCGCGCCGTTCAGATGTGGAACGGCGCGGAGTATCCGTTCCGGGAACTCACCCGTCACCGGCTTTTGATTTCCGACTGGCGGCATAGTTGGCTAAGAGACGACAGGAGGAACTGGTCATGAACCGTCGCGACTTTCTTTTGAGCGGCGCCGCGACGATCGGCATCGTCGGGGCCGCGGCGACAATGCTGCGGATGGGCAAACCTGAGGCCGCGCGGGCCGCCGAAAGATTCGAAGTCACCAAGACGGAGGCCGAGTGGAAGGCCATCTTGTCGCCGGCCGCCTTTGACGTTCTGCGCAAGGAAGGCACCGAATATCCCGGCACCAGCCCGCTTCTCAACGAACACCGCAAGGGCATCTTCGCCTGTGCCGGCTGCGACCTGCCGGTTTACCCGTCCGAGACGAAATTCGATTCCGGCACCGGCTGGCCGAGCTTCTGGCAAGAGATCGCCAATGGCATCGGCAAGACCGAGGACAGGTCGCTCGGCATGACCCGCATCGAGGTGCATTGCCGCCGCTGCGGCGGCCATCTCGGCCATGTCTTCGACGATGGCCCTGCGCCGACCGGCCTGCGCCACTGCATCAACGGCGTGGCGCTGACCTTCAAGCCCGCAACGGCCTGACAAGAACCGTTCACGGGAACGCAGGACCGCTCGATTTCCGACAGCCGCCGCCTTGGAATGAGGGTGTCTCGAGATTTCCACTGCGCTAGACTCCGCTTTGGCGATGTAGGATTATATTCTCACATCGGCGCGGATTTGTCAAGCCCATAATCGTCGTGGGACCAGATCCCGGCCGGAATACGAAAAACTCCGGGCTTGCGGCCCGGAGTTTTTGCGCGGTCAGAATTTTCGGGCGTGGACTGGAGGAACTTCCCGAAACCGCTGCCCACGTTTCCTTGTTTTGGCGCAATTCCGGACGGAAAACCGTTTCGCGGTTTTCCTGGAATTGCTTGGTGTCAGTGCCCGCCGCCGCCTCCGCCGCCGGCCGCGACCGGCTTGCGGATCAGCATGGTGAACAGGCCGAGCGTCGCGAACAGCACCGTCAGCATGTAGAACACGTCCATGAAGGACAGCAGCGCCGCCTGCTGATGGACCATGCCCGACAGCTTGGAGATCGCGGCGCTAGCGGCATCGAGGCCGGCGGTCTGCTCGAAATTGACCGTCATGTTCTGCAGCTTTTGCTGCGCGGCGGCACTGCCCCACTCCACATGTTCGGAGAGCCGGGCGTAGTGGAAGGCATTGCGGTCGATCAGCACGGTGTTGATGATGGCAAGGCCGACGGCGCCGCCAAGGTTGCGGGTGAGATTGAACAAGCCTGACGCATTCTTCAGCCGCTCGGGCGGCAAGGTGCCGAGCGCGATGTTGTTGATCGGCACCATGCACAGCATCATCGAACAGCCGCGCAGGATCTGCGGGATGAGCAGCTCGTAAAAGTCCCAGTCGGCGGTCAGATGCGTCATCCACCAGGTGCCGGTGGCGAAGCCGAAGAAGCCGATCATCATCATCAGGCGTGGATCCATCTTGTTCGACAGGATGCCCGAGATCGGCGCGGTGAAGAACATGGCCAGTCCGCTGACGAACAGCGCCTCGCCGATCATCATCGAATCGTAGCCGCGGATGCGCCCGAGGAAGACCGGATAGAGATAGGTCAGGCCATAGAGGCCGATGCCGATGACGAAGGAAAACAGCGAGCCGAAGGCGAAGTTGACGTTGCTGAAGGCCCGAAGGTCGACGATCGGTTCCTCGGCGGTGAAGACACGCCAGAAGAACAGCACCGCGCCAATAGTCATGATGACGGCGCAGATGAACACCGCCTGGTCCTGCAGCCAGTCATTGTTCGGCCCTTCCTCGAGCACATATTCCATGCAGCCCAGGAAGGCTGCCATGCCGGCGAGGCCCCACCAGTCGAATTTGCTGAACAGCTTGAGATTGGGCTTGTCGAAGTCGATCAGCGACCAGGCCGCGGTCGTCACCAGGATGCCGGGCACGACATTGACCAGGAACAGCCAGTGCCAGGACATGGCGTGGCTGATATAGCCGCCGACGGTCGGGCCGATGGTCGGCGCCAGGGTCGCGACAAGGCCGATCATCGGCGAAACGACGGCGCGGCGCGAGGGCGGGAAAATGGTGAAGGCGGCCGCGAACACGCTCGGGATCATGCCGCCGCCGATGAAGCCCTGGATGGCGCGGTAGACGATCATCTGATCGATGTTGGTGGCGGTCGCGGCGAGCGCGCTGGCCGCGGTGAAGCCGGCGGCCGAGACCGTGAACAGCACCCGCGTCGACAGCATCCGGCTGAGAAAGCCCGACAGCGGGATCATCACCACCTCGGCGATGAGGTAGGCGGTCTGCACCCACGGGATCTCGTCGGAACTGGCGCTCAGGCCCGCCTGGATCTCGGCCAGCGAGGCCGAGACGATCTGGATGTCCAGGATCGCCATGAACATGCCGAACACCATCGCCAGGAAAGCGATGACGCGCCGCGTCGAGATGGTCTCGGGGGCGGCCGGCCTCGCCGGCGGCGCTCCCGCGGTCAGGGTTGCTGTTGCCATGGCATTGCTCCCCGGCGTCCGATCAGTTCGACGACGCGACGGGTGCCGTGCGGCTGTCGACGTCGACGATGACGCTCAAGCCGGCGCGCAGCCTGCCGCTCTTCAGCACGTCGGCCGGCACGTCGATGCGGACCTGAACGCGCTGCACCACCTTGGTGAAGTTGCCGGTGGCGTTTTCGGGCGGCAGCAGCGAGAACACCGCTCCCGAAGCCGGCGCCAGCGACGAGACGGTGCCCTCGAAATCCTGGCCGCCGATCGCGTCGACCGAGATCTTGACCTTTTCGCCTGGCACGAGGCGGGCAAGTTGGGTCTCCTTGAAGTTGGCGACGATGTAGAGCTTGTCCATAGGCACGACGACGGCGAGCTTCTGGCCCGGGCTGACGAGATCGCCCTGTTCGACGGAACGGTTGCCGACGACGCCGTCATAGGGCGCCTTGAGCACGGTGAAGGAAAGGTCGCGGGCGGCCTTGTCGCGGGTGAGCTGCAGGGAGGCGAGCGTGCTTGCCGATTCGGCACGCTGCGCCTCGAGCACGCCGATGTTGGCCTGTGCGGCGGCGATCTGCGCGTCGGCGCCGACCAGGGCGGCATTGGCCTGGTCGAGCGCGGTCTGGGCATCGTCCAGCTGCGCCTGCGTGCCGACATGCGTCTTGAGCAGTTGCGCGGCGCGCTGCTGGGCGCGAGCGGCGTTGCCGGCGGCTGCCTGGTCGGCGACCTTCTGTGCCTGCGCCTGCTGCAGCGAAGCCTGCGCGGCCTTGGTCTGCGCGTCGATGCGGTCGAGCGTCTTCGACAGCGTGGCCATCTGCGCCTCGGCCTGGGCAACGGCTATCTTGTAATCGCCGCTATCGATCGTCAGCAGCGGGTCTCCAGCCTTGACCAGCTGGTTCTCGCTGACCTTGACCTGGTCGACATAACCGGAAATCTTGGGCGAAACGAACGCCATGTCGGCCTGGACATAGGCATCGTCGGTCGAGATCATGAAACGGCCCGTGGTCCAGTAATTATAGCCATACCAGGCGCCGGCGCCGAGCAGCGCGAGGCCGATGACCGGCAGCAGAAACGAACGTACGGAGCGCTTCTTCCTGGCCGGCGCCTCGACCGGCATAGCGACGGCAGGTTGGACAGGCACTTCCGGTGCTTCCGTTGCCGGGGCAACCTTGGCGGTGGGGAAGGGGCGGACTTCGGCTGACGTGGGCGCGTTCGAGGACATGACATCTCTCTAATTTAACAAAACTGAACCGTTCGGTTCGATCGAGCCGTTGACATAGCGCGGAAAGAGGACCATATCAAGAGCAATCGAACCGCTTGGTTCGAATTATTTCGAGGTGCGACTTTTATGGCCGAGACTACGCCCGACGCCGAAAACGATGCCTGCGGCGACCTGTTGGACAGCTTGCGCCGGGGCCGCCCCGCCGCCGGCCAGGACCCGGTCAAGCGCAGCCAGATCATCGAGGGCGCGCGTCGCGTGTTCATCGAGAAAGGCTTCGAGGCCGCGTCGATGAACGACATCACGCGCGAGGCGGGCGTTTCCAAGGGCACGATCTATGTCTATTTCGCCAACAAGGAAGAGCTGTTCGAAGCGCTGATCGAGGAAGAGCGCGGCACCATCTTCAAGAACATGTACGACGTGCTCGACAGGGCCGACGACCTTCGCGAGACGCTGGTGAAGTTCGGCAAGGTGCTCGCCATCAAGATCACCTCGGCCAAGGTCATCCAGGCGCAGCGCACGGTGATCGGCGCGGCCGACAGGATGCCCGAACTTGGCGCGCGTTTCTATGAGCGCGGGCCGCGGCGCGGCCATGACAAGATCGTGGCCTTTCTCAACACCGCCATCGAGCGCGGCGTGCTGCGGATCGATGATGTCGATCTCGCTGCCTACCAGTTCACGGATCTTTGCCTGGCCGGTCTTTTCCGCCAGTGCATTTTCGCCTACCGCACCAAGGCGCCCAGCCAGAATGAGATCGACCACATCGTCAGGTCCGGCGTCAGCATGTTCCTGAAGGCCTATGGCACCGAAAGCCTTGTCTCGGAAGAAAGCCACCAGACGATCGCTCTGGAGGCAAAGCGGTAACATAGCCGGTCATGCCTCGACCATAACGAGCGATCGGAGCGCCTCCCCATCCGCTGCATCTCTCGGCAGGCGTCGCGGCATGGATCCTAGGGTCTGCGCCGCGTCGCTACGCTCCTTGCTCCGCCCTAGGATGACGAGGCGTGGAGGGCCTGAGACTAATCGTAAGCGCTGGAGCTTGGCATCGGTGGATGCTTGGTATCAACGGAACTCGGTATCAATGGTCGTCGGCAACCTTCGAGATTAGCCGAACATCTCTCCCGTCGTCATCCACGGGCGGAGCAAGGAGCGAAGCGACGCGGCGCAGACCCGAGGATCCATGCCGCGACTTCAAACGACGACATGTATCAGCCGCCATTGGCGGCGAGCACGATTGCCGCGCGCAGCTCTTCGAGGCCCTCGGCCTTTTCCGACGACGTCGCCAGGACGAACGGAAACGCCGCCGGCCGCTTCTTGATTTTCTGCAACGTTTCCTCGATCAGCCGCGGCACGCCGGCGGCCTTTATCTTGTCGGTCTTGGTCAGCACGATCTGGTAGGATACCGCCGCCTTATCGAGCAGCGACAGCACCTCGTCGTCCTTAGCCTTGATGCCGTGGCGGGCGTCGATCAGCACATAGACCCGCTTCAGCGTGACCCGGCCCTTGAGATAGTCGAAGACCAGCTTGGTCCATTCGTCGACCTTCTCCTTGGGCGCGGTGGCGTAGCCGTAGCCCGGCATGTCGACCATCGCCATTGGCGGCAGGTCGGCGCCCTCGCCCGTAAATCCATCCGGCACGAAATAATTGAGCTCCTGCGTGCGCCCCGGCGTGTTGGAGGTGCGGGCCAGGCCCTTCTGGTTGACCAATGCGTTGATCAGCGACGATTTGCCCACGTTCGAGCGGCCGGCAAAGGCGATTTCCGGCGGCCCTTCCGGCGGCAGGAACTTCATTGCCGGCACGCCGCGGATGAAGATCCATCCACGCGTAAACAGGTCGATGCCGATCGCGGTGCTGTTCAAGGCGTTCAAGTTGCTGCCTCCAGAAGAGAAATATCGGCGCCTCTGATGGCGTCGAGGTTGCGGCTGACCTTGTCCGCGGGCCAGTCCCACCATGCCACCGAAAGCAGCCGCCTGATTGTCCTGTCGTCGAAACGCATCTTCACCACCTTGGCCGCATTGCCGGCGACGATCGCATAGGACGGAACATCGTGCGTGACCACCGATTTCGCGGCGATGATGGCGCCATGGCCGATTTGCACGCCGGGCAGAATGACCGCCTCCATGCCGATCCAGACATCGCTGCCGACCACGGTGTCGCCGCGCACTTCCCTCGACCATGTGGTCGGGTCGAAACCGTTCTCCCAACCATGGCCGAAAATGTTGAACGGATAGGTGGAAAAACCGGACATGGCGTGGTTGGCGCCGTTCATGATGAAGCGCACGCCCTCGGCAATGGCGCAGAACTTGCCGATGACCAGCCTGTCGCCGATGAAGGCGTAGTGGTGCAGCACGCATTTTTCGGCGAATTTGTCCGGCCCGTCCGGATCGTCATAATAGGTGAAATCGCCGATCTCGATATTCGGCGCGGTGACCAGCGGCTTCAGGAACCCAACGCGGGTATGCATCGGGATCGGGTGCTTGATGTTGGGGTTGGGTCCGTCCATGTCGGTTCGTCCAGGAATTGGGTCGGTTCGTCCAGGAATTGGTCGCCAGTTGCGTCGGATATCCGCACGCGTCGGTCAAAAATAGCGCGATCCGCCCTATAGCACCAATTGCCCGGCGAGCGAGCCTTTCCTGGGCGGCCAGGTCCTCTTATTGCCGCGGGCACGCCCCAGCAGCACCGGGCTTCACCTATCCGGCCAAGCCTGCCAGCGTCCCCAACCTGAGCCCAAACAAAAAGCCCCGAACGGGGCTTTTTGACGCAAGAAATGGCGTTTTATTCCGCTGGTGACGGTTTCTTGCGGAACAGCGCGACCAGATTGTCCCACAGCTCGATCTTGGCGCCCTGGCGCTTCATGATCACGCCTTGCTGGAGGATCGAAAGCGTGTTGTTCCAGGCCCAGTAGATGACGAGGCCGGCCGGAAAACCCGCCATCATGAAGGTGAAGATGACCGGCATCCAGGTGAAGATCGCGGCCTGGGTCGGGTCCGGCGGCGTCGGGTTCATGCGCATCTGCAAGAACATGGTGACGCCCATGATCAGTGGCCACACGCCGATCATCAGCATGTGCGGCAGCGTGACCGGAACGAGGCCGAACAGGTTGAAGATCGACGTCGGATCGGGTGCCGCAAGATCCTGGATCCAGCCGAAGAACGGCGCGTGCCGCATCTCGATGGTGATGTAGAGCACCTTGTAGAGCGAGAAGAAGACCGGGATCTGCAGCGCCACCGGCCAGCAGCCGGCAAGCGGATTGATCTTCTCGGTCTTGTACAGCTCCATCATCGCCTGCTGCTGCTTCATCTTGTCGTCCGCGTATTTCTCGCGGATCTCCAGCATCTTGGGCTGCACCTTCTTCATGTTCGCCATCGACGCGTAGGACTTGTTGGCGAGCGGGAAGAAAATGGCCTTGACGATAACGGTGGTGGCCAGGATCGCCAGGCCGAAATTGCCGAGGAATTTGTAGAGCGTATCGATCAGCCAGAACATCGGCTTGGTGATGAAGTGAAACCAGCCCCAGTCGATCAGGAGGTCGAACCGCTTGATATGGCGGTCTTCCGCATAGGCGTTGATCTTGGCTACTTCCTTGGCACCGGCGAAGATTTCGGTCTCGACGGTCGCCGACTGGCCGGCCTCGACATTGATCGGGTCGGTGAGGAAGTCGGACTGGTAGCGGTGGCGGCCGTCCTCGAAATAGGCATAGCGCGGCTGGAACGGCTGCTTCTCGGTCGGCACCAGCGTGACGGCCCAGTATTTGTCGGTGATGCCGAGCCAGCCGTCGGTCGATTTGCCCGGCTGGTACTGCTTGTCCTTCTCGACGGACGCGTATTTGTGCTCCTGCAGGCCTTCCGCGCCGGTGAAGCCGATCAGGCCCTCATGCAGCACATAGGTGCTGGCGACCGCCGGCTTGTCGTAGCGCGTGACGCGGCCGTAGTTGAACAGCGAAACCGCGCCGCTGCCGGAATTCTGCACCGTGTCCGAGACCGTGAACATATAGTCGTGGTCGACGGAGAAGGTGCGCTTGAAGGTCAGGCCCTTGTCATTGGTGTAGGTCAGCGTCACCGGCGTCGACGGGCTCAACGTCGGATTGCCCTCCACGCTCCACACCGTCTCCGAGCCCGGCACCGCACCGGTCTTGTCGTTGCCGACGAAGCCGATCTCGGCGAAATAGCCGGTGGGCAGCGCCTGCGGATTGAGCAGTTCGATCTCGGGCGAATTCTTGTCGACGGTTTCCGTGTAGTGCTTGAGCTTGAGGTCGTCGAGGCGCGCGCCGGTCAGGCTGATCGAGCCTTCGAGGCTCGGCGTGTCGATCTTGACGCGCTTCGAAGCCGCCAGCGCCTGATCGCGGCTGGCGGTGGTGACGGTTTCGCCGCCGGGCGCATTGGGAATGGCACCTGGAGCCGTGGTACCCGGCGCCGGCGTTCCCGCGCCCGGGTTGGTCGCCTCGGCCGTCTTCTTCTGTTCTTCCGTGCGCTGCTGTTCGACGCGCGCGGCCTCTCGCTGCTGCTCGACGCGCGGGTTCATGTAGAACACCTGCCACAAAGTCAGGATCAGCACCGACAGCGCGATGGTGATGAAGAAGTTCCGGTTGTTTTCCATCGAGAGCCCTTGGCCTATCGTGTTCCGCGAATTCGGCGGGAGAGTTCGGCCTTCAATTGGCCGAAGGGGGCGCGGAGCGCATCATCGCGCCCGACGATGACATAATCATTGCCGGGCATCATGTCATCGGCCGCATGGACGCGAACGGCTTCTTTCAGCCGCCGCCTGACGCGGTTGCGCACGACGGCGTTGCCGACCTTCTTGGTGACCGTGTAGCCGACGCGCGGCGCTCCGCCGTCGCCGCGGTCGAGAACCTCGACGAGGAAAAACCGCCCGCGGCGCTTTTCACCACGGCGGACGGCCAGGAATTCCGCGCGTTTCAGAAGCCGACTGGGGCTTTTCCCCTCTGGCTTGCCGGTTGCGGGCAACGATCTCGTCTCGCTTAGGCGCTGAGCCGCTTGCGGCCACGATTGCGGCGAGCTGCGACGACGCCGCGACCACCCTTGGTGGCCATGCGGGCACGAAAGCCGTGCCGGCGTTTGCGGACGAGTTTGGACGGTTGGTAGGTACGCTTCATTTGTTTTAATACCGCGGGGTGCGGCCCTTCTTGATTCTGTCACTCTGTAACAGGAGCTTAGCCGGGCCGGCTTTGGCGCGATCGAAACCGCGCCGGGACGAATGGCCCGAGCGTGTGCGGGCTTATAGAAAGAAGGGGTTTGGAAGTCAATCCGGCGTTGTCGTGCCGTAAACGCACGCGTTCCGGCACGAATTATCGCTTCCGACCAAGGATGAAATTGGCAAAAAAGCCGCGATCGCCTAATGTCGGCCGATCAAGTGATTGTGAAGACGGGACCGCATGAGCGAAGCCACGCAACCGGGGGAAGGGATCGGCACGGCGCCCGCCGCCGTCCGCACCGTGCCCTTGTCGCGCGGATTGTCGACGAAACTGCTGCTCTTGACCATTGTTTTCGTGCTGCTGGCCGAGGTGCTCATCTTCCTGCCCTGGATCGCGAGCTACCGGCTGAGCTGGCTCAAGGAGCGGCTGAGCACGGCCGCCGCCGTATCGATCGTCTTGGTGCAGGGCGAGCCGACCTCATTGTCGCGCGCGGCCCAGAACGACGTGCTGATGGCGATCGGCGCCAAGGCGATCGCGGTGCGCGACGGCGGCGTCTCCCGGCTGCTGGTGGTGGCCGACATGCCGCCGCAGGTCGATTCGCACATCGACCTCGCCAATGTCGGGATGATCAAGGGCATGACCGGCGCGCTGGACACGCTGTTCTTCGGCGGCGACCGGATGCTGCGCGTTTTCGGTCCGGTCGGCGACAGCGACAAGGAATTCGAGCTGATCATGCAGGACTACTCCCTGCGCAATGCCATGCTCATCTATTCGCGGAACGTCGCCTTCGTTTCGCTGCTGATCTCATTGTTCACCGCCATGCTGGTCTATGCGGCGATCGACCTCATCATGATCGGGCCGATCCGCGCGATGACGCGCTCGATGCTGTCCTTCTCCGAAGCTCCCGACGATCCCGGGCGCATCATCCACCCGGCCGCCCGCGCCGACGAGATCGGCGTCGCCGAGCGCGAGCTTTCGCAGATGCAGGTGCGGCTGCAAAAGATGCTTTCCGAGCAAAAGCACCTTGCCGACCTTGGCCTCGCCGTGTCGAAGATCAACCACGACATGCGCAACATCCTGGCCTCGGCACAGCTGATGTCGGACCGCCTGCGCCAGGTCAAGGACCCGACCGTGCAGGCCTTCGCGCCGAAACTTCTGCGCGCGCTCGACCGCGCGGTTTCCTATTCGGAAGGCGTGCTGGCCTATGGCCGCACGCAGGAGCCGCCGCCTTCGCGGCGCAGGGTGAGGCTGCGCCAGCTGGTCGAGGACGTGCACGGCCTGCTCGACATCGGACAAGGCATCGAGTTCGTCAACGCCGTCGAGACGACTTTCGAGGTCGATGCCGATTCCGACCAGTTGTTCCGGGTGCTCACCAATCTGTGCCGCAACGCGGTGCAGGCGATGGCGGCGGACAGCGAGAGCGCCCTTGTGCGGCGCCTGGCGGTGTCGGCCGAGCGCATGGGCAGCGTCAGCCGCATCGTCGTCACCGACACCGGCCCCGGCCTGCCGCCAAAGGCGCGCGAGAACCTGTTCGCGGCGTTCCGCGGTTCGGCCCGTAGCGGCGGCACCGGCCTTGGCCTGGCCATCGCCTATGAATTGATCCGGGCGCATGGCGGCACGGTGGAACTGGTCGAGAGCATAGGCGGACGCACCACATTCGCGGTCACCATTCCCGACCAGCCGGTGCGGCTCGATCAGGCCCGTGGCAATTTGCGCCGCCCGGCATGAGCTCCGGCGCTGGTTTCCAAAGGCCCCTGCCTCCCCGCCCAAGCCCTTCCCGGCCTTCCAGGTCCCGGTACTTTCCCATTCCCGGCTGAATTCAGGCGGTTCGAGCCGCCGGGGTCCGGGTTCGCCTCGCCGGATGAGGGATCTTGCGACAAAACTTTTGCCGGATCGGCTTGCTTTTCGCAAATTCAGTCGCTAGGGAACAGCTCACATCGCGGCCGGCCGTCAAGGACTGGACCGCGAGGTCATGAAAAGCATGGCCTGTTGCGCGCCCGTAGCTCAGCTGGATAGAGCACCAGACTACGAATCTGGGGGTCAGGAGTTCGAATCTCTTCGGGCGCGCCATTTCGGAATATGCTATCGCCGCCAAAATCAGCAGGTTCTTCGATTCACCAAGTCAAACTGTCGAATCGGCTCGGCGCATATTGTCGCCAAATTGGTCGGTCATATGGGAACTGTCAGTTCATGAGAGGTGAGAGTTCGAAGAAGGTCGGTCCAGTGTGCCGCCCGATCAGCATAGTCTGGTACGAGCGGCTCGCTGTCGCAGGGGTCGCTGCCGCTCTGGCATCCGCCGCCGCGGACGGGGCGACTCTCGCCAAGTATTACAGCCAGAACCCGATCTTCTATCCGATCTTGATCGCCTGCGTCTTTGCTGTGCAGTTGCTGTGGATCTGGCTGATCGCTCGCAAGCGACAGAATTGGGCCCGCTGGATCAGCCTCGTCGTGATGGTTCTCGGAATTCCAGCTGAAATCCTGGGTTTCGACGAACGCGTCCGGTTCAATGCAACCTCGGCAATCGTCTCTTACGCGGCATTCGTCATATGGTTGGCTGCCGTGTTGCTGCTCTTCCGCCGCGACGCCCGTGGGTGGTTCGCGGGCCAGCGCTTCGCACCGGACGCAGGTCAGCCGTCGTAAGAGACGGCTTTACCTGCATCTTTACCCGTATTTGTATCTTCGGTGCGCCTTCGGAAGAAAGATGCCCCATGCAGCCGCCTCGCTTACCTCGTTCGGGCAATGTCATCGAGTTCCGATTTCGATCCCATAATGCATCTCGGTAGACCTCGACGCGTTGCGCGAGCGCCCAAATGGTCCCGCCGATATGTCCATCAGCGCGCCGTCTCCTTGTGGTCGCGTGCCAGAGCCATCCAGATCGCGCGGGCAGCGTGCCCCATTTAGCTCAGCTCGGATCATATTCGGCGAATATTTCTCGCCCCATTCCGATAAATTCGACGATGTTGTCGTCGGATCCTCGACAAAGATGGTGCCGATGCCGAAGTCGAGCGGCTGCTCGATCCCACTTGACCTTCCAGCCGCTGGAACCCTTAGCGTTCCGGGGCGGTCATCCGGCGGGGCTTTCCAGTGAGGAGCAAAAGAATGCATCGACGCGGTTTTCTGGCGGCAGGCCTGGCGACGGTTCTGGCGAGCTCGCGCGCGCTGGCGCAGATGAAGATGGACGACACGTCGATGCCCGGCATGGACATGGGCGGCAATGCCGGCCACGACATGGGCGCGATGGCGCAAGACGCCGTTACCCTGCCGGATGGCCAGGCGTTGCGCGACCTGCCGCTGCTTGCCAACGAAACTGATAGACCTGGGCTGTTCAGGGCGAGGCTGACAGCGGAGCCGGCCGTCGCGAGATTTGCCGAGGGGCTCGACACGCCGATCCTCGCTTATAACGGCATGACCCCGGGGCCGCTGATCGAAGCCTTCGAGG
The DNA here is from genome assembly GCF_040320945.1 of Mesorhizobium sp. M0587. NCBI lineage: Bacteria > Pseudomonadati > Pseudomonadota > Alphaproteobacteria > Hyphomicrobiales > Phyllobacteriaceae > Mesorhizobium > Mesorhizobium sp. M0587. Next base: position 153,962 of record NZ_JAMYQP010000008.1, read on the forward strand.
GCGACCGTGTCGAGATCACCTTCGCCAACCGCATCGATGGCGAGGCGAGCACTATCCACTGGCACGGCATGCCGGTGCCGCCCGACCAGGACGGCAACCCGATGGATCCGGTCGCGAGCGGCACCGAGCGCGTCTACGCCTTCGATCTGCCGGAGGGCTGCGCGGGCTCCTATTGGTACCACCCGCATCCCCACAGAAGGACGGCGGAGCAGGTCTATCGTGGCCTTGCCGGTGCCTTCATCGTCAAGGCCAAAGCCGATCCCGTCCCGATCGAGTATGGCGACACGGTGCTGGTCTTCACCGATCTCAGGCTCGCCGCCGATGGCTCGATGCCCGGAAACGGCATGAGCGATCTGATGAATGGCCGCGTCGGCGACCACGTGCTGGTCAACGGCCAGAAGAATCCCAGGCTCGCCGTGGCGAAGGGCGCAAGGCGTCGCCTGCGCCTCTACAACGCCACCAATGCGCGCTTCCTGAAGCTCGCCTTCGACGGCGCGACGATGACGGTCATCGGGACGGATGGCGGGCTGCTCGCGGCGCCGGCCACGGCGGACGAGGTCCTGCTCAGCCCGGCGAGCGCATCGAGCTGATCGCATCCTTCAACAGGCCCGGCCCCGTCACCTTGTATACGCTCGATTACGACCGCGGCTGGATGGGCGCTGGCCGCCCGACCGATGCCGGGCTGACGCTGCTGACGGTCGATGTCTCTGAGGCGGAAGCCGATGGGATGCCGCCGCTACCGGCGCGGCTGCGCCCGATCGCACCGCTCGCCGCTCCTGCCCTCAGCCGGCGGCTGGTCTTGACGGAAACCATGGCGATGAACGCCACCGGCATGGAGATGGGCTTTCTGATCAACGGCAAGGCCTTTGACATGGCCCGCGTCGACATTGTCGCCAAGGTCGGTGAGACCGAACTTTGGGAGATCGTCAACCAGGCCGACATGGACCACCCGTTCCACGTCCACGGCACACAGTTCCAGGTGATCGAGCGCGAGCGCGACGGCATGGTCTTTGAGGCGCCCTACCTTGCCTGGAAGGACACCGTCAACGTAGCGCGCGGCGAGACGGTGCGGCTCCTGCTGCGCCAGGACCGCCCGGGACCGCGCATGTATCACTGCCACATCCTCGAGCATGAGCAGCTCGGCATGATGGGCGTACTCGACGTCGTGGCATGAAGGCCCTCAACGCGCCCGGGGCGGCCATGCTGGCGTTGGCCGGTTCGCTGACACTATCGTCGCCACAGGCCGTCGCCTCCGGCGATGGGATCGTGGCCGCGCGTCAGGCCTCCATGAAGGCGATGGCGTCGGCGGCAAAAGCCATCGCCGGGATGTTCGACGGCAAGCTTGCCTATGACGCCGCCGGATTCAAGACCGCGGCCAAGGCGCTCAGCGCCCGCACCGGCCCCGCCTTGATCGCGGAATTCCCTGCCGGCACCCTGGGCCCGCCGTCGGGCGCCAAAGCGGAGATCGAGCAGGCTCGGCCGGAGTTCGAGGCCCTCGCCAGCCACATCGACAAGCTTGCGAATACGTTGGCCGTGAAGGCCGAAGCGGCGCCTGCCCAGATCACCGGCGACATGCGCATGGGCGCGAAGGCGCCGATGGACGGCGGCAGCCTGCTCGGCAAGCGGCTGAGGGCAACGCAAGCAGATCCGGCCGGATTACCGGCGGAACATCTCCTGCACCTTATCCTCCAGGACTGCTCAAGCTGCCATTCCAAGTTCCGGCAACAGATCAAATGAGAATGGGGCGACGGCACCGGGCGCGGCCAGCGGAATCCATGTGCCGCCAAGCACAGGCTCGGCCAGATCACGAACTGGCTGGACTATGCTGCAATTCGGGGCTTCCGGCGTCCTACTCGGCCTATCGGCGGAGCCGCGAATCTGTGCTAAGCCGCCGCCCAACCAATTAAAGGACGACACCTGTGAGCGAACCGACCGTGGCCGAAGCGACCGAAAATATCTATGCCTCGCTCCGGGCGGACAATGCCGATATCGACGCACATATCGCGACGCTTAAGGCAGCGCTGACGCGAGAGGGTATAAAACAGGCGGTGTTCGATCCGACCAAATTAGCGCAAAGCAACCGCTCGGGCCGCAAGTTGATGCAGGCTTATTTTCGGCAGCGCGGCGTGAGCGTGAGGTTTTCGGACCAGTAGAACCGCGCCTGACCTCAAGCGCGCCGTTGCTCGGCCGGTCCGGTGGTTTGCCAACCAGAATCAGCAGGCCCGCATCGGGTCATACGCCGACGGAAAACCTCTAAAAGTGCCATATGTCCGGCTGCTTCCATAGATCGATCGGCGCTCGCCAAAGCCGGTAGCTAGCCGCCTGCTCGATCTGCTGGCTGACGGCCAGGTGGCCGTTGCCCGCAAAGAACGTCTGAAGACGCCTTCGGGCAAAAAGTTTCCGGCCTCTGGTGGTGTAGTTTCGAAGCGGCAGGCGGTGTGGGGCTATCCTGCATCCATTCCTGGACAGCGCGACGCCGATGCAAAACTGTTCCAGCGTATGCGCGCTTACGACACCAATCAGTTGCTCGATGGCGCGATAGGCGTCGGCCAGGGCGGGAAGAGCGGAGTTGTGGACGCCGAGGACCCCGCTGCTCCACATTGGCTCGTCGCCGGTCAGCATCTTGTCACCAAGCATGAAATGCCTGCCTTCGATCGCTCGATAAGGAACCTTTGGCCGTCCTTCCAATCTGTTCATTACGGAGTGTGACGGCGAAATCCGGTCGAAACAGCCCGACATGTCACCAACCGGGTACATGTCGGTATCCATGAGGAACAGGCGGTCGCAATGCTTGAGCAGGTCGACAAGGCCTGCCGCCTTTATGCCGAAACGATACCGGCCGCCGAAAGACATTTCGGTCATCCGGCTGGCCGTCAGCTCTACCGTCTGGATGGGATAGCCGTCGAAAACGCGCGTCCGATCGGTCAGAACCGTGACCTTCGCAGCCGGGCAATAATGCAGCAACCTCAGCGCGCTGAACAGCGCGCCGCGCGCGTATAACTCGTCATCGCCGAACGCGATATATCCGAAACTGTCGCCCATTTCCGCCCTGCAGGAGCACCGCACGCCTTGATTTCGCTTAAATCTGCAGGGGAGTCTATAAGCTATAACTTATACAGCTTGCCGAAATGTTCGAAGGCGATGATCGCCGATATCAGGATGCCTTGGCCAGGAAGTTCCGGTAGTCCGACTTGGCCTGCAAAAGGCGCAGCACATTGTTGCGCGATCCCCGTACATGGGCGCGTGCCAACGTGCCGGCGCGGCTGGCGTCGCCGGCACAGATCGCCTCGATAATCCCGGCATGCTCGTCGCGGGCGATCTTCCATTCGTCCAGCCACAGCAGCTCCGTCCAGACATAGTGCTGGCACTTGTCGAGGATGCCGCACAGCATGCCATGCAGCATGGCATTGCCGCTGATCTCGGCGATGACGCGGTGCAGGTCGATGCCGACCTCCAGCTCCTGGAATTTCTCCCTGGTGGTGCGCTCCGGGATGGCGGCCAGCCGCTCGCATTCGGCCAGCATGGCGCGCAGCCGCGCCTTGTCCTTCTCCGTCGCCGCGGCCGCCGCCAGTTCGGTCGCATGGCCGTCGAGCAGCTCGCGGATCTCGAAGGCCTCGCGAAACATGTTGATGTCGAACTCCGTGACGACATAACCCTGGCGCGGCCTGCCGGTGACGAGGCCATCGCGCTCGAGGCGGTTGAAAGCCTCGCGCACCGGCGTGCGGCTGACATTCAGCTTCACGGCGATGTCGTTCTCGGTGACGCGCGAGCCCGGCGGGATCTGACCGGTCACGATCATCGCCTTGAGCGATGAGTAGACCGAGTCGCGCAGCGTGTTTTTGGTTTCCTTGGCCAAGGTTCCGTTTCCCGTTCTCCGGGCTTTCGGCCGGAAGTAGATGTTTGCTCGATCGTATCTGTATTCAAAGCCGGCGCCATTTGCCACGTCTCGACGAGGCCGTTCCTGCATCCCTGTTGGATGCGTTCGCGACGCGCGCTCGATGGTGTTGACATCGCCGGTCCCGAAGCTACACTCAAAATTGTATACAAAATAGCATGCGAAATCAAAAAATCATGGGAACACCGGTCGGAGAGCCGAAAATGAACAGAACCAGAAGCGTTAGCATCGTTGCGATGGCGGGCCTCATGGCGTCGCTCGCGGCCCCCGCCATGGCGGGCGATACCATCACCGTCGCCTCTTGGGGCGGCACTTACCAGGAGGCGCAGACCAAGGCCTTCTTCAAGCCGGCCGCCGATGCGCTCGGCATCACCATCAAGGAAGACACCACCAACGGCCTCGACGACGTGCGGCTGCAGGTGACAGGCAATGCGGTGAAATGGGATATCACCGAGCTCGGCGCGGACGAATGCGCGCGCGGTTCGAAGGAAGGGCTGTTCGAAAAGCTCGATTACGCCGTGATCGACAAGAGCGGCATCAACCCGAAGCTTGTCCATGACGACTGGGTCGGCATTTCCTACACCTCGGTCGTGCTGATCTACCGGACCGATGTTTTTGGCGACAAAGGCCCCAAGAGATGGGCCGATTTCTGGAACGTGGAGAAATTTCCCGGACGGCGCGCGCTGAGCGGCAGCCAGGCGACCGAAACGCTGAGCGTCGCGGCACTCGCCGAAGGCATTCCGATCGACAAGGTCTATCCGGTCGATGTCGACGGCGCGCTGAAATCGGTCGACAAGATCCGCGGCCATGTCGACGCCTGGTGGACTTCCGGCGCCCAGGCCATGCAACTGGTGAAGGACGGCGAAGTCGACATGGCGAGCATCTGGAACGGCCGCGCCGGCACCTTGAAGAAGGAAGGCGCGCCGGTCAGCTTCTCGTTCGACCAGGGTGTTCTCACCGCCGACTGCATGATCATCCCCAAGGGCGCCAAGAACAAGGACGCGGCGATGAAGGCGCTGGCGATGTTCGTCAGCCCGCAATTGCAGGCCAATCTGCCGCTCTATGTCGACAATGGGCCGGTCAACGAAAAGGCCTTCGAGACCGGCAAGATCCCGCAGGAGCGGATCAGGGACATCAACTCGTCGCCCGAAAACGTCAAGAAACAGGTGCTGCAGGATGCCGGGTTCTGGCGCGACAATCTGGTCGAGGCGACGGAAAAGTTCGACAATCTGATTCAGCAATAGCCGCGGCCGGAACCAAACCACGGCAGGGCGTTAGCCGCCGCTTCGCCCTGCTGCCGCCCTGCCCTCAGGAGACGATGATCTTGTCCATTGCACCATCCGCGCTGCCGATCAGCATGCGCCGGATAGAGAAACGATTTGGCAGCGTCGCGGTGCTGCGCGACCTGAACCTCGATGTCGAGGCCGGCGAGTTCCTGACGCTGCTGGGGCCTTCCGGATCCGGAAAGACGACGCTGCTGATGATCCTGGCCGGGTTCGTCCGGGCCAATGCCGGCTCGATCAAGGTGGGCGCCGAAGAGATCATTACCACGCCGCCTCACAAGCGCAACATCGGCATGGTGTTCCAGAACTACGCACTGTTTCCGCACATGAACGTGTTTCACAACATCGCCTTTCCGCTGAAGCAGCGCGGCGTCGCGCCCGCCGAGACGGCCGAGCGTGTGGAGAAGGCGCTGGAGCTGGTGAAATTGCAGGGCCTGGGCGAGCGCCGGGTCGACCAACTCTCCGGCGGCCAGCGCCAGCGCGTGGCGCTGGCACGCGCCATCGTCTTCGAGCCGCGCATCGTGCTGATGGACGAACCCTTGTCGGCACTCGACAAGGGCTTGCGCGAACACATGCAGATCGAGCTGCGCGCCTTGCATCGCCGGCTTGGCATGACCACGGTCTATGTCACGCATGACCAACGCGAAGCCATCACCATGTCGGACCGTATCGCCGTCATGAATGGCGGGCGGATCGAACAGCTCGACCGGCCCGAGACCCTCTACGCCACGCCGCGCACGCGGTTCGTCGCCGGCTTCATCGGCGAATCGAATTTCGTTCCCGTCGAGTGCCGCAACGGTTCGGTCTGGTACGAGGACAGGCGCATCCACACGGCGGCGCCCGCACCCTCGTCGGGCCAGCACCTGATGGTGGTGCGGCCGGAAAAGCTGCGGCTGCTCGCAAATGCCGAACCGGCTAGCGGCGTCAATGTGCTCGACGCGACGCTCAGCGACGTCATCTATCAGGGCGACAGCTTCGTCTGCTACGCGGTGTTGCGCGATGGCCGCCAGCTGACGCTGCGCGACTATTGCCGCAGCGACGTGTTGGCGAAAATGCCGGCTCCCGGCCAGCCGGTCAGGCTCGGCCTCGATGCGCAGGACACCATCCTGGTGGCGGCCGACTGATGAGCGCGCAATCCGTCCTCATGGAGGAGACCGGCGGCCGTGCGGGTCAGGAGCTGAACACGCGGGCGCTGCACGCCGACGCCCGGCGCGAATCGCTGCGGCTGCTGGCGCTGCTGTCGCCAAGCCTGTTGCTCGTCTTCGCCATCGTCATCGTGCCGATCGGCTGGCTGTTCTGGCTGTCTCTGTTCGACGAAACCGGCGCCCTCAGCGCGGCCAACTATGCGCGCTTCTTCGAACAGGGCTCCTACATCAAGACCTTCGTCACCACCTTCAAGGTCGCCTTCATCGTCACCGGCGCCTGCGTCCTGCTCGGCTATCCCCTGGCCTACATGCTGTCGCAACTGCCGCGACGGGCGGCGTCGATCTGCCTGATTTTCGTCATCCTGCCGTTCTGGACGTCGGTGCTGGTGCGCACCTATGCCTGGCTGGTGATCCTGCAGCGCAAGGGCCTGATCAACAGCTGGCTGATGGACCTCGGGGTGATCAGCCAACCGCTATCCCTCGCCAACAATCTGTCGGGCGTCGTCATCGGCATGACGCATATATTGCTGCCGTTCCTGGTGCTGCCGCTTTATGCCTCGATGAAGACGATCGACACCGACTGCCTGCGCGCCGGGATGAATCTTGGCGCCGGTCCGACCGCGACCTTCCGGCAGATCTTCTTTCCGCTGTCGCTGCCGAGTCTTGCCTCGGGCGTGGTCATCGTCTTCGTGCTTTGCCTGGGTTTCTTCGTCACCCCGGCGCTGATGGGCGGCGGCAAGGTGATCATGTGGGCCATGCGCATGGAACAGACCACCAGCCTTTATTCCAACTGGGGCGCGGGCGCGGCACTTGGCGTCGTGCTGCTCGTGGTCACGCTGGCGCTTCTCGGCCTCTTCCAGTGGCTGCTCGGCGCGCGCGCTACCGGCGTGTGGAGTTCGCGATGAGCGAGGATGTCGGCCTGCCGATCTCGCATCGCCAACGGCTTTGGCTCTACGCGCTCGGTGGCCTCGTACTTCTGTTCCTGATCGCGCCGTCGATCATCATCGTCATCATGTCCTTCTCCGACTCGACACTGCTGCAATTCCCGCCGCAGCAATGGTCGCTGCGCTGGTACCAGACCTACTTCCAGTCGCTGGAGTGGCGCGACGCGACGATCGTCTCGGTCAAGGTGGCTGTCATGACAGTGCTCGTGGCGACGCCGCTGGGCACCGCCGCCGCCTATGCGATCAACAGGGGCACGCTGCGCTTCAACGGCACCATCAACGCGCTGCTGACGGCGTCGCTGATCGTCCCGGTGATCCTCATCGGCATCGGCACCTTCTTCCTCTATGCCCGCATCGGGCTCAACAACACACTGACCGGCCTGGTCATCGCGCATACGGTGCAAGCCCTGCCGCTGGTGGTGCTGACCGTGCTGTCGGGGTTGCGCTCCTACGACATGAACCAGGAGCGCGTCGCACGCAGCCTAGGTGCCGGACGCATCGCCGCGTTCTGGCAGGTGACCATGCCGCAGATCCGCTTCTCGATCGTTTCGGGCGCGCTGTTCGCCTTCATCACCTCTTTCGACGAGGTGGTGGTTTCGCTGTTCATATCGGGCGGCGAGACGACGACATTGACGCGCCGCATGTTCAATGCGCTGCGCGACCAGATCGACCCGACGATCGCCGCCATCTCGACTTGCCTGATCGTGCTGTCGATCATCCTTTTGTCGATTGCGCAGGTCTTCGGGCGGCGGCAATGATTTCATCCGACCAATTCGCTTCAAGTGAGAGGGGATATCCAGACAGAATGCGTGATTTCCAGTTTCCCGGCCGCTCGCCGGTTCGTGCCACGGAAGCGGTTGCCGCGACCTCGCATCCGCTTTCGACCCTTGCGGCCATCGACATGCTGCGCTCCGGCGGCAATGCCATGGATGCCGCTGTGTGCGCCGCCGCCGTGCAGGCCGTGGTCGAACCGCAGTCGACCGGCATCGGCGGCGATTGCTTCGTGCTTTACTGCCCGGCGGGGCAAGGCGACGTGCTGGCCTTCAACGGCTCCGGCCGCGCGCCTTCCAAAGCAACGGTCGACTGGTATCTCGAACGAGGCTTCGACCGCATCCCGTTGCAAGGCCCGCATGCGGTCACCGTCCCGGGCGCCGTCGACGCCTGGAGCCGCCTGCTCGAGGATCATGGCCGCAAGGGTCTTGCCGATGCGCTGGCGCCGGCTATTCATTACGCCGAGGACGGCTATGTCGTGCATGACCGCGTCGCCTTCGACTGGGCGGAACCGGAAACCGACCTTTCGGCCGACGAGCATGCCGCGCGCATCTTCCTGCCGGGCGGCAAGGCGCCGAAGGCTGGAGATGTCCATCGGCAGCCGGAACTCGCCGCCACCTTGCGCATCGTCGCCAGGCACGGCCGCGCCGGTTTCTACGAAGGCGCCGTCGCCGATGACATCGTGCGCCGGCTCAACGAACTGGGCGGGCTGCACTCGCACGAGGATTTCGCGGCGACCAAAGGCGATTATGTGACGCCGGTCAGCACCTCCTACGGCGGCTACGACATTCACCAGATGCCGCCGAACAATCAGGGCCTGACGGCGCTCTTGATGCTGAACGTGCTGTCGGGTTTCAAGCTTGGCGGGATCGACCCCAACGGTGCCGAACGCCTGCATCTCGAAATCGAGGCCGGGCGGCTGGCTTATCGCGATCGCGATCGCTACGTCGGCGACCGGGACCATGTTCCGGTGCCGGTGGAGCAGCTTCTGTCCGGCGCCTATGCCGACAGGCTGCGCGCCGAGATCGACCGCGACCACGCCATGACGCATCTGCCGCCCATGGAGTTGCCCGGCAGCGACACGGTCTACATTTCCATCGTCGACCGCGACCGCAACGCGGTCTCCTTCATCAACTCCACCTATTATTCCTTCGGCAGCGGCATCGTCAGTCCGAAAACCGGTATCGTGCTGCAGAACCGCGGCTCGAGCTTCCGCCTCGACCCGTCGCATCCAAACGCGATCGCGCCCGGCAAGCGACCGATGCACACGATCATGCCCGGCATGGCAACCAAGGGCGGCCGCGTGGTGATGCCGTTCGGCGTCATGGGAGGCGGCTACCAGCCGTTCGGACATGTGCATCTTTTGACCAACATGATCGACTTCGGCATGGACCCGCAGCAGGCGCTGGATGCGCCAAGGGTGTTCCATAATGACGGCATGGTGGAGGCCGAGCGCGGCGTTCCGGCCGAGGCGATCGAAGGCTTGCGCCGGCGCGGCCATCGCATCGCCGAGCCGCATCACCCGCTTGGCGGCGGGCAGGCGGTGCTGATCGACTGGGAGAGGGGAACGCTGACCGGCGCCTCCGATCCGCGCAAGGATGGGATGGCGCTGGGATATTGAGGTGGCTGGGGACTGCTTTCAAGGCGTTGGCGCTGCCCCTCATCCGCCCTTCGGGCGCCTTCTCCCCGTGAACGGGAGAAAGGAGATGGCGCAACCCGGCAGGGCAATGAGGGGCGGCGCCAGCGTCCACAATTGTCCGGGCGGAATCGTCCGCTGGACTTTCAAAAGCTGCCGTTTGAACCATAATCGGTGACCATGAGCACGAATTCAAAAGACCTCTCACGCCGTCTTGCCGCCGGCGCCGACGACGCCCCGGCGATCCTGGCACCCGAACGGACGACGCTCACCCATGGCGGGTTGCGCGATCTCATCGCGGCCACGGCGGCCGCCCTGCATGCGCGCGGCATCGGGCGGGGCGACAGGGTGGCCATCGTGCTGCCGAACGGGCCGGAGATGGCCACCGCCTTCGTCGCCGTGGCGGCAACCGCCTCGACGGCGCCGCTCAATCCGGCCTACCGGGCCGACGAGCTCGATTTCTATCTCACCGACATCGGCGCCAAGGCGGTCCTCGTTGCGGAAGACGAAACCGGACCCGCGGTGACGGTGGCCGAACGCCTCGGCATCGGTGTGCTCAGGCTTGTGGCGCAGCCCAACGAACCGGCGGGAAGTTTCACGATCGAGGGCTCGGCGATCGGTGCGCCGGCTGCGCCCGACATGGCGCGGGACAGCGACATCGCGCTTTTGCTGCACACGTCCGGCACCACGTCGCGGCCCAAGCTGGTGCCGCTCAGCCATGCCAACATCGCGGCCTCGGCCGTGCACATCGGCGCGACGCTTGGCCTGACGGCCGATGACCGCTGCCTCAACATCATGCCGCTGTTCCACATTCATGGCCTGATCGCGGCGGTGCTGTCGTCGCTGGCGTCAGGCGGCAGCATTTACTGCACGCCAGGCTTCAACGCGCTGCGCTTCTTCCAGTGGCTGGGAGAGGCGCGGCCAAGCTGGTACACGGCGGTGCCGACCATGCATCAGGCGATTCTGCCGCGCGCGGCACGCAATGCCGAGGTGCTGGCGGCGGCGCGTCTGCGCTTCATCCGCTCGTCCTCGGCGTCGCTGCCGGCGCAAGTCATGGCCGAACTCGAGGCGACCTTCGGCTGTCCGGTGATCGAGTCCTATGGGATGACCGAGGCCGCGCACCAGATGGCGTCGAACCGGCTGCCGCCAGACCGGCGCAAACCGGGCAGCGTCGGTGCCTCCGCCGGACCGGAAGTGGCTGTCATGGCGCCCGACGGGCGACTGCTCAAGGCCGGCGAGACCGGCGAGATCGTCATTCGTGGACCCAATGTGACAGCGGGTTACGAGAAGAACCCCGATGCCAACGCGACGGCCTTCGCGCATGGCTGGTTCCACACCGGCGACCAGGGCGTGCTCGACGAGGACGGCTATTTGCGCGTCACCGGCCGGCTCAAGGAGATCATCAACCGCGGCGGCGAAAAGATCTCGCCGCTCGAGATCGACGACGTGTTGATGGACCATCCGGCGGTGGCGCAAGTCGTCACCTTCGCCATGCCGCATGACAAGCTTGGCGAGGAGGTGGCGGCGGCAGTCGTGTTGCGCGAAGGCATGGTTGCCGACGAGACCGATATTCGCGCTTATGCCGCGATGCGGCTCGCCGACTTCAAGGTGCCGCGCAAGGTGCTGATCCTGGCCGAGATCCCCAAGGGCGCGACCGGCAAGCTGCAGCGCATCGGCCTGGCCGCCAAACTCGGGCTTTGACGATGAAGATCACCATTTTTGGCGCCGGTGCGATCGGTGGCTATCTCGCCGCCAAGCTTGCCCTGGCTGGCAGGACCGATCTGTCGGTCGTGGCGCGCGGCGCGCATCTGGAAGCGATCAGGGCAAATGGACTTCGCCTGATCGAAGACGGCCAGGAATCGGTGGCTGCCGTCCGCGCCGCGGCGGACGCCGAGGAGCTTGGCGTGCAGGACACCGTCGTGCTGGCGCTGAAGGCGCATTCGCTCACTCCCGCCCTCGACCAGATCGCACCATTGCTTGGACCGGAAACCGCTGTCGTCACCATGCAGAACGGCGTGCCGTGGTGGTATTTCCACAAATTGGGCGGGCCGCTCGAAGGCGTCAGGCTGAACGCGGTCGATCCCAACGGCGCGATCTGGCAGCGGATCGGGCCGCAACGCGTCATCGGCTCGGTCGTCTATCCCGCGGCCGAAGTCGACGCGCCTGGCCTCGTCCGCCATGTCGAGGGCAAACGTTTCTCGCTCGGCGAACCCTCCGGCGAGCGCAGCGAACGGGTCGTGAAACTGGCCGAGGAAATGGTCAAGGCCGGCCTGCAGGCGCCTGTGCGCGACGACATACGCAGCGAAATCTGGGTGAAGCTGTGGGGCAACCTCTCCTTCAACCCGATCTCGGCGCTGACCGGCAGCACGCTGGCAGCGATCGTCGCCGACGATGGCACCCGCACGCTTGCCCGCACCATGATGCTGGAAGCGCAGGCGATCGGCGAAAGCCTCGGCGTGCGTTTTCCCATAGCCGTCGACCGGCGCATCAAGGGCGCCGGCGATGTCGGCGAGCACAAGACCTCGATGCTGCAGGACCTGGAACGCGGCCGGCCGATGGAGATCGACGCGCTGGTAGGCGCGGTGCAGGAACTGGGGCGACTGACCGGGAATTCAACGCCGACGATCGATGGAGTGCTGGCGCTGGTAAGGCGGCTGGCGGTGGAGCGGGGATGTTACGGGTAAGGCAGTCCGTTTGGTCTCGACGCGCCGGCGGCGTACTGCGCCGAAGCGATCAAAGGCCGAAGCTGGGAACGACCCAAGGTTCCCCGATGTATCCCAAGCGCGGCTCGAGCTTTTCGTCTGCAGCGCCACGCCACACTGGCGATACGGTTCCTGTTGAACGGCAGTCCAGCCCTTTCCGCCCATTTAGAACCGTACGAGACAGATCGGCGCGTGGCGGAGCTATGATCTTTGTCAGTTTCTTCTCGTGCGCATCGGCGGCGGTGAATCCGGAAATCACGATGGCCGCGCACACAATAGCCGATCTCATCCTACATCTCCCATTACAGCACATCCCAGAAGAGGGGTGGTCCGCCCTTGCGGGCAGTGTCGTTGGGATGGGCGTTTGACCTCAGCCGGTCTTGAGGCGTCGGCTTGCCGGAGATCGTGGCGTTATATTAGCAATAGCGCAATTAGCTCTTTCGGCGTAGCACGGGGGCTCCTGGACCCTGGACGGGCCAGGCAGCCCGCCCCTCATCCCGCCACCAGATGCCCGCCGCCGACATCGCTCAGCACCAGCCTCCGCGGGCTTTCGCCAACCCTTCTCGTCGCGCTCGGGATCTCCTGGTCCAGCCTTGCGAACCGGCTCCTGCGCTGCGCCGGGTCGGGCACCGGCACGGCTTCGATCAGGCGTTTGGTGTAAGGATGGCGTGGGTTGGAAAAGACTTGGTCGCGCGTGCCCATCTCGACGATCTGGCCGAGATACATGACCGCGACGCGGTCGGAGATGTTTTCCACCACCGCCATGTCGTGCGAGATGAAAAGGTAGGCGACGCCGAATTCGCGCTGCAATTCCTTCAACAGGTCGAGCACGCGCGCCTGCACCGAGACATCGAGCGCCGAGACGCTTTCATCGGCGATGATCAGCTTAGGCCGCAGCGCAAGCGCCCGTGCGATACAGACGCGCTGGCGCTGCCCACCCGAGAATTCATGCGGATAAAGCTCCATCTGGACGGCCGACAGGCCGACGCGCTCGAACAACGATGCCACACGCTCCCTGCGCTCTTCTTTTGAAGCGATGCCATGGATGACGAGCGGCTCGGCGACGAGATCGCCAACGCGCATGCGCGGATCGAGCGAAGCGAAGGGGTCCTGGAAGATCATCTGGACGTCGCGGCGCACTGCCTTGCGCTCGTCACGGCCGAGACCGGACAGATTGCGCCCACCGATGACGATGCCGCCGCTGTAAGGCACAAGCCCGGCCAGCGCCTTGGCGGTGGTCGACTTGCCGCAACCGGACTCGCCAACCAGTGCCAGCGTCTCGTTGGGTGCGATCGAGAAGCTGACGCCCTCGACGGCATGAACTCTGGCGTTGACCCGGCCGAAGACGCCGCCGCGCAGGTCGAAGCGGACATGCAGGTCGTTGACCTCGGCGACATTGGCCGGCGTCGCCGTCTCGGCGTCCCTGGACTTCTGGCGGCCGACGCCGCTGCCGATGCGCGGCACGGCGGCCAGCAGCTCTCGGGTGTAATCGGCTTGCGGCCGGGCGAAAATGTCAGCGGTTTTCCCCTCCTCCACCATGCGGCCGTGCCGCATGATGATGACGCGGTCGGCCATTTCGGCGACCACGCCCATGTCGTGCGTGATCAGGATGACGCTGGTGCCGTGCTGGCGCTGCAGGTCGCGCAGCAGTTCCAGCACCTCGCCTTGCACGGTGACATCGAGCGCCGTCGTCGGCTCGTCGGCAATCAGCACGTCCGGTTCGAGAGCCAGCGCCATGGCGATCATCACACGCTGGCGCATGCCGCCCGACAGTTCGTGCGGAAACTGCTTTAGCCGGCTTTTCGCTTCCGAAATACGCACCGCTTTCAACGCCTCGATGGCACGCTGACGTGCCTGCGCCGGTGACAGGCTGGTGTGCGCCTCGATGGATTCGGTGAGCTGCCGACCGATCGACAGCACCGGATTGAGCGAGGTCATCGGCTCCTGGAAGATCGTGGCGATGCGGTCGCCGCGAATGCGGCGCATCCGGCGCTCGTCGAGCGCTGTGAGTTCCGTCTCACCAAGGTGGATCGCGCCTGAGGATATGCGGGCGGCAGGCTGCGGCAGCAATTGCATGATCGCCAGCGCGGTCATCGATTTGCCGGAGCCGGATTCGCCGGCAATGCAGAGCGTCTCGCCGCGTTTGAGCGTCAGCGACAGGTTGGAGACGACATCGCGCTCGCCATCCTCGCCACGCACGCTGACGGAGAGGTTGGCGATGTCGAGGATTATTTTGCCGGCTGAGGTCATTGCAGACGCAGACCTGCAGGGGATTTATTCTGTGGCGCCCCCCTCTGTCCTGCCGGACATCTCCCCCTCAAGGGGGGAGATCGGACTGCGCGCAGGATTTCGCAAACGACCCCCGCTTGAGGAATGGTGGCACGACGAAACAGCCAATCTCCCCCCTTGCGGGGGAGATGCCCGGTCCACCCTCCGCAGCAGCTGCGCTGCAGCTGCGGAGGACGGGCAGGGCAGAGGGGGGTGCCTTGGCGCAGACCTCTCATTCGAACACGCAGCGCGGGAAGTAGAACGACACCACCCAGTTCGGCAGGTCGACGATCTCGCTGATGCGGAGATCGCCGCAGACCGAGGCCAGCATATAGGCCTCGACGGGATCTATTCTGTAGCGGCCGGCGAGCAGGTCGACCATCTGCAGAACCGCCTCCCTGCCGCCGGCCATCAGGTCCGGGCCGATGCCGGTCGTCACCTCATAGCCCTTGCCGTCGAGATGGCGGGTCACCGGCCCTGATGTGGTGAAGCGCGGTGTCTTCAACCTGGCGTCCTTGACCAGGTCGAGCTTGAGCACCACGTCCATCGGGCTTTCGATCGCCGTGCCGCAGACCTCGCCGTCGCCTTGCGCGGCGTGCGTGTCGCCGACCGAAAACAGCGCGCCGGCCACTTCCACCGGCAGATACAGCGTTGTGCCGGCGGCGAGATCGCGGATATCGAGATTGCCGCCGACGCGCCTGGGCGGCACCACCGAATGATGGCCTAGCTCGCCCGGCGCGTTGCCAATGGTGCCGGCGAAAGGTTTCAGCGGCACGCGGGCGTTCTTGCCGAACAGCGCCGGCTCGAGCGATGCGGCGTCGTACTTCCAGATGTTGAGCGCCGGCTCCTTGAAGTCGTCGGAGAGCAGACCGAAACCCGGAATGTTCGCCGTCCAGCCGAAGCCGGACGGCTTGAACATCTCGATCGTCACCTTCAGCGCGTCGCCGGGCTCGGCACCCTCGACGAAGATCGGCCCGGTGACGGGATTGATGGTGGCGAAATCGAGCTTGGCGATGTCCTCAACCGTGCTGTCGGCGTTCAACTGGCCGCCGGAGGAATCGAGGCACTGGAACTCGATGGTCGAGCCGGGCGCCACCCATTCGGCCGGGGCAAACGAATTGTCCCAGCCGAAATGATGATGGCGCCCGTGGATGGTGTAGTCGCAGCTATTGCACATCTTTTACGTACACATTGTCGTAGTTGATCGGAATATGGACTGGGTCGACATAGAGATTGTCGGCGCCGCCCATACGGGCCGATTTCATGGTGAAGCGCTGCTCGTTGAAGACCGGCGCCCAGGGCGCGTCTTCCATTACCTTGTCGTAGATGGCGCTCCACATCTTGCTGCGCTCGGCGGCTTTCGCCGGGTCGACCACCGAATCGGCCTCGGCCGCCTTGGCATCGAGATCCTTGTTGCAATACCAGGACCAGTTCCAGCCGCCCGGCACCGCACCGGCGCAGCCGAGGATCGGGCCGTAGAAGTTGGACGGATCGGGGAAGTCGGCGATCCAGGCCATGCCGCCGGACCAGATCATAGGCGCGCCGGCCTTGTCGCCGCCGGCGGCGATGACGTTGGCCTGCGCCAGCGACTGGATGCTGGCCTTGATACCGATCGCGGCCAAATCCTGCTGGATCGCCTGGGCGATGCGCGGGTTGGGATCGGTGTTCATGGCAAACAGCTGCGTGTCGAAACCGTCGGCATGGCCGGCCTCGGCGAGCAGCGCCTTGGCCTTGGCGACGTCATAGGGATAGCCCTTGTATTCCTTGTCGTAGCCCGGCATCGACGGCGGCAGCGGCTGGTTCGCCGGCACGGCGCGGCCGTTGATGATCTGGATACTGCGCGCCTTGTTGATCGCCATGTTGACGGCTTGGCGCACCTTCACATTGTCGAACGGCGCCATCGTCGTGTTCATGGTGATGTAGCCGGTGTGCAGCTGGCCGCCTTCGACGACGCGCGCCTTCTGCTCGGGATCGGCCATCACCTCCTGGAACTTGGCCGGCGGAATGCCGTCGCCGGGCACGTCGATCTCGCCCTTCTGCAGGCGCAGCAGCGCCACGATCGGCTCCTGGCCGATCTCGAAGGTGATCTTGTCCAGATGCGGCAGGCCCTTGTGCCAATAGTCGGCGTTGCGCTCGAAGACGATGCGCTGGCCGAGCGTCCATTCGGCGAGCTTGAACGCGCCGGTGCCGACCGGATGCTTGCCGAAATCGGCGCCGTATTTCTCGACCTCTTCCTTGGGCACGACATGCGAGAAGTTGATCGCCATGACATGCAGGAAGGTGGCGTCGGGCCGGGTCAGTTCGAACTTGACCGTGTAGGGGTCGATAGCGGTGACGCCGGAGAGGCTTTCGGCCTTGCCCGCGACGACATCGTCATAGCCCTTGATCGAGCCGAAGAAGCCGGCGCCGGGGCTCTGCGTCTTGGGGTTGGTGACGCGGTCGAGCGAGTATTTCACATCATCGGCCGTCATTTCGCGGCCATTGTGGAATTTGACGCCATGGCGCAGCTTGAAGGTGAAGGTCTTGCCGTCGGGTGAAATTTCGTAGCTTTCGGCGAGGTCGGGCTTCAAATTGGTGGTGCCCGGCTCATAATCCATAAGCCCGTCGAACAGGCTCTTGATCATCGACCAGTTCTGCCAGTCATAGCCGATCGCCGGATCGAGGGTCGCGACATCGTCCTTGTAGGTGATGGTGATGGCGCCGCCCTGCTTGGCATTCGGATCGACGGCGTCTTCGGCGCGCGCGCTTGCCATGCCGAGCATCAGCGCCAGCGCCGATGCGGCCACGGTGGATGCCAGAAACTTTTTCATTTTCATGTTCCCTTTCTCTGTTTGTTTTTCATTTTCATCTGAGCTTGATGCGCGGATCGATGAAGGGCGCGATGATGTCGGCCAAGAGATTGCCGAGCACGATGGCGAAGGCCGACACCAGCGTGACGCCCATAATGATCGGGATGTCGACGCGCTGGATGGCCTGCCACGCCAACTGGCCGATGCCGGGCCAGCCGAACACGCTTTCGACGACGACGATGCCGCCCATGAAGATGCCGATATCGATGCCGATCATGGCGATGACCGGCAGGATGGCGTTGGGGAGCGCATGGCGGAACAGGATGGCGCGGCGCGCAAGGCCCTTGGCGCGGGCGGTGCGCACATAATCCTGGCGCAGCACGTCGATCATCGACGAGCGCATCATGCGCGCGTACCAGCCGGCGCCGAGAATGCCCATGGTGAGCGAGGGCAGCACCAGATGGCGCCAGCTGCCGTAGCCGCCGATCGGGAACCAGCTCAGCCGCACGGCGAAGACATAAAGCAGCAAGAGCCCGACGACGAATTGCGGCGCCGAGACGCCGACGAAGGAGGCGACCATCAAAGTCTGGTCGGTGGCGGTGCCACGCTTGACGGCGGCGATCAGGCCCATGCTGAGGCCAATCAGAAGTTCGCACAGGATGGCGCCGACCATCAGCAGCAGGCTGGCCGGCAGCCGCGAGACGATCAGTTCGGTCACCTCGGAGCGCTGGATGTAGGAGCGGCCGAGATCGCCGCTGACCAGCCTGGCCAGATAGTGCCAGTACTGGACAACGAAAGGCTGGTCCAAGCCGAGCTGCTGGCGGATGTTCTCGACCGTCTGAGGCGTCGCGCTGCGGCCGGCGATCTGCCGCACCGGATCGGCCGGCAGCAGATAGAGCAGCGCAAAGGTGATCAGCGAGACGCCGAGCAGGATGAGCAGCGACTGGATCAGGCGGCGGCCGAGATAGGCGATCATGCGCGGCCCCTTTGCGTCGGATCGAGAATGTCGCGCAGCGCATCGCCGATCAGGTTGAAGGCCAGCGCCAGCGCCAGGATCGCGGCACCGGGGAAGAACACCAGCCAGGGCGCGGCTTGGAAGTAGGTCTGGTTCTCGAAGATGATGTTGCCCCAGGAGGCGGTCGGCGGCTGCACGCCGATGCCGAGGAACGAGAGCGTTGCTTCCAGCAGCACCGTGGTCGAGATGCCGAGCGTGCCCCAGACGATGATCGTCGGCAAAAGATGCGGCAGGATGTGGCGGAACAGGATGCGCGGCGCGCTCGCCCCGATGGTCCGCTCGGCGTCGATGAACTCGCGTTCGGCCAGCGAAGAGGTTTCGGTGTAGATGACGCGGGCGGTCTGCACCCAGTTGACCAGGGCGATGACCATGGCGACGATCCACAGGCTGGGCTGGAAAACCGCCGCCAGGCAGATGGCGAGCAGCAGCGCTGGAAACGCCATCATCAGGTCGGTGAAGCGCATCAGCGCGCTGCCGACCCAGCCGCGGAAATAGCCTGCGGTAACGCCGACCAGCGTTCCTATGAATAGCGCCACGCCATTGGCGACGATGCCGATGATCAGCGAGGTGCGGGCACCATAAAGGATGCGGGTCAAGAGGTCGCGGCCGAGCAGGTCGGTGCCAAGCCAGAATTTTGCGTCGGGCGGCAAGGGCGAGCCTTCCAGCGTCAGCCCGTCGAACATCTGCTCATTGGGATCGTAGCCGGTCAGCCATGGCGCCAGGACAGCGCCGACGACGACGATGGCGACGATCACCAGGCCAAGCAGCGCCAGACGGCGCTTGACCAGCCGGCGCCAGACGCCGGCGCGCGGCTTGACCGGCATGCGCCCGGCGGCCGGGAGGTCAGGCGCGATGGGACTGGTCATCGCCGCCTTCTTCCCCGGTCATCGCCACGATCCGACGCGCTGCATCCTCGACGCTGATCTGCCAACCCATCGCCAGCGAGCGCAGCTGCGCATAGGCGCGGCCGTCATCGATGCCTTTCGAGAGTGCGGCCACCGCGCGCACGATGGTTTGCCGCTCGGCGACGCGCTGGCGAAGCGAGGCGATCTCGCCGGCCAGGTGTTTGCGCGCCTCGAAACTCTGCCGCGCGATCAGCAGCGCGCTGTAGACGCCGGCAGTGCCGACCGGCTTCAGCAGCTGCGCATCGGCCTTGTGCGACAGCGCCCATTCGATGCGGCCCGGCGCCTCCGAGCCGATCAGCGCCACCAGCGGCATCGGCGCCTCGCCCGGCTTCCAGGGGAATTGCTCGTCGAAGCCGAGATCGGCGTCGAAGAAGACGAAATCGGCGGCCAGCGCCTCGGGCGGCAGTTCCGGCCAGCAATCCAGCGTGATCAGGCCGATGGCCGACAATTGCCTGGTGATCGCCTGCACCGTCGGGTGCGGACGATGCAGGATGAACGCCCTGGCGCCGCCGAGATTGGGGATGCGTGGCGCCCTGGTCACGACACCACCCTCAGGCGCGGCCGGCCGAACGTCCTGGCGGGATCGTAGCGCGACAGATACGGGTCCGGCGCGACCTCGTGCTGCCGGCTGACGACCTCGAAGAAGCCGTCCGCGATCCGCCCGATGATCACCGGCAGCGTCGCGTGCTGGGAGCGGGCGTCGATGGCGATGGGGCCGAGCCGGGTTGAGAAGCGCCGCTCGGCGAAGGCCTTGGAAAATTCCGCCGGACCGGCGTCGGGATCGCGCGACAGCACGTCGGCCATCACTTGCACCGAGGCATAGGCGGAGGCTTCGAAGGACGAGGCGAAGGCGGCCGGCCGTGGTGCGAAATAAGGCCCGACCGACAAATGCCCTTTTCCGGATTCGCCGATGGCCGGCAGTTCGCCTTCGGTGAGATTGCAGGAGATGACAGGGCAGGTTTCTGGGCTGAAGGCCTGATCCTCGACGCCCAAGTCGCGATAGGCGGCCAGGAAGGCGTAGGACGAGGTGCCGATCAGATTGTTGAGAATGAAGTTCGGCCGCGTGGCGCGGATTTCGGCGATCAGCCGCGACACGTCGGTCTCGCCGATGCGCAGATAGCGCTCACCTAAAACTTTGCCGCCGGCATCCGCGATCAGGTCGCGCGCGACGCGGTTCATCTCCCAGCCCCAGATGTAATTCGAGCCGAGCAGGAAGCCATTGGCGCCGAAGCGGGGCACGACATGGGCCATCAACGGCACCAGATGCTGGTTGGGGCAAGCGTGCATGTAGACGACGTGCTCGTTGGCCTCGAAACCTTCATAAGGGCAAGCGTACCAGAGCATGCCGCCGGCTTTCTCCAGCACCGGGATCGTCTCCTTGCGGCTCCAGGAGGTGACGCAGCCGACGACATGGCGGGCGCTGCTGGTCTTGAAGATGTCCTCGCACAGCGTCGCGTAGCGATCGGCATTGCTTTGCGGATCGCGCTCGACCGGCACCAGCTCGATGCCATGGTTGCGGTCGGCGTTAATGTCTGCGATCGCGCGCATGGCGCCCATCCGGCACGCATCGGAGACGAGCTGATAACTCCCCGAGCGGGAATAGAGGATGCCGATCTCGATGCGCCGTTTCAAACAGATCCCCAAAATAATAATGCCCCGCAGCCGCCGCCGGAGGGCGAGGCATACGAGGCATTCTTGCCGCCCGGCGATCAGAGCCGGTATTTTTCCAATCGCTAGCCTATTCGGTACGGCCGGTCAGTCAAGCCCTCAAAGCGACAGCGCTTAAAGCTAGCCGCGTGCAACACGGTCGGCCATCGACGACTATTTGGCCGCGGGCCTTTGATTGCGTTGGCGGGCATAAGCCACGCAGGCGTCCACCGTGCTGACACAGAGCGCATCGCGGCTGTTCGGCATATTGTTGTCCCCGGCGTAGGCGACTTCGGCCACGCGGCCGTCGACCAAGCGAATTTGCGTGTTGCAATAGCCGCCGGGGGCGACATTGACGGAACCGCCTACCGCCGGGATCGCACCCAAGCCCAAGGTTGGAACCACGATGCTGAGATTGCCGCGCTGGACGGCGCGCTGATAGGTCCAGATCTGGCCAGACGGGCCAGCGTCCGCGGTGGCGGTCGGAAACCCCGCGCACATTCGAACGTCGGCTTCGCTGAGACCGACCATCTCCTTGCGCGCCGCCGCCGTCGTCGGGTCGATCTTGGCAATGCGCGACGTGTCGTCGGGAACGACGCAGGAAGACAGAACAACGACCGAGAGAACAGCAAGGGCAAGCTTTCGAATGCAGGAAAATGTCATGCCGATTTTGAATTTAGGTGGCGCCCGCCGTTCCTCTACCTAGGCGACCGGACGACCGGATCAACCCGTGCAGCTTCACGAAAAAGGTAGCCATGCTGCTGCATCATCTCCGGCAACCGGGGCCAACGTCCCCTGCGCAAGACGCGGGAAGCGCGCTAGGTGTCTGCGCGCCGGGGCTGCTCCAGCCTGTCATGTCCGAAGCGCTGTTCGGTGTCGTCATAGATGACGCGGCACTCGGGTGAGAGGGCGTCGATCAGAGCCGAGCCGGACGGCGCTACCGTCGGGCGACTCGGCCGCGGGGCCTCCGAGAATCCGACCTTCCTCTCGGGCACGGTTGCGGGCGGACCGGTGGCGTCCTGTGCTCGCTGCCGTGAAATTTTTGAGAGAATATTCCCGGCTTCGGCCAAGCCGAGAAACGCCGTTCTTTGATATGAGTGATAGAATTTCTGATGATGTGACCAAGGCTAGGTAAACCGCTTGGCCGCCACGACTTCACAACTGCAGAGATCAACAATGTCCGATTTCAAGAACACTTTGCCATCTTCCCTTTGGTCAGCCATCAACCGCCGCAGTGGCCTCGCTCTGCTGTTCGCATCGGCTGTCGCGATCGGCAGCCTGATGGCGCCCGGTGCGTCGTTCGCCGAAGACAAGAAGGCGATCAAGGTCGGCATCATCAGCGGCGAAGACGAGGATGTCTGGCGCGTCGTCGTCGCTCAGGCAGCCGAAAAGGGCCTGACCATCGAGACCGTGGTGTTCAACGACTACACCCAGCCCAACGAGGCGCTCGAGCGCGGCGAAATCGACGCCAATGCCTTCCAGCACCAGCCCTATCTCGACAACCAGATCAAGACGCAAGGCTACCATATCGTGCGCGTCGGCTATACCGGCGTCTGGCCGATCGGCCTTTACTCCAAGAAGTACACCAAGGTCGCCGACCTGCCAGAGGGCGCGGTCATCGGCGTTCCGAACGACCCGTCCAATGAAGGCCGGGCGCTGCGCGTGCTGCAGAACGAGGGCGTGATCAAACTCAAGGACGGCACCGGCATTCTCGCCACCACCGCCGACATCGCTGAGAACGCGAAGAAGGTCGAGATCAAGGAATTGGATGCGGGCATCGTCGGGCGGTCGGTCGAGGATCTCGACGCCGCCGTGGTCAACACCGACTGGGCGCTGAAAAGCGGCCTGACGCCGGAAAACCGCATCGCGCAGGAGCCGATCGCCGACAATCCCTACCGCAACTTCATCGCGGTGAAGGCCGGCAGCGAGAACGAGCCCTGGGTGAAGACGCTGGTTGCCTCCTACCAGAACGAGGCGGTGAAGGCCGAGTTCGACAAGGTTTACAAGGGGACCGGCCTCAGCGCCTACTGAGAAGGTCGGCGCCGGCAGGCGTCATCCATCATGGCGGTCCGCGCGCAAGGCGCGGGCCGCGTTCGCGTTTAGCGGATCATGAGAACAGGGCCGCGAATGAACCAGCATGTCACCGCAACCGCCGAGACCGCGGATTCTCCGAGCACGACGCCGCACGATGTGGTGCGCCTCGTCGAGCTGAGGCGCCGCTTCGGCGTCACGCCGGCACTCGATGGCGTCTCGCTGACCGTGCGCAAGGGCGAGATTCTCGGCATCATCGGCCGCAGCGGCGCCGGCAAATCGACGCTGATCCGCTGCCTGAACGGGCTGGAACGGCCGGATTCCGGCGAAGTGTTCATCGAGGGCCGCGAGATCAGCCGGCTCGGCGAGCGCGATTTGCAGCCGCTGCGGCGGCGCATCGGAATGATCTTCCAGCATTTCAACCTGCTGTCGGCCAAGACCGTAGAGGACAATGTGGCGCTGCCGCTCAAGATCGAGGGCCGCCCGAAGGCGGAGCGGTTGCAGCGCGCCGCTGAGTTGCTTGAACTGGTCGGACTGTCGGAGAAGGCAAAAGCATATCCGGCGTCGCTGTCGGGCGGACAGAAGCAGCGCGTCGGCATCGCCAGGGCGCTTGCCGCGCGGCCGGCGCTGCTGCTGTCGGACGAAGCGACCTCGGCGCTCGATCCGGAGACGACGCGGTCCATTCTCGCCTTGCTGAAAGACATCAACCGGCAGCTTGGCTTGACCATCCTGCTCATCACCCATGAAATGGAGGTGATCCGCTCGATCGCCGACCGGGTGGCGGTGATCGATGCAGGACGCATCGTCGAGGAAGGGCCGGTCTGGTCGGTATTCGCCGACCCGCGTTCCGGCATCACAAGGAGCCTGCTTGGTGCTATCCGGCCGCAACTGCCGGCCGAACTGGCCATCCGGCTGGTGCCGGCGGCCGGAGCTGAAACCATCCTGCGCGTCGACGTGGCCGGCGACGCAGCGCGTAGTCCGCTGCTGTCCGACCTTGCCGCTGCCGTGCCAGGCTCCTTCCGCCTTGTCCACGGCGGCATCGATCATGTCCAGCAGCAACCGGTCGGCACGCTCTTCCTGTCTGTCCCGGGCAGCGATGCAGATCACCTCGCTGAAGTAATCACATTCCTGAAGGCTCGCCAGGCGCGGGTGGAGGTGCTTGGCCATGTCGCCAGTTCTGTTTGAACTCCTGCTGCGTTCGATCTGGGAAACGGTGCTGGTGACGGCCGCATCCGGCCTGATCTCGCTCGTTTTCGGCCTGCCGCTTGGTCTCGCTTTGATTGCGACAGAGCGTGGCGGCATCGCCGAAAGCCTGTGGGTGAACCGCGTGCTCGGTGCCGTGATCAACGGCTTCCGCTCGGTGCCGTTCATCATCCTTCTGGTGGCGCTGATCCCGGTGACGCGGCTGATCGTCGGCACCTCGATCGGCACCTGGGCGGCCATCGTGCCGCTGTCGATCGCCGCTACGCCCTACTATGCGCGCATCGCCGAAGTGTCGCTGCGCGAGGTCGACCACGGGCTGATCGAAGCGGCGCGCGCCATGGGCGGCAACCGCTGGACGATCATCCGCGAGGTGCTGGTGCCCGAAGCGCTGCCCGGCATCGTCGCCGGCTTCACCGTGACGCTGGTGACGCTGATCGGCGCTTCGGCCATGGCGGGAGCCATCGGTGCCGGCGGGCTCGGCGACCTCGCCATCCGCTACGGCTATCAGCGGTTCGAGACGTCGGTGATGATTGCCGTGGTCATCGTGCTGATCATCCTGGTCTGCGGCATCCAGTGGGCCGGCGACCGCTTGGTGGCGAGGCTGGATCGGCGAGGATAGAGACTGGACCGGCGAGCTAGGCGATGATGTCTTCGATAAGAGCCTGCAGAGGCGCTTCGGAACCGCTGAAACTGTCGATCATGGCCTGGATTACGCGATCACGGTCGAGAATGTCTGCGTTGAACGTGAAGCCTGCATGCTCGGCAAGCATGGCGAGGAATGTGAGCTGGGTGCGCCCATTGCCTTCGCGAAACGGATGCACGGCATTGATTTCGGCGACGACGTGCGCCACGAGACTGGCAAACCGAGTGCTTTCAAGATCCGCCAGACGATCGGGGTTCCCGAGTTCGCGGAACACTCGGGCCATCTCGCTGGCGATGTGTTCGGGATAACAGAACCAGCTGCCGCCTTTGCCGATGCGAATACTGCGCACCTGACCGGCCCAGGCATATACGTCCTGAAACAGGTGCCTATGCAGGCTAAGGTAGTGCTGGAAGTCGAGTTCGCCCGCCGGCAAGGGCTCGTCGGCGCGAGTCAGGAACAGAGCGAGCTCGACCTCGTCAAGTTTGGCCTGATCTCGGATGTCCAGCAAATTGATGAGCACCGACGTGCCGGGGTAGCAGAGCGGATCGAACTCGGCAGCGTAGACCAACGTCTATTTCTTCTTGCGGATTTCTTCCTTAATGAGCGAACGCCGCTCATCGCCGGATAATCCGCGCCGCACACCTAGGCTGAGGACCTCTCTCATGCGGGGCGACAGCTTCATACCTTCCACCGCGCTGATCTTCTCGCCACGCGCGCTCGTCAGCACGAACTGGCCGGTCTTGGCCGAGCGGTTGATTCTGGAACCAGGAGATTTCATTTGGAAATCATATCATAACCCCGGAGGGGAGGCCAAAACGATTTCCGGGACAAGCAATGCCAGCCACGCAGCCTGGCTCCTTCCGGATCGAAAAGCGGGATCGGTGTCGCGAGCGACCGTTCTCACGCGGCCCCAAACATCTCCCTGGCTTGCTCTGCCGTGTAATAACCAAGCCTGACGTCCTGAGCTATCAATTCCGGGTCGCGCTCCAGCGGATCGCCGTAGCCACCGCCACCGGGCGTGCCGACACGCACGCGGTCGCCGGCCGTGAGCGCGATGTCCTGCTCCTTGGAGAGATGTGGCGGCACATGTTCCTCGCCGTTTCGGAAGACGGTCACGGTGTTCGGTGCGCCGTCCTTGCCGCCGAGCGCGCCTTGCGGGCCGAACCGGCCGTGGTCCATGACGAAAGAGGCGCGTGCATCGCCACGCAGGATCTCGACCTCATAGGCCAAGCCAAAGCCGCCGCGATGCTTGCCGGCCCCACCGGAGCCCTCGCGCAACGCATAGTGGCGGTAGAGCACCGGAAAAGCCTGTTCCATGATCTCGACCGGCGGCGACTTGGAGATGCCGATGGTCGAGCAGCCATTGGTCAGGCCGTCATGGTCCGCGTTACCGCCATAGCCGCCGCCGGAGATCTGGTACATGACGTAGTCGCGGCCGCGCGCCGGATCGTTGCCGCCGAGCGCGAAATTGCCGCTGGAACCGGCGGGCGCCGCCGTCACCTTGTCGGGCAATGCCTGCACCATGGCCGCGAACACCGCCTCGGCGATGCGCTGCGACACCTCCGCGGCGCAGCCGGAAACGGGCCGCGGATATTTGGCGTCGAGGAAGGTACCTTCCGGCCGCTTGACGACCAGGGGTTCAAACGCACCGGCGCTGATCGGCACATCCGGGAAAATATGGCGCATGGCGAGATAGACCGACGACAAGGTCGTCGCCAGCACGCTGTTCATCGGCCCGGCGCATGGCTTTGACGAGCCGGCAAAATCGAAGGTGAGCATGTCGCCCTCCTTCTCGATGGCGAGTGCGATGGTCAGCGGCTCGTTGACCACGCCGTCGGAATCGACAAACGCCTTCGAGCGGTAGGTGCCATCGGGGATCGCCGAGATGTGGGCGCGCATCTGTTCGGCGGCGCGGCGGCGCAATTCGGCGATCGCCTCCACAACTGTTTCGTCACCGTAACGATCCAGGATTCCGTCAAGCCGGTCCTGGCCGATCAGCAATGCGGCGGCCTGGGCGCGGATGTCGCCGATGCGCTGGTCGGCGACGCGGATGTTGGAACAGATGATGGCGTAGATTTCCGCGTCGAGCAGACCCTTCTTGAACAGTTTGACCGGCGGCAGCCGCAAGCCTTCCTGCTCGACCGCCGTTGCCGATGCGGAAAAACCGCCCGGCACCGAGCCGCCAATGTCGGGCCAATGGCCGGTGTTGGACAGCCAGCAGAAGATTTTTCCCGCGCGGTAGACCGGCATGACGAAGCGCACATCCATCAGATGGGTGCCGCCGAGATAGGGGTCGTTGACGATGTAGATATCGCCGGGTTCGGGCGCCAGGCAGCGGCCGTCGGCGATCATCTCGATCACCGTTTTGGTCGAGTATTGCATGACGCCCACGAAAACCGGCAGGCCTTGGCTGCCTTGCGCGATCAGCGAGCCGTCAACGGCGGAATAGATGCCGTCGGAGCGGTCGTTGGCCTCGGCGATGACCGGCGAGAAGGCGGCGCGGGAAAACGTCAGGTCCATCTCGTCGCAGACCTGCTGCAAGGCCGCCTGGAGAACCGAAAGCGTGATGGCGTCGAGCTTTGCCCCTTTTAAAGCTGGCATTGTCAGGCCTCGCCGATGTCGATGATGATGTTGCCGTCGACGTCCGAGCGGGCGCGGTCGCCGGGTTCGAGCACGGTGGTAGCGTCCATCTGTTCGAGGATCGCGGGCCCTTCGACGACCGCGTCGAGCGGAAGCTTTTCCCTGACATACACCGGTGTGTCGTGCCAGCGTCCGCTGTACCAGACCGGCCGGATCTCGCGCCGCGCCTCATCGAGCGTCGTTGCCCGCCCGGCCGGATCGATAAGCCGCGACAGATCGATCGCTGGCCTGACACCCGTCACGGACGTGTTCAGGTTGACCAGATTGGCGCGGATTTCCGGCAGCTCGACCTTGAAGCGGGCGAAATAGGCCTTTTCGAACAGGGCTTGCAACTCGTGCCGCGTTACCGACGAGGACGGCAGCGCCACATTGATGATGTGAGTCTGACCGACGAACTGCATGTCGGCGGAATGGGTGACACGGATCGTCTGCGGCTTCACCGCTTCCTTGCCGATCAGCTCCTCGCCTTCGTTTCGATGCCGTTCCAATACCGCGTGGAGTTGGGCTTCGTCGAGAACAGCCACCGGCTGGTTGACTGTGTTGACGAAATCATGGCGCAGATCGGCGACGACGCAGCCGAGCGCGTTGGTGATGCCGGGCCGGGCGGGTACCAACACCCGGGGCAGGCCGAGTTCGCGGGCCAGGGCGGTCGCATGCAGCGGCCCGGCACCGCCGAAGGCGAACAGCGCGAAATCGCGCGGATCATGGCCGCGCGACACCGAGACCATGCGGATGGCGCCGGCCATTTTCATGTTGCCCAGCCGCAGCACCGCACCGGCCGCCTCGACCCCGGACAGGCCGGTGGCCTTGCCTATCCTGTCCTCGAAGATACCGGTGACACGCTCGACGGTGACTGGATTTTCGACGGCAAGCAGCTTCTTCGGCGCCAGCCGGCCGAGCACCAGATTTGCGTCGGTGATGGTCGGCTCCAGGCCGCCGCGCCCGTAGCAGATCGGGCCGGGATTGGCGCCGGCGCTTTCCGGGCCGATCTGGATCAAGCCGGCGGCATCGACGCGGGCGATCGAACCGCCGCCGGCGCCGACCGTGTGCACCGCCACCATCGGCACGTGGATCGGCATCGCATATTCGATCTCGATCTCGTTCGATACCGCCGGTTCGGCGTTGCGGATCAGCGCCACGTCGGTCGAAGTGCCGCCCATGTCGTAGGTGACGAGATTTTCGAAGCCGGCACGCTTGCCGGTATAGGCGGCGGCGATAACGCCCGAGGCCGGACCGGACATGACCGTCTTGGCCGATTCCCGTGTGACGAAGCGGGCCGAGATCATGCCGCCATTGCCGTTCATGATCAGGAAGTCGCGTGCATAGCCCTTTGCCGCCAACTCCTTGCGCAGCCGCTCGACATAGCGTTCGAGGATCGGCTGCACCGACGCATTGACCGAAGCGGTGACGCCGCGCTCGAATTCGCGCGCCTCCGACAGCAGGGCATGGCCTGTCGTGATGTAGCCGTTCGGCCAGGCTTCGGCGGCGATTTCGGCGGCGCGCCGCTCATGCGTGGGGTTGGCGTAGGAATGCAGGAAATGGATGACGAGGGATTCGCAGCCGGCCGCGATCAGCGTCTTCACAGCCGCGCGCATTTCGGCCTCGTCGAGCGGCGTGCGAACGGCGCCCGATGCCTCGACGCGCTCCGACACTTCGAGCCTGAGATCGCGCGCGATGATCGGCACGAAGCTGCCGGTCATGCCATAGGCTTGGGGTCGCGTGCGCCGGCCGAGTTCGATCACGTCACGAAAGCCGCGCGTGGTGATCATGCCGGTTTTCGCCAGCCGGCGCTCGAGCACGGCATTGGTGGTCGTGGTCGTACCGTGCACGATGAGGTCGATGCCGGCGATGGCAAATCCGGTGGCGCCGAGTGCCGAAACGACGCCGAAAGCCTGGTTGTCGACCGTGGTCGGGGTTTTGGCGATGTGCACCTTGCCACCGTCCTTGCCATCGATCAGAAGCAGGTCGGTGAAAGTTCCGCCGACATCGATGCCGGCGACGACGCTGGCTTGAGAATCTGGCCGCCGCACCGAAAAATTCTCTTTCATTGTCGAAACCCGAAACGCTGAGACTACGGATATGTCACAGTTTGGAAAGGTGTTTTACGGTAGCGTCTTGACGCAAATATCGTTTGTATACTAATAAATTCCGGACACAAGAGCTTACCCGCTTCTCCAAGCTTCGAAGTGTGGGAACAGCGCGTCGGGACCTGACTGGTCCGGGCGCGCAGGAAAAGTTTGGCGCCCACGTCCGCAGCTGGCCACAAGGTTGGATTTGATGAACACCACATCCGCTCTCAACATCGCCGGCGCCCGCCCGCTGCAATTCCCAATACCGGCCAATGTCTATGCCGAGACCGTCGTCTCGGTGAAGCACTACACCGACCGGCTGTTCTCGTTCCGCATCACCCGCCCGCAGTCGCTGCGCTTCCGCTCCGGCGAGTTCGTCATGATCGGCCTGCCCAATGCCGAGAAGCCGGTGTACCGCGCCTATTCGGTTGCCAGCCCGGCCTGGGACGACGAGCTGGAATTCTTCTCGATCAAGGTGCCGGACGGCCCGCTGACCTCGGAGTTGCAGAAGATCCAGGTCGGCGACACCGTCATCATGCGCCAGAAATCGACCGGTACACTGGTGCTCGATGCGCTGACCCCGGCCAAGCGGCTGTTCATGATCTCGACCGGCACCGGCATCGCGCCTTTCGCCAGCCTGCTGCGCGACCCGGACACCTACGAAAAATTCGAGCAGGTGATCCTGACCCACACCTGCCGCGACATCGCAGAACTCACCTACGGCCAGGAACTGGTCGCGGCGCTCGAAAGCGATCCGTTGATCGGCGAGCTGACCGGTGGCCGCGTCACCCTCTACAATTCGACGACGCGCGAAGAGTCGCCGCGCATGGGCCGCATCACCGCGCTGATCGGCTCCGGCAAGTTCTACACCGATCTCGGCATCGACAAGCTCGATCCCGAGACGGACCGCATCATGATATGCGGCTCGATGCATATGCTCAAGGACGTCAAGGAGCTGGCCGAGAGCCTTGGTTTCAAGGAAGGCTCGCTCAGCCATCCGGCGACATTCGTGGTCGAGCGCGCTTTCGTCGGCTGAGACCAGCGCCTCGCTCAAAAACGAGTTTTGACCTTTCGGTCAAAAACTAGCTGCTTTCGCAGCCTTTTTCGGCTATCCCTCGCTTGAGGACTCGTGAAGCGTCAATTCACGGGCTATCTTCGGCGCACGTCGCTGAATGAAAGGGCAGGAGATGAGCAGCACAATCCGCGAAGCCGAGCTTGGCTCGTCCAAGGTGACGCCGCTGCCTGCGCGTGCCGCCGCCAACACCCCCATCCCGCTGGACCACCGCATCGCGCGCAACCCCGGCATGAAGCTCGACCTCGGCTTCATGGAATCGGTACGCAGCGTCAACCGCTCGGCGCTGGAACGGCGCGTCGCCAGCCTCACCAAGCGGCGCTCGATCAAGGCCGACAACCAGGCGGCCTGGCTGCTGCGCGCCGTCGCCTGCATGGATTTGACGACGCTGAACTCCAACGACACCGAGGAGCGCGTGCGCCGGCTCTGCGCCAAGGCGATCAACCCGTTCCGCCGCGACATCGTCGAGGGTCTCGGCATTTCCGGCGAAACCATCCGCCCGGCCGCGATCTGCGTCTACCACCCCTTCGTCGCCACCGCTGTCGACGCCGTGCGCGGCACCGGTATCCATGTCGCCGCCGTCTCCACAGCCTTCCCGCATGGCCTTGCGCCGCTCTCCACCCGCCTGCAGGAAATAGAGGCCTCCGTGAAGGACGGCGCCGACGAGATCGACGTCGTCATTCCACGCGGCCTGGTGTTCGGCGCCAAATGGCGCGAGCTCTACAATGAGATCGTCTCGATGCGTGCCGCCTGCGGCGACGCGCATCTGAAGGTCATTCTCGGCACCGGCGACCTCGCCACGCTGCGCAATGTCATGCTGGCCTCGATGGTGGCGATGATGGCGGGCGCCGACTTCATCAAGACCTCGACCGGCAAGGAGAGCGTCAACGCCACGCTGCCGGTTGGGCTGGCCATGGTGCGCGCCATCAGGGCCTATTTCGAGGAGACGGGTTATCTCATCGGCTTCAAACCCGCCGGCGGCATTTCAACCGCAAAAGCCTCGCTCGATTGGCTGGTGCTGATGAAGGAAGAGCTCGGCCGGCCGTGGCTGGAGCCGACCTTGTTCCGCTTCGGCGCGTCGAGCCTTCTGACCGACATCGAGCGGCAGCTCGAGCATCATCTGACCGGGCATTATTCGGCCAATCATCGCCACGCCATGGCGTGAGCGCCCCATCCCCCACCCCGATCGGCCTTGCCGATCGATCCCTCCCCACAAGCGGGAGGTGAAGGAGGCACCTGATGAACATCCTCGAACGCTATCACGCCATGGAATACGGCCCGGCGCCGGAGGCCCGCAACGAGGCGGATGCCTGGCTTGCCGCGTGCGATTTTTCCAAGGCACTGTTCATCGGCGGCGACTGGAAAGCCGCTTCCGGCGGCAAGACGTTCGATACCAGCGAACCGTCATCCGGCGGGCTGCTGGCCAAGGTCTCGGATGCCAACGCCGCCGATATCGATGCCGCGGTTTCGGCGGCTACCAAGGCGCTGCCGAAATGGTCGGCCTCTTCGGGCTACCAGCGCGCGAAAGTGCTTTACGCCATCGGCCGCGCCATGCAGCGCCACCAGCGCCTGTTCGCGGTGCTTGAGACAATCGACAATGGCAAGCCGATCCGCGAAAGCCGAGACATCGACGTGCCGCTGGCCATCCGCCATTTCATCCACCATGCCGGCTGGGCGCAGGCGCTGGACAGGGATTTCCCCGGCCACAAGGGCGTCGGCGTCGTCGGCCAGATCATTCCGTGGAATTTTCCGCTGCTGATGCTGGCCTGGAAGATCGCGCCGGCGCTCGCCGCCGGCTGCACGGTGATACTGAAACCGGCCGAGTTCACGCCGCTGACATCAATCCTGTTCGCCGAAATCTGTGAACGCGCCGGCGTGCCGAAAGGCGTCGTGAACATCGTGCAGGGCGGACCGGAAGCGGGCGCGGCCATCGTCAACCACCCCGGCATCCAGAAGATCGCCTTCACCGGTTCTTCGGAAGTGGGCAAGATCATCCGGAAAGCCACGGCTGGATCGGGCAAAAAACTGTCGCTGGAACTCGGCGGCAAGTCGGCCTTCGTCGTTTTCGAGGATGCCGATCTCGACAGCGCCGTCGAAGGCCTGGTCGATGGCATCTGGTTCAACCAGGGCCAGGTCTGCTGTGCGGGTTCGCGGCTGCTCGTGCAGGAAGGCATCGCCGAAGCCCTGATCGCCAAGGTCAAGGTCAGAATGAGCCGGCTGCGCGTCGGCAGTCCGCTCGACAAGAACACCGATATCGGCCCGCTGGTCGACTTGACGCAGCTCGACCGCGTCAAGGGCCTGGTCGCCGAAGGTGCCCGGCAGGGCGCGGTATGCTGGCAGCCGGATGCAGCACTGCCGTCTTCCGGCTATTATCACCTGCCGACGCTCGCTACTGGCGTTTCGCCGGCTAACATTCTTGCCCAGGAAGAGGTGTTCGGCCCGGTGCTCGCGACCATGACCTTCCGCAACACCGAGGAAGCGATCGAGCTCGCCAACAACACCCGCTACGGCTTGGCCGCCTCCGTGTGGAGCGAGAACGTCAATCTCGCTCTCCACGTTGCGCCGCAATTGAAGGCCGGCGTCGTCTGGATCAACGGCACCAACATGTTCGACGCCGCCTGCGGCTTCGGCGGCTACCGCGAGAGCGGTTTCGGTCGGGAAGGCGGGCGCGAGGGCATGTTCGAATATCTCTCGGCAAAACTGCCGCTCGGTCCGGCCATCAAGCCGGCGACGACATCCGCGCAGCCTGTCGAACAGGTCGACGGCGCGGCGATCGATCGCACGGCCAAACTTTTCATCGGCGGCAAGCAGGTACGGCCGGACGGCAACTATTCACTGGCGATCGCCACCGCGAAGGGCAAGCTCGCGGGCGAGGTCGGGCTCGGCAGTCGCAAGGACATCCGCGACGCCGTTTCAGCCGCCCGCGCCTGTAAGGCCTGGCCGGAAGCGACCGCCTACAACCGTTCCCAGGTGCTGTATTATCTGGCCGAGAACCTTTCCGGCCGTGCAAGCGAGTTCGCCGCTCGCCTCACGGAACTGACCGGCACCAGCGCCAAGGCGGCGCGCGACGAGGTTGAGCTGTCGATCGAACGGCTGTTCCTCTATGCAGGGCTTGCCGACAAGTTCGAGGGCCGCGTGCACCAGCCGCCGGCCCGTGCCGTGACACTGGCGCTGCACGAGCCGGTTGGCGTCGTCGGGATCGTCGCGCCCGATACATCGCCGCTGCTCGGCTTGATCTCGCTGGTCGTGCCGGCGCTGGCCATGGGCAACACGGTGATCGCCGTGCCCTCCGAGCGCTATCCGCTGCTGGCCACCGACCTCTATCAGGTCATCGAATATTCCGACGTGCCGGCCGGCGCCATCAACATCGTCACCGGCCGCACGGCGGAACTCGCCGGCGTACTGGCCAAGCACGACGATGTCGACGGGCTCTGGGTGTTTGCCGATGCCGAGACCTGCGCCAACGCGGAAGCCGAGTCCGTCGGCAACCTCAAGCGCGTCTGGAGCGGCAATGGCCGCAGCCTCGACTGGGCATCCGGCGAGGCGGCCGGCGATGCTTTCCTGCGGCGCGCCGTCGAGGTGAAAAACGTTTGGGTGCCTTACGGAGACTGAGCGTGTACGGTGTTGCCGCTATGGTGATCGCGTTCGGG
This sequence comes from Mesorhizobium sp. M0587, assembly GCF_040320945.1. Taxonomy (NCBI): domain Bacteria; kingdom Pseudomonadati; phylum Pseudomonadota; class Alphaproteobacteria; order Hyphomicrobiales; family Phyllobacteriaceae; genus Mesorhizobium; species Mesorhizobium sp. M0587. Next base: position 188,270 of record NZ_JAMYQP010000008.1, read on the forward strand.
CTTGACGCCTGGGAGCATGTTCTTTAACGAGAAAAAACATCTTTATCTGTGAACTGACGCGGCGCAGGCCGCATAGTGGCGCCTGACTGGCACATGACGCCCCGGCCGGCCGCCGATAACGCCAGATGACCCAGGAGGAGAAAAACATGGCGGATCTGGCAGGCAAGGTCGTTGTCGTCACGGCAGCGGCGCAAGGCATCGGCAAGGCGAGCGCGCTGACCTTCGCCAACGCTGGTGCCACCGTCTACGCCACCGACATCAATGAGACGCTGCTGGCGGAACTGGCCAAGGACTCCGGCATCCAGACCCGTAAGCTGGACGTGCTCAACGACGAGGCCGTCAACGCCGCCTTTGCCGAAATCGGTGCCGTCGACGTGCTGTTCAACTGCGCCGGTTTCGTCCACTCCGGCTCGATCCTCGAAATGAAGGATGCCGATCTCGATTTCGCCTTCAATCTCAATGTCCGCGCCATGATCCGCACGATCCGTGCCGTCCTGCCCGGCATGCTGGAGCGCGGCGACGGCGCGATCATCAACATGGCGTCGCTGGCCGGCTCGACCAAGGGCGTGCCGAACCGTTTCGCTTATGGCGTCACCAAGGCCGCGGTGGTCGGCCTGACCAAGGCAATCGCCGCCGATTATGTCGGCAAGGGCATACGCTGCAACGCCATCTGCCCCGGCACGGTCGAGAGCCCGTCGCTGGAGGACCGCATGCATGCGCAGGGCGATTATGAAGCGGCCCGCGCCGCCTTCATCGCCCGCCAGCCGATGGGCCGGCTCGGCACCCCGGAGGAAATCGCCGATCTCGCCGTCTATCTGGCCGGCGCCACCTATACGTCAGGGCAGGCTTATAATATCGACGGTGGCTGGTCGATCTGAACCAATCTGACTGAGGAGACATACCATGAAGCTGCTGCGCTATGGCGAGGCGGGAAGCGAACGCCCCGGCCTGCTCGATGCGGATGGAACGGTCCGTGATCTTACCGGCCACGTCGCCGACATCGGCGGCAAGGCGCTCGATCCGGCATCGCTGGCGACGCTGGCGAAGCTCGATCCGCAGTCGCTGCCGGCGGTTTCCGGCAAGCCCCGCATCGGCGCCTGCGTTGCCGGCACCGGCAAGTTCATCTGCATCGGCCTCAATTATTCCGACCACGCCGCCGAGACCGGCGCCACCGTGCCGCCGGAGCCCATCATCTTCATGAAGGCAAGCTCGGCGATCGTCGGGCCGGACGACGACGTGCTGATCCCGCGCGGCTCGGTGAAGACCGACTGGGAAGTCGAACTCGGCGTGGTCATCGGCAAGACGGCGAAGTATGTCAGCGAAGCCGATGCGATGGATTATGTCGCCGGCTATTGCGTGGCGCACGACGTCTCCGAACGCGCCTTCCAGGCCGAGCGGCAAGGCCAGTGGACCAAGGGCAAATCCTGCGACACGTTCGGTCCGATCGGCCCCTGGCTGGTGACCAAGGACGAGGTGGCCGACCCGCAGAACATCAAAATGTGGCTGACGGTCAACGGCAAGACCATGCAGAACGGCTCGACCAGGACCATGGTCTACGGCGTGGCGTATCTGGTATCCTATCTCAGCCAATTCATGTCGCTGCACCCCGGCGACATCATCTCCACCGGCACCCCGCCCGGTGTCGGGCTCGGCATGAAGCCGCCGGTGTTCTTGAAGGCGGGCGATGTTGTGGAACTCGGTATCGAAGGGCTCGGCCAGCAGAAGCAGACGTTTAGGGCTGACGCGTAGGCGCAACTTCTCCGTTCTCTCCTTGTGGTGCTCTGAAGGAGAGAAGACGGTTTCGCGCCCTTCTTCTACCCCGTCGATCGGGGGAGAGGTGGCGAGCGAAGCTCGACGGAGTGGGGGTCGACCTTGCTCCGTTGTTACGTCAAGCCGGGGCGATGCCTCGCCTAGATCGAGACCCTGTGGTGAGTTGCCAGCGGCGGCGCATTTGAGGACCGCCTTCCCCCACTCCGTCGCCGCTTCGCGGCGCCACCTCTCCCCCCTCCGGAGGGAGAGGAAGGGAGAAGCGCCGTGTATCTACTTCAGCACCCTTCCGTCCATCCCAAACCGATATGTCTTCGCCGGATCCGGCGTTGCGTAAAGCGTCGCGCCCGGCTCAGCATCATAGACGCCGAAAATCCGCACGGTGATCAGTCCGGCCTTCTCGCAGTCGAGATAGAGATTGGTGTCGGCGCCGAGATGCTCGGCGTGCACCACCGTGCCCTTCCAGGCGCCGGACTTCGGATCGACGGTCAGATGCTCCGGCCGCACGCCGATGGTCTTGGCCGTTTCGCCGAGACGGGCGCCGTCGACAAAATTCATCTTCGGCGAGCCGATGAACCCGGCGACAAATTCATTTGCCGGCGAATTGTAGAGCTCCATGGGCCCGCCGATCTGCTCGATCCGGCCGGCATTGAGCACGACGATCTTGTCGGCAAGCGTCATCGCCTCGACCTGGTCGTGGGTGACGTAGATCATTGTTGCCTTCAGGCGGCGATGCAGCTGGGCGATTTCCAGCCGCGTGTTGACGCGCAGCGCCGCGTCCAGGTTCGACAGTGGTTCGTCGAAGAGAAACAGCTTGGGCTCGCGCACCACCGCGCGGCCGATGGCGACGCGCTGGCGCTGGCCTCCCGAGAGTTCCGCCGGCCGCCTTTCCAGATAGGGCTCCAGCGACAGCATCGACGAGGCGATACCGATGCGGCGGTCGATCTCGGGCGCCGGAGTGCCGGCTTGCTTGAGGCCGAGGCCCATATTGTTCTTCACCGTCAGATGCGGGTAAAGCGCGTAGGTCTGGAACACCATGGCGATACCGCGTTTGGCCGGCGGCGTGGCGGACACATCCCCGCCATCGATGACCACCCGGCCCGAGGTCGAATCCTCCAGCCCGGCGATCACCCTGAGCAAGGTCGACTTGCCGCAGCCCGAGGGCCCGACGAAGACGACGAATTCGCCATCCGTCACTTCGAGGTCAATGCCCTTCAGCACCTCGACCGGACCGAAGGCCTTCTTCACATTCTCGATCTTCAGCGAGCCCACGGCGATCCTCCGGATTGGAATGTGGGCGCGAATGCACCCCCCTCTGGCCTGCCGGCCATCTCCCCCTCAAGGGGGGAGATTGGCAGCTTTGACGCCGCAGCGCTTTTTTCGACCTCGGTGATTGGCGAAGGCAGTGCCGACAGCTGATCTCCCCCCTTGAGGGGGAGATGGCCGGCAGGCCAGAGGGGGGCGCCGTAGAGCGCAATTCCCAAGAATAATTCCGCACTCACAACCGCACCGCCTTTCCGCTACGCACGCTCTCGTCGGCAGCGAGACAGACCGCGAGCGATTTCACCGCGTCGTCCATGTGCTTGGTGAGATCCATGTCCTCGCGGATCGCCTTGAGGACAAAAGCCTGTTCGAGGTCGCAGAGGTCCTGGTGGCCAGGTTCGCCTGCCATCGACAGCATTTCGTCGGCTTTGGTGAACTTGCCGTCCGCGCCGGTTGCCGCATTGTGCAGGCGGATGGTCGAGGTCTTGGTGTGGGTGTCGATATCGTCGGACTTGACGCCTTCCTTCATGACGATCGACACGCAGCCCTTCGGCGAGATGACGTCCTTCACGAAGAAGGCCGTCTCCGAAATCATCGGACCCCAGCCGGCTTCGTACCAGCCGACCGAACCGTCGTCGAACAGCACCTGCAGGTGGCCGTAATTGTACATCGACGGCGCGACGTCTTGCGTCAGCCGCACACCCATGCCGCGCACCTCGACAGGCTTGGCGTCGGTGATCTGCAGCATCACGTCCAGATAGTGAACGCCGCAATCGACGATCGGCGAGGTCGTCTGCATTAGCTGCTTGTGCGTCTCCCAGGTGGGGCCTGAGGATTGCTGGTTGAGGTTCATGCGAAAGACGTAAGGGCCGCCGAGCTTGCGCGCCTCGGCGATCAGCCTGATCCAGGACGGGTGATGGCGCAGGATGTAGCCGATCACCAGCTTCTTGCCGTTGGCGTTGGCCGCCGCGACGACGCGCTTGGCATCGGCCACCGTCGTTGCCAGCGGTTTTTCGACGAAGACATGGCAGCCGGCTTCGAACGCCTTCACCGCATAGTCGGCATGGCTGTCGGAATAGGTGGCGATGCAGGCGACATCGGGCTTTTCGTCGCGCAGGGTTTCGTCGAAGGAACGACGGATGCCATAGCCGGAGAGCCCTTCAGGCAACGGCACGTCGGAGCGGTTGACCAGGGCCGCGATCTCGAAGCCCGGATTGGTGTGGTAGGCCAGCGCATGGCTGCGCCCCATATTGCCGAGGCCGGCGACGACGACGCGAAGGGGACTTTGCGAACTCACTTGACGGCTCCCGACGTGATGCCGCGGATCAGTTGCCGCGAGAAGATGACGTAGAGGATCAGCACCGGCATGATCGCCAGCGACAGGGCGGCCAGGATGGCGTTCCAGTTGGTGACGAACTGGCCGAGGAACAATTGCGCGCCGAGCGTCACTGTCTTGGTCTCTTCCGACGGCGCCAGGATCAGCGGGAACCAGAGATCGTTCCAGATCGGGATCATGGTGAAGACGGCGACCGTCGCCATCGATGGCCGCACCAGCGGCAGCACCAGGCGGAAGAAGATCGTGTATTCTGAGAGCCCGTCGATGCGGCCGGCGTTCTTCAAATCGTCGGACACCTGCTTCATGAATTCCGACAGGATGAAGACGGCCAGCGGCAGGCCCTGCGCGGTGTAGACCAGGATCAGCGCCGTCAGCGTGTTGACCAGCCCGCTCGCCACCATCAATTGCAGGATGGCGACGGTGCCCAGCCGGATCGGGATCATGATGCCGAGCGCCAGGTAGAGCCCCATCAGCGAATTGCCGCGAAACCGGTATTCCGACAGGGCAAACGCGGCCATGGCGCCGAACAACAGCACGAAGAACAGGGAAGCGACGGTGACGACGAAGCTGTTCTGGAAATAGTGGATGAAATCGCCCTGGCCGATGACCGTGGTGTAGCCGATCAGGTCGAAAGTCCCGGGCGTCGGCGGCGTCAGCGGCGCGCCAAAAATGCCGGCGCGGGATTTAAACGAATTCATGATGACGAGGACCACCGGAAACAATGCGATCGCCGTATAGGTCAACAGGATCGCGTGGGCGCCGATGGTGCGGGGCAGGGAATGGGTCGCGGTGCTCATTGGGACGTCTCCTGATGAGGCGCCTTGCGGGGGAGATGGCCGGTCCACCCTCCGCAGCATCTGCGCTGCAGCTGCGGAGGACGGGCAGGCCAGAGGGGAGTATTCAGCCGTGACATCTCCGACCCTCAGAACTGGTAGCGACGCAGGCGCGTCTGCACGAGGAAGAGGTAGACGCAGACGCCGCCGAGGATGATCAGGAACATCATCGTCGCGATCGCAGCACCCATGTTGGGGTCGCCGACCTGCAGCTGGAAGCCGAAGAAGGCGCGGTAGAGGAAGGTGCCGAGAATGTCGGTCGAATAGTTCGGTCCGGCGAGCGCGCCTTGCGCGGTGTAGATCAGGTCGAAGGCGTTGAAATTGCCGACGAAGGTGAGGATCGAGATGATGCCGATCGACGGCAGGATCAGCGGCAGCTTGATCTTCCAGAACTGCGACAGGCCGGTGATGCCATCGCATTCGGCCGCCTCGATCACCTCTTCGGGGATCGACAGCAGAGCTGCGTAGATCAGCATCATAGGGATGCCGACGAACTGCCAAACCGAGATCAGGCTGAGCGCGGTTAGCGCATATTGCTCCTTGCCGAGCCAGGGCGTGAACAGGCTTTTGAGGCCGACCAGGTCCATCATATGCGGCGCCACGCCCCATAGCGGCGACAGGATCAGCTTCCAGGCGAAGCCGACGATGACGAAGGACAGGATGGTCGGCACGAAAATCGCCGTGCGATAGAAGGCCGCGAATCTCAGTCTTGGGCTGGACAGCAGAGCCGCCAGCATGACGCCGATCGGGTTCTGCACCAGCATGTGGATGATGAAGAACCAGACGTTGTTTCGTAGCGCGTTCCAGAAACCCACCGACCAGTTCGGATCGCCGAACAGCGTGCGAAAATTTGCCAGCCCGACGAAGACCTGGGACTGCTCGATGTTGCGGAACAGCGACAGCTGCAAAGTTCCTGCCAGCGGCAGGATCATGATCGCCGTATAGACGAGCACCGCCGGCGCCAGGAAGACGCCGATGTGCCAACGGAACGGTCTCTTCGGTCTGATATCTGTGGCCATGAGTTCGGTCCCCGCCGATCAGGTCTTGGAGAATACCGCTAAAGGCGCGGCGCCTCCCTCCCCCTTGAGGGGAGGGTGCCTCGCGAAGCGAGGCGGGTGGGGTCGGTCAAGGCAGCGCGCCATCGACATTTGACCGTGCTTCCCAGCAGCGATCAGGTCGCGGCCTGCCTCCACCGACCCCCTCTGTCGCCTTTGGCGACATCTCCCCCTCGAGGGGGGAGATAAGCAGCGCTCAGCCGGAGCTCTTACTTCGCCGGATGATACCAGCTGTCGAGACCGGTCTGCAGCTTCTTGGCGGCAGCTTCGGGCGTATCGGTGCCGTTGATGACGTTGGCCGATTCAACCCAGGTCTCGTTCTCGAGGTTCGGCGTGCCGCGCGACAGGATCTGATAGGTCGAGCGGATCGTCGACTTGCACTTGCCGCGCCAGGAGACGAATTCCTGCGCCAGCGGGTCTTCCATCTTCACCGGCGCGGAGTTCAGGCTGAAGAAGCCCGGCAGCGCGTTGGCGTAGATGGTGGCGAAATCCGGCGAGGCCACCCAGGACAGGAAGGTCTTGGCAGCATCGGCGTTTTTCGAAGCCGCGTTCAGGCCCATGCCGATATCGGTATGGTCGGAGATGTAGCAGGTGTCGCCGGCCTTCTCGACCGGCGGCGGGAAGGCGCCCATCTTGAACTGCGCCTGGGTGTTGAACAAGCCGATTTCCCATGAGCCGGCCGGGTAGATGGCGGCGCGGCCGAGCGTGAACAGGTTCTGGCTGTCCGGATAGGTCTGGGCTTCGAAGCCGTCGCCGAGATAAGGCTTCCACTTGGCCAGTTCCTCAAACGGCGCGACCCAGTCCTTGTCGGTCAGCTTCTGCTCGCCCTTGATCAGCGCGGCGCGGCCTTCCTCGCCCTTCCAGTAATTGGGGCCGATGTTCTGATAGCCCATGGTCGCGGCTTCCCAGAGATCCTTGGTGCCCATGGCCATCGGGATATAGGTGCCGTCGGCCTTGATCTTGTCGAGTGCCGCAAAGAACTCGTCGCGGGTCTGCGGCACCTTGATGCCGAGCTTGTCGAAGGCGTCCTTGTTGTAGATGAAGCCGTGGATGACCGAGGCCATCGGTACGCAGAAGCTCACCTTGCCGTCGTCGGTCTGCCAGGCGGACTTGGCCACCGGCGAGAAGTTCTCCATGCCGGGCAGCGCCGAGAGATCGGCGAGGTTGCCCTTCTTGTACAACTCAAGCGACTTGTCGAACGGGCGGCAGGTGATCAGGTCGCCCGCCGAGCCGGCGGCGAGCTTGGCGCCAAGTGCGGCATCATATTCAGTCGGAGCCGATGGCGCGAACACCACCTTGATGCCAGGGTTCTTGGCTTCGAAAGCCGGGATCAGCTTGTCCTTCCAGATGGCAAGGTCGTCGCCGCGCCAGCTCTCAATGTTGAGCGTTACGTCCTCGGCATAAGCCACCCCGGCGGAGCCGAGAATGCTGGTGCCCAGAAGCAGTGCCGTCAGTAGTTTCGTTGTCATGCTCAGTCTCCCTGTTGACCTTTTTCAGGTTCGGTTTTGATGAGAACGGTGGCTTTTGACCCCTTGCTCCCCTCGATCGCGGAAAGCGCCGGCCGCAATTTGTGGCCGGTTCCTTCCAGTAGTTTCTCAGCCGCATCGGCGCTGGCGGCGCCGGCGGCAAGCAAAATGGCGGTCTTGACGCCGCCGCCGCTCGTTTCGAGCAGCCGCGCCGCCTCGTCCTTGTCGTGCCCGGTAATGGCGGCGACGATGCGCGCCGCGCGGTCGCGCAGCTTGATGTTGTCGGCCATGAGGTTGACCATATAGCCGTCATGGACATGGCCGAGATGAACGGCGGTCAATGTCGACAGCATGTTGAGCGCGATCTTCTGCGCGGTGCCGGCGCCCATGCGTGTCGAACCGGCGATCAGCTCCGGCGGCGTTTCGAGCAGGATGGCGGTTTCGGCCTGGCGCAGCAGAAGCGAATCGCGGTTGTTGGCGATGGCGATGGTGGCGGCGCCCCGGCCGCGCGCTTCCTGGATGGCGCGCACCGCGTAGGGCGTCGTGCCGCTGGCGGAAATGGCGATAAGACAGTCGCCCTTGCCGATACCGGCGCTGGCTACGGCAGCCGCTGCCTCCTCGGTGTCATCCTCGGGTCCGCCGGCCAATGTCCTGAAAGCCTCGTCGCCGCCGGCGATCAGGATGGCGATGCGGTCGCGCCGGATGCCGAACGTGCCGGGCAGTTCCAACGCATCGGCAAGCGCCATCAGGCCCGAACTGCCGGCGGCCGCGTAGGCAAGCTTTCCGCCGTTGTTCAGGCTGCGGGCGATGATCTCGGCCGCTCCGGCGATGGAGGGGATAGCGGCGCGGACGACTTTCGCGGCTTCGACCTGCGCGTCGGCCAACGAAGCAAGGATGGTTTCCGGGGCCTGGATATCCAGTCCCTCGGCATTTCTGTGAAGCGCTTCGGTGCGCGTTTCGGCCATCCCGGTTCCTCCGATATCGGAACAATACCAAAAAAATACCACTTGTCCACACGCATTAAGGAATTCTCGAGCTGGAAACCGTCGAACTGGCAAAATGTGCAAAGTTTCCAATGAAATGCGGCTTAGTTCTCTTGAAACGGAAATTAACCCTTGGCTATTGGTATTTTATTGGTATTATCCGCCCGGAGGAGAAATCGCTTGAATTTCGTGCTCGGTATCGATGGCGGCGGCACCAGCTGCAGGGCCGCCCTGGCAACAGTGGACGGCACTGTCGTCGGCCGCGCCAAAAGCGGCGCGGCCAATATCCGCACCGACCTCACCGGCGCCCGGTCGAACATCGTCGAGGCTGCACGGCAGGCGTTCCTCGCCGCCGGGCAGGACCCGGACCTGGTCCCGCAAACCCCTGCCATTCTCGGCCTCGCCGGCGCCAATGTCGGCACCTACAGGCAACAGCTCGAAGCGATCCTGCCGTTCAGCATCAGCCGCGTCGAGACCGACGCCGAGATCGCCCTCGAAGGGGCGGTCGGCGCAGGCGACGGCGCCATGGCGATCCTCGGCACTGGCACTGCTTATATGGCGCGCAGAAACGGCAAGTCGCGCGCCATCGGCGGCTGGGGTTTTCAGGTCGGCGACCAAGGCAGTGGCGCCCGCATCGGCCGCGACCTGCTCGAACAGACGCTGCTCGCCTATGACGGCGTCCGCAAGGGTTCGCCGCTGACGCAGAGCATGCTCGCGGTTTTCCGCAACAATCCCGAGGACGTGGTCGAATTCACCACCAATGCCAAACCCGGCGATTTCGGCGGTTTCGCGCCCAAGGTGTTCGAGCATGCCGAAAAGGGCGACAGCGTCGCCAACTGGATCCTCGACCGTGCAATCGCCGACGTCGAAGCCGCGCTCGGCGCGCTGGACCTAGCGGACGACGCGCCGCTCTGTCTGCTCGGCGGGCTGGCGCCGCTTTATGCCCCGCGCCTGTCCCAGCGCCACCGGGCGCTGCTGAAGCCGCCGCTCGACGACGCGCTGGGCGGCGCCGTGCAGATGGCGGTCCGCCTTTTCGCGGGACCAGCGGAGGCGGCGCGATGAGCGATGCCGCCGACCAGATCTTCGCCACGCTGAAGCAGTCGTCGCAAAGCGGCGCGCCGCTCTATCTGCAGTTGCGCAAGAGCATCGAGGACGCGGTCAATCGTGGCCTGATCGGCCCGGGCGACGCACTGCCCTCCGAGCGTGACATCGCCACCAAGGCCGACATTTCGCGCGTCACCGTTCGCAAGGCGGTGCAGGATTTGGTCAAGGGCGGCATTCTTGTGCAGCGCCACGGCTCCGGCACGTTCGTGGCGCCACGCATGGAGCGCGTCGAGCAGTCGCTGTCGCGGCTGACCTCCTTCACCGAGGACATGGCGCGGCGCGGCATGGCCGTGCGTTCTGCCTGGCTCGACCGCGGCCTTTACGCGCCCTCGCCCGACGAAATGATGGTGCTCGGCCTGTCATCGAGCGAACTGGTGGCGCGGGTGGCGCGCCTGCGCATCGCCAACGACACGCCGCTGGCGATCGAGCGCGCCTCGCTATCGGCCAGCGTGCTGCCCGACCCGGCTGCCATAGGCTCCTCGCTCTATGCGGCGCTGGAATCGAACGGCAATCGGCCGGTGCGGGCTGTCCAGCGCATCTCCGCCGCCAATCTCGGCGACGACGATGCGCGCCTGCTTGAAGTCCCGCCAGGTATTGCCGGCCTGCACATCGAACGTATTTCCTATCTGGCGAGCGGCAAGGTGATCGAATTCACCCGCTCCATCTACAGGGGCGACGCCTATGATTTCGTCGCCGAATTGCGGCTGACAGCGCCGAGCGAAGAGGGCCGACCATGAGCACAGTGCCGACCATGTCGTCAGAGGCGACCGTGTCTACTGAGATGACCCATATGCGGCGCGAGATCGAGGAGATCCCGCAGGCTGTCGCCCGCCTGCTCGACGGCTCCGGCGTTGTGCTCTCCGAGGCCGGGCGCGGCATTCGCGAACGCGACCCGCAATTTGTGGTCACCGTGGCGCGCGGCTCGTCCGACCATGCCGCTACCTTCATGAAATATGCCGTCGAGCTGACCGCTGGCCTGGCTGTCGCTTCGGTCGGTCCGTCGATCGCTTCGATCTATGGCCGGAAGCTGAAGCTCGGCGGCTCGGCCTGCCTGGCGATCTCGCAATCGGGCAAGAGCCCCGACATCGTCGCCATGGCCGAGACCGCGCGGGCCGGTGGTGCGCTGACCATCGCCATCACTAACACCGCCGATTCGCCGCTGGCGCGCGCCTCGGACTATGCGATCGATATGCTGGCCGGGCCGGAGCGCAGCGTGGCGGCAACCAAGACCTTCATCAATTCCGCCGTAACCGGGCTCGCCCTGATGGCGCACGCCACCGGCGACGATGCGCTGCTCGCGGCGCTCGCCGGCTTGCCCGAGCATTTCGGCAAGGCGATCGCCTGCGACTGGATGGGCGTGCTGGCAGAGACGATCGAGAAGCAGAAATCGCTGTTCATCCTCGGCCGCGGCCCGTCCGCAGCGATGGCCAACGAGGCGGCGCTGAAATTCAAGGAAACCTGCGGCATACATGCCGAGGCATACAGTGCGGCCGAGGTCATGCATGGCCCGCTGGCGCTGATCGGCCCCGATTTTCCGGTGCTGGCGCTGGCCGCGCGCGACGCGTCCGAACCGTCGATCACCGAGGCCGCCGACAGCCTGGCGGCCAAGGGTGCGCCGGTGTTCGTGACCTCCGCACTTGCCAATCGCGCCGTACGCCTGCCGCATGTCGCCACGGGGCACCCGCTGACGGATCCGCTGACGCTGATCGTCTCCTTCTACATGTTCGTCGAGGCCTTTGCCCGCCATCGCGGCCTCGATCCGGACACGCCGCGCAATCTCCGCAAGGTGACGGAGACCGTATGAGCACCCGCTTTGCCCTGACTGGCGCCCGCATCTTCGATGGCGACGACTGGCATGAAGGCGCGGCACTTGTCGTGCGCGACGGCCTCGTCGAAGCCATCTTGCCCACAGGCGCCCTTGCTTCCGATATTCGCGTCGTCGATACTGGCGGCGGCATGCTGGCGCCGGGATTCCTCGACCTCCAGGTCAATGGCGGCGGCGGCGTCATGCTCAACGACCACCCCGACGTCGCCTCGATCGAAACCATCTGCCGCGCGCATGCGCCGTTCGGCACGACGGCGCTGCTGCCGACGCTGATCACCGACACGCCCGCCATCACCGCCGCCGCTGTCGCTGCCGGCGAAGCAGCGGCGCTGCGGAAGGTGCCGGGCTTCCTCGGCCTGCATCTCGAGGGCCCACATCTGTCGATCGCCCGCAAGGGCGCGCATGATCCGGCACTGATCCGGCCAATGACGGATGGCGACCAGGCTGTGCTTATGGCGACGCGGCAAAGGCTGCCGGTGCTGCTCACCACCATCGCACCGGAATCCGTCGAACCGGTGCGCGTCGCCGCACTCGCCAGGGCCGGAATCGTCGTCAGCCTTGGCCATTCCAACACCGGCTACGCCACGGCCGGCACCTTTGCCGAGGCCGGTGCATCGATGGTCACCCATTTGTTCAACGCGATGAGCCAGATCGGCAACCGGGAACCCGGGCTGGCGGGCGCGGCCATCGACATCGGCACATTTTCCGCCGGGCTCATCGCCGACGGCATCCATGTGGATCCCGCCACCATCAAGATCGCCCTGCGCGCCAAGCAGGGACCGGGCAAGATCGTGCTGGTCAGCGACGCCATGGCGACGATCGGCACCGACATGACTTCGTTCACGCTGAACGGCCGTACCATCTATCGCAAGGACGGCAGCCTTCGGCTTGCCGACGGCACGTTGGCGGGGGCGGATCTCGACATGATCTCGGCTGTTCGATACGTGCACCGGATTGTCGGACTGGATCTGTCGGAGGCATTGCGCATGGCCTCGCTCTATCCGGCGCAAGCGATCGGCCAGTCGCACCGGCTTGGACGCTTCGCCAACGGCACGGCGGCGGACATCGTTGCGCTGTCGGATAATCTCGACATCAAAAGCGTCTGGATCGGCGGCGACAAGGTCTTTGCGACCGGCTCCGAAAACGCTCGGTGAAGACCGGTCATGAATGACATCGATTGCGTCATCGCTGGCGCAGGTGTCGTCGGGCTCGCCATCGCCAGGGCGCTCGCCCAGTCGGGTCGCGCAGTGGTGGTGGTCGAGCAGGCCGGCTCGGAAGGCACCGGCACCAGCTCGCGCAATTCGGAAGTCATCCACGCCGGCATCTACTATGCGCCGGGAAGCCTGAAGGCCCGGCTCTGTGTCGAAGGACGCCAACGGCTTTATGCCTATTGCCGTGAGCACGGCGTCGCTCACGCGCGCACCGGCAAGCTGATCGTTGCGGTTGAGCCCGGCCAGTTGGATGGATTGCGGGCGATCCAGGACAACGCACGAAGTTGCGGGGTTGGCGACCTCGAACTGTTATCCCGTGGTGAGGCCGAGAGCCTCGAACCCGCGCTGCAATGCGCCGGCGCGTTGCTTTCACCATCGACCGGCATCGTCGACAGCCATGCGCTGATGCTGTCGTTGCGCGGCGATGCCGAAGCCGCTGGTGCATCCTTCGCCTTCCTCACCACTGTTGCCGGAGCTGCTGTTGAACCCGATGGGATCCGGATCGACACACAGGATGCCGATGGCGAGACCTATGCGTTGCAGGCCGGCGCCTTCATCAACGCCGCTGGCCTCTATGCGCAGGCCGTGGCTCGCCGGATCGAGGGGTTCCCGCAAGACCTCGTTCCACCGCTGTGGCTGGCGCGCGGCAACTATTTTGCGCTCTCGGGCCGGTCGCCCTTCTCGCGGCTGATTTATCCAGTGCCGGTCCATGGCGGGCTCGGCGTGCATCTGACCCTGGATCTTGCCGGCAGCGCGCGCTTCGGTCCGGATGTCGAATGGGTCGAAAGCGTGGACTACACCGTCGACCCAGGCCGCAGCGCCACCTTCTACGCGGCGATCCGACGCGACTGGCCCGATCTTGGCGACGGTGCCCTGCTTCCGGCCTATGCCGGCATCCGGCCAAAATTGTCCGGCCCCGGCCAGCCGGCGGCCGATTTCTCGATCCAGGGTCCAGCCGACCATGGTGCCGGCCGGATCGTCAACCTATTCGGCATCGAGAGCCCTGGGCTGACAGCGAGCCTAGCGATCGCCGATCATGTCGTCGAGCTGATATACCCTGGCTGAGCCAGGATTTGGCTGATGCCGGAGCGCCGCGTTCGCTAGAACTGTTCACCGTCTCACGAACGCCGAAACCGCTCTAACTCTTTGTTTTTACGCAGTACCGGGAAAACCGTTTCATATCTTTCCTGAATTGCTTCCCTAACCGGCCGTGTAGAGATCTTTATAGGCCTCGCGCAAAAGATTCTTCTGCACCTTCCCCATCGTGTTGCGCGGCAGTTCGTCGACGAAGATCACCTGCTTCGGATGCTTGTATTTTGCCACACGCCCGGCGATGGCGCCGAGGATCTCGGCAGCCGTTATCCGCGATGCCGGCGCGCGCACGACGACAGCCGTGACGCCTTCGCCGAAATCGGGATGGGCGACACCGATGACGGCGCTTTCCGAAACTCCGTCAAGCGCGTCGATCTCACTTTCGACTTCCTTCGGATAGATGTTGTAGCCGCCGGAAATGATCAGGTCCTTGCCGCGCCCGACGACGTGGATATAGCCGTCGCCGTCGACCATACCGAGATCGCCTGATATGAAGAAGCCGTCGGCGCGGAATTCCGCCTTGGTCTTCTCCGGCATGCGCCAATAACCAGCGAAAACATTCGGACCTTTCACTTCGATCATGCCGACCTCGCCCTCGGCAAGCGGTCGGCCCGTGTCTGGATCGGCGATACGCAACGCGACACCAGGCAAGGGGAAGCCGACCGTTCCGGCGCGCCGTTCACCGTCATAAGGGTTCGAGGTGTTCATGTTGGTCTCGGTCATGCCGTAGCGTTCCAGGATCGCGTGGCCGGTGCGCTCGCGCCAGGCCTTGTGCGTTTCGGCCAGCAGCGGCGCCGAGCCGGAAACGAACAGACGTATGGTTTTTGCCGCCTCGGCGTCGAGACCCTCCTGCTGCAACAGGCGCACATAGAAGGTTGGCACACCCATCAGGGCAGTGGCGCGCGGCAACAGCGAGACTATGCGGCCTGCGTCGAATTTCCGCTCGAACAGCATGGAAGCGCCTGCCATCAGGACGACGTTGGTGGCGACGAACAGGCCGTGGGTGTGGAAAATCGGCAGCGCGTGGATCAGCACGTCATCACTGGTGAAGCGCCAGTGATCGACCAGAACCCGCGCATTCGAGGCGAGATTCTCGTGGGTGAGCATGGCGCCTTTCGAACGGCCGGTCGTCCCCGACGTGTAGAGGATTGCCGCGAGATCATCCGGCCCGCGTGCCACATCAAGAAAACCCGCCGGCAGCCGCGAGGCGTGATCGGTCAGCGACCCCTCGCCGTCGCTGCCGAGCGTCACGGTGGCGGCGCCCGTCTTTTGCGCCAGCGCGGCGATGTCGGCTGCCCTTGCCGGATCGCAGACGACCAGCCGCGGTCCGGCGTCGCCGAAGAAGTACTCCAGTTCGGTCAGTGTGTAGGCGGTGTTGAGCGGCAGGAAGACGGCGCCGGCGCG
Source organism: Mesorhizobium sp. M0587 (assembly GCF_040320945.1). Lineage (NCBI taxonomy): Bacteria > Pseudomonadati > Pseudomonadota > Alphaproteobacteria > Hyphomicrobiales > Phyllobacteriaceae > Mesorhizobium > Mesorhizobium sp. M0587. The sequence continues at coordinate 203,609 of NZ_JAMYQP010000008.1, forward strand.
CAGACAAGCGAGATAGAGCAGGACGGCCTCGGGGCTCTTCTCGACCTGCACGGCAACCCGGTCACCCGGTTCGACACCCAGCTGCAGAAGCGCGTGCGCCATCTGCGCCGATCGCGCCAGCATATCGCCATAGGTGAGCGAGCGGCCGTCATCGGTTTCCATCAACAGGCGGCCTGCCGCCGGCATCCGGGACCGGAAGGCGTCGAACAGATGGTTGCTCATGAAAGTCTTCCCGCAGTGACGGCGGCGAAGAGTTCGCGGTTCCTGACGATGTCGTCAAGACTGCAAACCGCGGTTAGACCTTATAGCAGAGACCATTTGCCGAAGTCGGCGGCGCCAATGCTCGGGATCGAGCGAATTCGAAGCCTGAAAAGCGATTGCCTTGCGGACGGTCCACGCCCAACTGCTATCGCCGCGCGCGTTCGGCCGGGGCGACAGCCTTTGAGTCTTCGTCCTGCCTTAAGCGCTCCAAGCACATGGCCGCGGTCAGCTGGTAATGCTCGATCAGCGCCTCCACGGCACCGTCGGCATTGCCGTCCAACGCACATTCGGCGATCAGCCGGTGTTCGCCGAAATCGTCGCGCGGGATGCCTTCGCCGTCATTGGCCATTTGCCGGTAGCGGTAGGCATGGTCGGAAAGCTGATCGCAAAATCCCTCCAGCCATTGCGACCGGCAGGCTGAAATCAAAACCCTATGGAATATGCGGTGCAACTTCTCCCAGTCCGGATTGAGCGATGACTGGTTCTGCGGCGAAAGACGTGAAGCCCGCCCCAGGCGATGCAACGCCAGCACCAGTTGTTCTTCCCATGCGGCGGTGCGGTGAGCAATCGATTCGCGCAGCGCCCGTTCCTCGAGCCAGCAGCGAGTGCGCGTCAGCTCTTCGAGCTCCGTCGCGCTAACCGGCATGATGAAAAAGCCACGCTGGTCGTGGCGGCCGAGAAGTCCCTCCGAGGCAAGGCGATTGAGGGCTTCCCGGACCGGAGAGGCACCGGCGCCATATTTGGAAACAACCCACTCGACCCGCAGCTTGCTTTCCGTTTCAAGAGCACCGCCGAGAAGATCGCCACGCAGTTGATGATAGACCGTGCTGGCAAGCGTGCTCTTGGAGTCCGTGCCGTCGCCGTTCAGATTGGCAGCTCCGTATGTCAAAGCGACTCCTTGTCCCCCATTCTCGTCTTGGGCAATTCGAGTCCGAAACAGAAGACCACGCCACTATACTTTAGCACAAAGAAATATACCAGCCCCTCCGACCGGTGCCACAAATCCGCGCGGCTGCAACCAGCGGAAACTTAGCATGTTTTGTATGCACGCAGGAACCACCCGCGTTTTGTGTGCTGCGCATGTATCTTCTCTATCGCGCGCCAAAATTACGACCAGCACAACCGAATCGGGCCCCGTTTCCAAGCTCGATGCTCTCGGTGGATCGAGCCTTAGCCGGCCTATTGGAACTGAAGCGGGATGACCGCGGCGCGTCAAAGCGTTTTCGTGGAAAACGGTGAACCGCTCCAACTTTTGTTTCCACGCAATTCCGGACGGAAAGCCGTTACAGACTTTTCTTGGAATTGCCCTAGCCAGTGGCCTTGTCGGCCGCCGTCCTGATCGCCTCGATGTTTGCCCGGTAGGCTTCGACGCTGCCGCCCTTGAAGATGGCGGCGCCGGCCACCAGCACATCGGCCCCGGCGGCGGTGACCAGCGGCGCGGTTTCCGCCGACACGCCACCGTCGATCTCGATGCGGATCGGCCGGTCGCCGATCAGCGCCTTGACCCGTCTCACCTTGTCGACGATCTCCGGAATGAAGGCTTGGCCGCCGAAACCCGGATTGACGGTCATGATCAGGATCAGGTCGAGGCGGTCGAGCACGTATTCGACGGCGCTTTCGGGCGTCGCCGGATTGAGCGACACACCGGCCTTCTTGCCGAGATTCCTGATCGTCTGCAGCGAGCGGTCGAGGTGCGGCCCGGCCTCGGCATGCACCGTCATACCGTCACAGCCGGCCTCGGCGAAGGCGGCCAGATAGGGATCGGCAGGCGCGATCATCAGATGGCAGTCGAAGAAGGCCTTCGTACGGTTGCGGATCGCCTTGATCACCGGCGGGCCGAAGGTGATGTTGGGCACGAAATGCCCGTCCATCACATCGAGATGGATCCAGTCGGCACCGGCCGCCAGCACCGCCTCGACCTCGTCGCCGAGCCGGGAAAAGTCGGACGCAAGCACCGATGGTGCGATCAAGGTCTTTTTGCTCATCCTGCGGCCTTTCCGAGCGCCTGTCATCCCGCCACTCTCAATCGACTGCCTAATGGGCAGCAGGAGACTTGTCGAGTGCGCAGGTACCTTGATCGGTCGACGCCCCGGCGGGGCTTGCCCGTGTTGCGCCGGCCCGGCCGCCCCGGACCCCAGCAAAAACCCGCCGGATTGCTCCGGCGGGTTTCTGGTTGGCGTCACATGGACGGTTACGGCTTGAAGGTCTGGATGTTTCTGGCCGGATCATCCTGCTGTTGCTGCTCGATCTGGGGTTTGCTCCTAGGCATAAGCTGCTGCAGAATGTTCGGGTTCAGCAAGTTCGGGTTGAACTCCAACGATGGCCGGCGGATCGGCCTGCAGTTGGGGTAGCGCCCGATCGTGCCTTCCGGGCAGCGCCGCTTGATGATCGGCTGGCATTGGCCATTGACCATCTGCGAGCCCGGTGCGCACTCCACCTGCTGCCTGCGGCATGCGCCGTCGATCACCTGCGTTCCACGCGGACAGACACACTCGCCGCGCTTGTTATGGACCTGGCCGCGTATGTCGCACTGTTCCAGTTCCGGCTTCTTCTGCCGGCAGGCGCCGTCCCGGATCTCCGTACCCCTCGGGCAGACGCAATTGTCGTCGGCGCCGTGGACCTGGCCGCGGATGGTGCACTGCTCCTGCTTCGGCCGGATCGGTCGGCAGGCATTGGCCCTGACTTCCGTACCTTTCGGGCAGACGCAGCCTCCGTCGGCGGTGTGGACCTGGCCCCGGATTGTGCACTGCTCGGGGTTGTCGGTCCTGACACATTTTCCGTTCTCAAGCCCGGTTCCACGTGGGCAGACGCAACGTCCATCCCCGGTCCGGATCTGGCCTTCGAGCAGCACGCAACGCTTCGGCTTGGGCTCGACGATGACGCCGCCGCCCGTGCACTGGCCGTTGCGGAAGGTGGTGCCTTCCGGGCAGACGCACCTGCCGGCACCGTTCATGACAAGACCTGCCGAGCATTGCTTCTTCACCTCATGCGTGATGGTGAAGGGGTGGCAGGCATAGGCCTTGCTGCGATCGCCCTGCCCGTTGGCCGCGTCGTGCGGCAGCACATCGCCGCCGCCTTGCACCCGCGTGTCGGGAGACAGGACGCCAACGCAGTTCTGGCCGCTGACATCGCCTTGCAGATTGGCCAGACGGCCGTCTTCGGGAATGACCACGGTGACATGATGCGTATGGCTTTCCCCGGCGCCGAGCGTCAGGTTGGCGATGCAGGACAGTGGCAAGGTAGCCGGCTCGGGCGAGCAGCCGAATGGCGGGTCGATCGAGGTAACGGCAACACTATCCAGCCGGCCCAGCCCTTCCACGCCGATCGCATCACCGATACGGACCGGGCCGGAGAAGGGGCTCGTCCCGTCATTGGTTATGGTGATGTCGAACGAACAGGGCTGGCCGAGCCGGCATTCGCGATCGCCGGTCTTTTCCACGCGGATGGTCGAAGGGGCCCCGCCCTTGGCGCAGGCCTGGCCGATCGGATAGACGACGTCGTCTCCGGGTGCTGGCCCATAGGAGCCGCGCGCGCAGTTCTCGAACTCGCCATTGGCCCGGACCGTCACGTCGAAGTGGCGGCTGGTTCCAGGTGTCATGGCGGCACCGGGTATCTGGCAGGACAGCGCGTTGGCCGGGACCGGTCCGCACGCCCATTCCGCGCCGTCTGATGTGACGGTCTGGATCTGGACGGGTGCGCCGCCGGCCACCAGCGAGGCGGCGTCGTTGACCCGCACCGGACCGGTAGGGGCAGCCGTGCCGGCGTTGATCACCGTGATGCGGCAGGAGACCAGCGCGGCCCCTGCAAGCGAGCCGCTGCACAGCTTGGTGATGCGCAAGGCCGGCTTGCCGCCATTGGGATGGCGAATGCGTTCCTTGGCACAGGCTTTGTTGTTGGTGAGGTCGTCTTCACCAGGGATGGCCTTCACCTCGGCGCAGTTTTCCACCGTGTCCAACCGATAGCCGGCCGGCATGACCGCCTTGACTACGATCGACGTCGAGGCGCCAGGAGGCAGCGATATCCCAGCGTTGTCGCAGCGGAACCGGCCGGGACCGTTCGGTCCGCATGTCCATGGCGGGCTCGGCCCGAAGGTCGAGGTGGCCGGCGCGCCGCCGGGATAGGTGTCGATCACCGTCAGCGGCCCGTTATAGGTCCCGGTGCCGTTGTTGATGACGTCTATCACGAAACTGCAAACGCCGTCGGCCGTGCAGATCTCGGCGCGGGCGTGCTTCTTGAGGATCAGATCGACCTTCTTGTCGACCGGCGGCCGGCAGTCCGGGTTGCGGTCGCCGCGCCGGCAGACCGGGATCGAGGCGCAGCCGCGGTCGTTGGACTGGCTGCCGAACAGCGGCTTGCCGCTGGCCGCGTAGTCATAGGCGGCGCAATTGCGCAACACGCTGCCTTGCCAGCCGCCTGCCGGCTTGAAGCCGAGCTTGAGGTCGACAAAGGCCCCCGGATTGAGCGTTGTCACCGGATAGGTGCATGTCATCGGGGTGGTGCCAGGCACGCAGGCCCAAGGCGGATTGGGCCCTGAACTCAGCGTCGAGCCGGCCGGCAGCGTCACCTCGTCGAGCACGATCTTGCCGTGATAGGCACCGGTGCCGACATTGGTGACCCTGATGGTGAAATCGCAGCCGCCGGCCATCGTGCAGCGCGCGACATCGGCGCGTTTTTCGACCTTGAGGTCCGGCTCCTTATCCTTGGGCGGGCACCTCTGGTCGCGCGGGATGACGATGTCGATGGTCTGCGTGCAGCACAGGCCCCAGCCCTCCTTCGGCCCGGCATAGGTGTCGATGCCGGTGACGACGAGGTGGATGACGTCGCCGGGCGATGCGCCGGCGATCTTCCAGTTGAGCACGCCGCCGCCCGCCGGCACCTTCTGGGTGTCGGGGATGATGATGATGCCGGGCGTGGTGGTCGAAAGCTGCACCCATTTGCCGCCCATCTCGGGGCCGACCGGCATGTGGTAGATGAAGGCGCCGCCGCCGGGCACGCAATCGACCGTGCCGCGTTCCACCTTGAAGCATTCCTTGCCGGGAGGAGGCGGTGGCGGGTTGCACTTGGTCAAATCGATGCGGATCGAGGTCTTCTCGCCGGTGAGGATGTTGCCGTCATCCGGCTTGCCCGGATCCTGCGATGGGATAATGATCCCGGTGCCGGGTCCGGCGGTCACCTTGATCAGACCCTGGTTGTCGACGATCGTCGGCGAGGGAAACGCCGCATGATCGATCTTGGCCGTGATCCTGAAGGTGATGTCCCGCTCGTTCGGCGCACCGACGCCGTCGAGATCGGAAGCGGAAATCCGGAAGTCGGAAACTTCAGCTGTATCGTTGGGGTTCGCCGAACTGCTGATCGTGGCGCCCGGTAGAGGACCGCCGGACGAATTCGTGCCGTCGCCGGACACATTCACGTTGACGATCTCAAGGCCGTGCGGAAGCTGGTCCTTGAAGTCGATCTTGACCTTGTTCAGTCTGCCCGCGAGGTCGGCAAAGCCTTGCGGATCGCCGCGCAAGCCGAAGCTCAGCGAATAAACGACATAATCGCAGCCGCGCTGGCCGCCCGTCTTGATAAAGAAGGGCACCACGCGCCCGGGCTCCGGATTGATGACGCGCGGATTGTCGAATTGCAATGGCTGCACATCCGGGCTGGTGGCCTGGATGTTCTGGGCGGCGATTGCCGGCAGTGCGGGCGCGAGAGCGACCGCGATACCGGCCGCCATCAGCCAGCGCGCGCCGCGCCTGGCGTATGACAGGGGTTTCATGATCGTCTCCACGACGGTTTCTTGCGAGCGAGCTGCGAGCGAGGATTGGGCAAGGATGTTCATCTTTGCCTCCTCAACGTTCGCAGCTGACGGCTGGGGTTCTGAGCGGCAAGGTCATCTTGCAGCAAGGGTAATAGCCACCCTTGTCCTTGTCGGACTTCCTGTAGAAGCAGAGCCCGACATCGACCCGATCGCCCGGATAGTGGCCAGTGATGCCGATCGTGTAGGGTTGGCCGGGCGCATGCGTCAGGGGTGAGGTCACCCCGACGCCTGGCGTCCTGGACTTTGTCTCGATCGAGGGCTGGGCCTTGAGCGAATCGCCGCCGAAGCCGGCATGGTCATGGAGATAGAGATCGGCCTCGAGGCCGTGCGGCGTGCAGAAATACCGCACGTCCTCTACGTCGAGGCACGGGGGCAGATTGCCGGGCGGTGGAAAGTCCGGCGGGTAGAAGGGTGGCAAATAGCTGCCCGGGATTTCTTCATAATAGCCGGCGCGACCCTCGCAGGGGCGCCAGACGGCGACATCGCCGACATGGCCTTCCACTTCGGGGTCCTCGAAATAGCCGTCGAAGTCGACAAACCAGGAACCGAAGGGCGGCACATTGGCCGGCTTTACCAGTTCCTTGGGCGTGATCTGGACGCCGTGCACCGCCAGCGGCCCGCCGGCGGCGAGCTGTTCGGCAAGCATCGGGTTGTCGCGCAGCTTGTCGCCTGACTTGACCAGCGTCTGGGTACAAACCGAGGTGTCGAGATTGCCGTCCGCGTCATAGCCATATTGCAGGTCGAGACCGCCGGCCGACTGCCTGAAACCCTGCGGGAAGCCGACGGCATATTCCTGCGGCACTTCCACCCAGACCGATTCCGTCGCCGGATCGTCCGGGCTCTCGCGCCAGTAGCGGATGACCTCGCCCTTGCCGGAATCGGCGAACTGGCTGTAGTCGTAGCGGTTCTCGACCGGGCCGCGCTGGGCCAGGTACATGAAGCCGCTATTGTCGAAGGCGATATCGGTGACGGCGTAGTCCTTGTCGGCCTTGACCGTCAGTTCCCAGCGCGGGTCGCCGGCAAAGCTGCCGTCGCGGGCAATGCCCACCGACCAGATTTCCGCCTTTTCGCCGACCGAATAGTAGAGCCTGCCGCCGTGATAGGAGACGGCCCAGACGCGGCGCTCGTCCTGCGTGTAACCCCAGCCGTCGGGGTCCTCGCTATCGAAGGCCGCGCCCTGGATGTCCATCACCGCGCCATCGTCGGCGACCGGAGCCAGCCCATGCGTCGGGCGTCCGACAACACCATGGTCGAAGCCGTCGATCAGCGTGCCGTTGGCGTCGATGCGCTGGATGAGTCCGGTGTCGAGGTCCGAGGCGAAGAACTGGCGGTGGATGGGATCGAAGCCGAGATTGCCGAGGCCGAGACCGCTATTGGTGTCGAGGTCGGCGAATTTGGAGACCTGGCCGGTGATGCCATCGATCTTCCAGATGGTGCCCGGTCCGCCGCCGTTTTCGGTGCCGAACTGACCCTCCATGAAGGTGGCGCCGGCCACGCCCCGGCGCTGCCGCTCCGGCCTGCCGTCGTCGTCGGCATCCGGCGTGACGATACGGATACCGTGCAGCGAGGTCGCGCCGGCATAGAGGTTGGGAATGCCCGACGGGACGCCGTCGCGCACGCCGTCATCATAGGTGACGCCAAACACCTGGCCGATCTGTCCGGCCGTCACCTCGAAGGGCGGCGGCGTGAAGACGAGCTGACCCGACGCCGGGCCGCCAAGATGCGAAACGTCGAACACGCGCAAGGTGGCGCGCGTGGTGTCGATGAAGGTTTCGTCGACCGGATCGACGCCGGGCGGCAGGCCCTGGTCGAAATCGGGAATGATGGTGCCGGAAAATCCGGTCACCGCCATCGAGCCGGGATAGATGATCTGGGTTTCCTGCGCCAGGGCAGCGCCGCCAAGCCACAGGCTGGTGGCGAGTGCCAGTGCCAGCAGACCGCCTGCACGCGCGGTGCGGCACAGGCCGACGTCAAGAGAAGACACGGACGTGCCGCGGACGCGAGACATCAAGCTACCCCCGTTAGCCCCGGGAGAAACATCCGGCGTCGCCGCGCAAATCAGAGCAAGGCGCGGTGATCCGGCACGTTCTTCCCTGATCGAATTGTCTGCTTTCCTCGCAGTCACGATACGCTTGCTCTTACCTACGGTCAACGGAATCAGCGGAAAGCCCAGCGCATCGACCCCGTCCCGAAGGCGGTGGCCGCGCCGAGCTTCTGCTGTTCCCGGAGACCGCGGAGTCTCAGGGTTGCTGGTCATGGGGGCTTCCTTTCCGGGCCGCACCATGCGGCACCTGGACGTCAGTCGCAGGCTGAGGTGGAAAGGTTCATGGAAGCCTTGCGCAGAATGCTTGCGCGCGATGCTGCCTGTTCTTATATACGCGCCAAGCCGTTCGGTGCCGGGATGCCGGTTGCCGGAACGGGATTTCTTGTGAACAGGGGCTTTCGTCGGAACGCCTTACCGGGTCCTGAGAGCCTGCTTAGCGGAGAGACTAGAAAAATGGCAAAAGTAATCGGTATCGATCTCGGCACCACCAACTCCTGCATCGCCATCATGGATGGCAAGGAGCCCAAGGTGATCGAGAATGCGGAAGGCGCGCGCACGACGCCTTCCATCGTCGCCATCAGCGGCGACAGCGAACGTCTCGTCGGCCAGCCGGCCAAGCGCCAGGCGGTCACAAATCCAGAAAATACCATCTTCGCGGTCAAGCGGCTGATCGGCCGCCGCTATGACGATCCGGTGACGGAGAAGGACAAGAAGCTTGTCCCCTACAAGATCGTCAAGGGCGACAATGGCGATGCCTGGGTCGAAGCCGGCGGCAAGAAGCAGTCGCCCAGCCAGATCTCGGCGATGATCCTGCAGAAGATGAAGGAAACGGCGGAAGCCTATCTCGGCGAGAAGGTCGAGAAGGCGGTCATCACCGTTCCGGCCTATTTCAACGACGCCCAGCGCCAGGCCACCAAGGACGCCGGCAAGATCGCCGGCCTCGAAGTGCTGCGCATCATCAACGAGCCGACCGCGGCCGCACTTGCCTACGGCCTCGACAAGAAGGAAGGCAAGACCATTGCAGTCTATGACCTTGGCGGCGGCACGTTCGACATTTCGGTGCTCGAGATCGGCGACGGCGTGTTCGAGGTGAAGTCGACCAATGGCGATACCTTCCTCGGCGGCGAGGATTTCGACATGCGCCTGGTCGAGTATCTGGCGGCCGAGTTCAAGAAGGAACAGGGCATCGACCTGAAGAACGACAAGCTCGCCCTGCAGCGCCTCAAGGAGGCGGCTGAAAAGGCCAAGATCGAGCTGTCGTCCACGACGCAGACCGAAATCAACCTGCCCTTCATCACCGCCGACGCGACCGGGCCGAAGCACCTGACGCTGAAGCTGACGCGCGCCAAGTTCGAAAGCCTGGTCGAAGACCTCGTCCAGCGCACCATCGATCCCTGCAAGGCGGCGCTCAAGGATGCCGGCCTGAAGGCCGGCGAGATCGACGAAGTGGTGCTGGTCGGCGGCATGACCCGCATGCCCAAGATCCAGGAAATCGTGAAGCAGTTCTTCGGCAAGGAGCCGCACAAGGGCGTCAACCCGGATGAGGTCGTCGCACTCGGCGCCGCCATCCAGGCCGGTGTGCTGCAGGGCGACGTCAAGGACGTGCTGCTGCTCGACGTGACCCCGCTGTCGCTCGGCATCGAGACCCTGGGCGGCGTGTTTACGCGACTGATCGAGCGCAACACGACGATTCCGACCAAGAAGAGCCAGGTGTTCTCGACGGCGGAGGATTCGCAGTCGGCCGTGACCATCCGGGTCTTCCAGGGTGAGCGCGAAATGGCCGCCGACAACAAGGCGCTCGGCCAGTTCGACCTGGTCGGCATTCCGCCGGCCCCGCGGGGCGTGCCGCAGATCGAGGTCACATTCGACATCGACGCCAACGGCATCGTCAACGTTTCGGCCAAGGACAAGGGCACCGGCAAGGAGCATCAGATCCGCATCCAGGCATCGGGTGGTCTTTCGGACGCCGACATCGAGAAGATGGTCAAGGACGCCGAAGCCAATGCCGAGACCGACAAGAAGCGGCGCGCGGTGGTCGAGGCCCGCAACCAGGCCGAGGCGCTGGTGCATTCTTCCGAGAAGTCGCTGAAGGAATATGGCGACAAGGTCTCGGAAGCCGACCGCACCGCAATCGCCGATGCGATCGCGGCACTGAAGACCGCGGCCGAAGGCGACGACGCGGCCGATATCGAAGCCAAGTCGCAGGCGCTTGCCGAAGTTTCGATGAAGCTCGGCCAGGCCATGTACGAGGCCTCGCAGAAAGAAGCCGCGGAAGCCGACGCCAAGGCGGATGCCGCCAAGGACAGCGACGTGGTCGATGCCGATTTCGAGGAAATCGACGAGGACGACGACAAGAAGAAATCGGCCTGAGCCGTTTGACGGCAGGATAATGCGGAAAGCCCGGCATCAGGCCGGGCTTTTTTGCAACCCCTTGCAGAAAAAGCGCGGGTCTTCCCGAAAAAACACGCACAAACCCGCGTCGCCACTGGCATCGCGGCTTCATCGCACCTAAATCGAAACGGCAATGCCGGCAAACGACGCAACAATGCTTGAAGACATTGAGCATCCGGACAGCGGGAAAAAATGAAAGCTGATTTCTACGAGACGCTGGGCGTGCAAAAGGGCGCCGACGAGAAGGAGCTCAAGAGCGCTTTCCGCAAGCTCGCCATGCAGTTCCACCCCGACCGCAATCCCGGCGATCATTCCTGCGAACACAAGTTCAAGGAAATCAACGAAGCCTACGAAACGTTGAAGGACCCGCAGAAGCGCGCGGCTTACGACCGTTTCGGCCATGCGGCATTCGAACAGGGTGGCATGAATGGCGGCGCACAAGGCTTTGGCGCCGGCGGTTTCGCCGACATCTTCGAGGACATTTTCGGCGACATGATGGGCGGGCGCCAGCGCCGCTCTTCCGGCGGCCGAGAGCGCGGCGCCGACCTGCGCTACAATATGGAAATCTCGCTGGAGGAAGCGTTTGCCGGCAAGACCGCGCAGATCCGCGTGCCGGCCTCGATCTCCTGCTCGGAATGCTCAGGCACCGGCGCCAAGCCGGGCACCCAGCCCGTCACCTGCTCGATGTGCAACGGCCATGGCAAGGTGCGCGCCACGCAAGGTTTCTTCTCCATCGAGCGCACCTGCCCGCAATGCCAGGGCCGCGGCCAGACGATCAAGGATCCGTGCCCGAAATGCGCCGGTCAGGGCCGCGTCACCGAGGAACGCTCGCTGTCGGTCAACATCCCGGCCGGCATCGAGGACGGCACCCGCATCCGTCTTGCCAATGAGGGCGAAGCCGGACTGCGGGGCGGTCCCTCGGGCGATCTCTATATTTTCCTGGCGGTCAAGCCGCACGAGTTTTTCCAGCGCGACGGCGCCGATCTCTACTGCAAGGTGCCGATCTCGATGACGACGGCCGCTCTTGGCGGCTCGTTCGAGGTGACGACGCTGGATGGCACCCAGACCAAGGTGAAGGTGCCGGAAGGCACCCAGAACGGGCGCCAGTTCCGTCTCAAGGGCAAGGGCATGCCGGTGCTGCGTCAGCCCAACATCGGCGACCTCTACATCCAGACCGCGGTCGAGACTCCGCAGAACCTTTCGCGCCGCCAGCGCGAACTGCTGGAGGAGTTCGAGCAGCTCTCTTCGCAGGACAATTCACCCCAATCGAGTGGCTTTTTCGCCCGCATGAAGGATTTCTTCGAATCTTTCGGCGAGCGTTGACAACAAGACGCTAGTGCATGGCGCGTGAACCCGTGAAACGCGCCGCTCCGAGGTACGACGCAATCTATCTTATCCACGACATGCTTGCTGCCGTGCCTTGCCTTGCGGCAACCAGGTGTTAAGTAACTTGCGGGGAGTGCTGAGGAGAGCTTGCATGACACGGGGTCCCGGACTGCGGAAGGCGCTCGCCGAAAAGTTCGACGACGAGCTCAAATTCTTCAAAGGCTGGATCGACAAGCCGAAGACGGTCGGTTCGATCGTGCCGACCAGTTCGATCACCGCCCGCAAGATGGCCTCGATCGTCGACCCGAAGTCCGGCCTGCCGGTGCTTGAGGTCGGTCCCGGCACCGGCGTCATCACCCGCGCCATCCTCGCCCAGGGCGTACGGCCCGAAAACCTCTATGCGGTCGAATATTCCACGGATTTCGTGCGCCATCTGCGCGGCCTCTATCCCGGCGTCAACGTCATCGAGGGCGATGCCTTCAATCTCAACGCCACGCTTGGCGAAAAGAGCGGGATGATCTTCGATTCCGTCGTCTCCGGCGTGCCGCTGCTCAACTTCCCGGTCGCCCAGCGCATCGCTTATATCGAAAGCCTGCTCGACCGCATTCCGGCCGGCCGGCCGATCGTGCAGCTGACCTACGGCCCAATGTCGCCGATCCCGCCCGGTCGCGGCGACTACAGCGTCGAGCATTTCCATTTCGTCATCCGCAACATCCCGCCGACGCAGTTGTGGATTTATCGCCGCGGAGCACATTAGTTCCTCGCCGCAGACGTTTTGACGGGCGTCGTGCGCTGACGGACCGCATGCCTTGGCGGCCAGGGAAACCGCCCCTCGCTTCCTGCGCTTTTTCGGGACTGTGCGTTGATTTGCTCGAACCTTGGCTGTACCTGTCCGGGAACAAGGGTGGCCAATGGCAGTGATCCCGAAAATCCTCGTCTTCGCCGGCTCGGTGCGCAATGGCGCCTTTAGCGGCAGGACCGCTGATGTGGCACAGAAGGAGATCGCGATTCAGGGCGCCGAGGCGACCCGCATCTCGCTTGGCGACTATCCGCTGCCGATCCTCGACGAGGACGTCGAAAAGGACACGGGCGTACCCGAAAACGCCCATAAGCTTGCCCGGCTGATTGCCGCCCATGACGGGCTGCTGATCGCCACGCCGGAATATAACGGCTCCATTCCGCCGCTGCTCAAGAACACGATCGACTGGGTGAGCCGCGTGCGCAGGGATGGCGGCCGGCCTGTCAGGCCGCTCGCCGGCAAGGTGGCCGGCCTCTGCTCATCCTCCAGCGGGCACTTTGCCGGCATTCGCTGCATCAACCATCTGCGCGCCGTGCTGGTGCGTTGCCAGATGGAGGTGGTGACGCCGGAGTGCTCGGTGCCCGAAGGCGGCAACGCCTTCGACGGGGACGGCAATTTCCGTGACGAAAGACTGCAAAAATCGATGGAGCACCTATGCCGCACGCTGATCGAAACCTCGCGCATGCTGTCCACCCGGATCGAGGTGTGACCGGCGGAACGATGCAGGCCCAATCCATGCAGGAGAGATTGATCGTCGGCCTCGACGTGCCGACCGTGAGGGAGGCCGAGCAGGCGGTGCGCGAACTCGACGGCGTCGTCTCCTTCTACAAGATCGGCTACCAGCTGGCCTTCGCCGGCGGGCTCGATTTCGCCCGCGAACTGGCCAGCGGCGGGACGAAGATCTTCCTCGACATGAAGCTGCTGGACATCGACCACACGGTGGCCAAGGGCGTCGAGAACATCGTCAAGATGGGCATGACCATGCTGACCATCCACGCCTACCCCAAGGCGATGCTGGCGGCGGTGGAAGCGGCCCGGGGCAGCGATCTTTGCCTGCTCGCCGTCAGCGTGCTGACCTCGATGGACGAACAGGACGTGATCGACGCGGGCTATGAATACGACCCGCACACGCTGGTGCTGAGGCGCTCCGAACAGGCGCTGCATGCCGGCATGGGCGGCATCGTCTGCTCGGCGGTGGAGGCAGAAGCAGTGCGCCGGATCGTCGGGCCTGACTTGGCGGTGGTGACACCGGGCATACGGCCCACGGGCAGCGACCATGGCGACCAGAAGCGCGTGGTGACACCGGGCCAGGCGATCCGAAACGGCTCCAGCCACCTCGTCGTCGGCCGGCCGATCGTCGCTGCGGCAAACAAGCGCGAAGCGGCCGAGGCGATCCTCGACGAAATGCGCTCGGCCTGATTTCCCAGGAACAAACTCGGAGAGAAAACATGCCCAAGGGATATTGGATCGCCCGCGTCGATGTGCGCGACCCGGAAGGCTACAAAGACTATGTCGCCGCCGCCAAACCCGCCTTCGAGCGCTTCGGCGCGAAATTCCTAGCCCGTGGCGGCGCGCACGAAAAGGCCGAGGGGCCTGGCCGCGCACGCAACGTCATCATCGAGTTCGAATCGCTAGCGGCAGCCCATGACTGCTACCACTCGCCGGAGTACCAGCGCGCGGCCGCCATCCGCCAGAAGGTCGCCGACGGCGAGATCGTGCTGGTCGAAGGCGCCTGAGCCGGCATGGCGCTTCAGACGAAGTCCTGAAGGTTCGCGTCCCGTATCTTGGCTCCGCCAAGCAGAGCCCCGATCAGCTGGTGCTTGAGGGCCAGGCACTGCGAGCGGGCAAGCTTCACGATGCCGGGAATGTCGTTCTTCTCGCAGGCCTCCAGCAGCTGCTTCTGTTGTTCGACGATCATCGGCATGAAGTCTCGCGACTTGAAGCCGAGATGGAGAGCCCGCTCCGACTGATCGAGAATCTGGCTGAGGAGCTGCGCCAGCCGCAGGTTTCCGGAGAGTTCGGCGATCGCCAGGCGAAAGGCCCGATCGGCGGCAAGGAATGCGACAGGGCTGCGCAGCGTTTCGGGTTTCAGCACCTTTCTTGCCGCCAGCCTGATCTCATCCAGCTCGCGCTCGGTAATACCTGCAGCGGCTGCCCTGAACACTTCGGGTTCGATCAGGCTGCGGACGTCGAAGATCTCATTGACGTCGCGCAAGGTCAGCGTCGTGATGACATAGCCGCGGCGCGGCTCGCTACGGACCAACCCTTCCTGCATGAGGCGGGCGAGCGCCGAGCGGATCGTCGCCTTCTTGATTCCGTAACGGGCCTCGATCTGTTTCTCGGTCAGCCCTTCGCCAGGCGAGAGGACGCAGGCGACGATATCGCTCTTCAATTGTTCGTAAGCCTGCTCGCTGCGCAGCACGTCCGCCGTCGACAGCGCCGTTGTCCCGGACGCGGGCGATCTGGATGGCGTCGCTTTCGTGGATTTCATGGCTCTCTCGCTTCGGCCGGCGCCAGCTTGGGTCACCTGGTTGACGTCCGCATCGGCATTGGCTAGCGTTAATCATCCTAGATATCGCGGCTGAGCATCTCAGATAGGAACCGTGGCATGCCTCTATCAACCGACTCCCCTCTCTACCCCGCCATCAACGATATCGTCAACGCGGCGGCGGGTCCCGATCCCTTCGGCCGGGTCAAGGTAGTGCTCGGGGACTATACGGACCGCTTCCATGCGCTCGGCAGGCTCGTTCACGAGGAGGAAGAGGACGAACTGCTGCTGCACGCCAGTCCGAACCTGACCATCTACCACATCACGCTGTCGCCCGGCGTGCAGTATCCGCCGCACAATCACTTGATGGATGCGTTGATCGGCATCTACAGCGGCGGCGAGACCAATTTCATCTACCCGCTCGCCGAGGACCAGATCGAGGCGCCGGAACGGCAGGACTTCACCGCACCCGCGCTGGTGCATATGTCTTCCAGCACCATTCACTCGGTTGCGAATACCGGCAGTGCCCGCTCTGGAGCCCTGCATGTTTATCTGGGTGACCTGCCAGCCACCAGCCGCCAGTTGTGGAGCCTGGCCGACAACCGGCCGGAGCCTTTCGACAACGACCGCTACATGGCCGGCGCGCGACCCATCCGGCAGTCGACCGACGGATAACCCCGTCCGAGCAATCGGCAAGAAGGAACCGGTTGGCGGTTGACATGCAGGCATTTACCTGCGTATTGTCACCTCACGATGAACGAGTGAGGCCGATGGACGCTGACAAGGTCTTCAAGGCGCTGGGCGACCCGACACGCAGAAGGCTGCTGGACCTTCTCTGCGAGAAGAATGGACAGACGCTCGGCCAGCTTTGCGAAAATCTGGACATGGCCAGGCAATCCGCCACCCAGCACCTCGACCTGCTGGAGGCGGCCAATCTGGTGAGCACGGTCAAGCGTGGCCGTGAAAAACTGCACTTCATCAATCCAGTGCCGCTGCACGAAGTCTACGAGCGGTGGGTGCGAAAATTCGAACGGCAGCGGCTCAGTCTGCTGCACGACCTGAAACAAGAACTCGAAGGAGAGGACCAATGACCAAAGAGACGACAAGCTTTGTCTACGTGACCTATATTCGCTCGACGCCGCAGAAGGTGTTCGAGGCCATCATCAAGCCCGATGTCGCAAGGCGCTATTGGGGCCACGAGAACGTCTCCGACTGGAAGGCGGGATCGAAATGGGAACATATCCGCGCCAACGACGAGCGCACCGTCGAACTCGTCGGCGAGGTCGTCGAGATTTCGCCGCCGACCCGCCTCGTCATCACCTGGGCGAACGCCTCGCAGGCCGACGACCCGTCGAAATACAGCCGGGTCACGTTCGGCATCGAGGAATACGACACCATGGTGCGGCTGACCGTCACCCATGACGAACTCGAAGCCGGCAGCGGCATGGCGAAAGGCATCAGCCAAGGCTGGCCGGCCGTGCTGTCCAGCATGAAATCCTTCCTCGAAACCGGCAGCGGCATCGACATCTTCGCCAAGCCGAAATCGGCCTGACTTCAGCGGAGAACGACAATGACCAGGCGTTATAGCGGCGGATGCGCATGCGGTGCGATCCGCTATGAAACAAGCAGCGAACCCATCTTCGAGAACCACTGCCAATGCCGGGAATGCCAGAAGCGAAGCGGCACGGGCCACGGCTCCTATCTGACCTTCCCGCAGCGGGCCGATGTGGCAATCACGGGCGAGGCAACCACCTGGCGGGTGGCAGGCGACAGCGGTAACGAAAAGATCCACGCCTTCTGTCCGACCTGTGGAACGCCGGTCTACCTGACGCAAGTCGCAATGCCCGAACTGATAGCGGTCCACGCGACCAGCCTCGACGACCCTGGCCAGTTCAATCCGCAGGTGGTCACATACGCCATCCGCGGCCATGCCTGGGACATGATCGATCCATCATTAAAGACCTTCGACCGCATGCCACACGGATAGCTTCACCGGAACGTCGAAGCATCGCGATGCTACGGGTTCGCTTGGCGTCGCGCCGTTAGAAGCGACGGCCCGGGCCGGTCATCCGGTTCGCCGCGGTTTCCGCGATGGCGTCGGCAAGCCCCAGCCCCCACTGCGACCTGCAATAGGCGCGGAAATCGAAGCAAGGCAGGCCGGGGCAGACCTCGAATTCTATGAGGTGGACCGTGTCGTCGGCCTCGACGCGCAGATCGATGGAGAAGACGTCACGCAGGCCGAGACCGCTCATCAGCCGCTCGGCGATTGCGCGAATCCTGGCGTCGGCGGCCGGCTGGCTGTCGGCAACCGCGACGACCTCCGGTTCGGCGTAGCGGCCCGCCGCCTTCGCCGCCTCACCGGTATCGCCATAGAGCGCCAGGCTGTCCGCCATGGTCTGGAAATCGCTGCCTGAATCGACAAAGGCCACGCCAAGCGCTTCGACGCCGTTCTCCGGCGTCAGTCCGAGGAAGCTCGCGCGCACATTGCGGCCGGCGACATAGGGCTGGACGACGACGTCGTCGCGATAGGCGACGAAAACACGGCGGCTGAGCTCCAGCGCGTGGCCGAGATCGCCGCAGCGCGAATCGGGCCAGATGCCGATCTTGGCGCCGAGCCGGTTCGGCTTGACGAACCAGCCGGCGGCCGAAGCCGGCGGCTCGACCAGCCATTGGCCGTCCCTGGCAAGGCCGGCGGGCGGCGCCGGCAGGCCGAGCGCGCCGAGCACGGCGCCGGAGCGGAACTTGTCCTGGCAGAGCGCGAACAGCGTTTCGTCGGCGCCGACCGTTCTGAACCCGCCCAGTCTCGCCAAAGCGGGTGCCGCGCCGCCGCGGAAATAGGCGACGCCGTCGGTCAGCGTCCAGACCAGCGTCGTGCCGGGGTCCTCGCCGTCGAGCAACCTTGCGGCTTCGTCCAGCGCGACCGGCGCGAAAGACAGGCCGCGCGCCAGGCAGGCACCGGCAAGCGCGTCGAATTCGTGCGCGAGGTCGGTCGACTGCGCCAGATAGGAAGCGATTTCGGCGGCGCGCTCCGGGGGATAGCCGTCGGCGACCAGGCGGTCGAAACAGGCTTTTTCCGGCTCATGGACGAGGATCAGTTTCGGCGCTTTGCTCGGCATGGTGTGAACGGTTTCCATCGTGGGCTGCCTACCATCGCACGGCGACGGCAATCGGCTCCCGCGAAACCGACACGGTGCGGGCGCCTGCGTGACAGCATCTCAAGGCAAATTTAACGCAGGCCATCAACTGTTGAAGCCAGCGCCGCCCCTCATCGCCCTGCCCGTCCTCCGCAGCAGCTGCGCTGCAGCTGCGGAGGGTGGACCGGGCACTTCTCCCCGTAGGTGACGGGGAGAAGGAGGTCGGCCGCGAAGCCGGCGTTCTTCCTGGAGCGCTGGAGGTATGCTCAGGCGATCAGCACGCGCGGCTCGAAGCGGCCGTTGACGGGGATATCGAGCAGGAAGGTCATGCCGCCTTGCAGGTCGAGCAGCCGCTGCTTTTCGTTCTTGCCCGACCAGGCGGAGGTGACCGCCAGCCGGTCGGCGTTCTTTCCGACAAAGGCGGGGCAGGAGGGCTGCGTCACCGGCATGGCGACGGTGCGGACGAGCTTGCCGTCGGGTGCATAGGCTTCGACGACGCTGCCGCCCCAGCAGGCGTTCCACAGGATGCCGTCGCGGTCGAGAACGGAACCGTCGATATAGCCCTTGGCCGAACGGTGATCGACGAACACCTTCGGCTCGCCGCTGGGCAGGCCCGTCGCCGGGTCGCAGTCGACGCGCATCAAAAGGCCGGTCGAGGTATCTGTGTAATGAGCGGTTGCGCCGTCTTCGGTAAAGCAGATGGAATTCGACACAGTGATGTCCGAGAACAGTTTGCGCAGCTCTCCCTTGAAGAACCAATAGATCGACCCGGCGCCCTTTTCTTCCTTCTTGCCCATCGTGCCCGCCCACAGGGCGCCGCAGGGGTGGACGCGGGAATCATTGGAGCGGGTGACCGGATTGTCGGCCTCGATCGGTGTGTGCAGCGTCATCTTGCCGGTCGCGACATCGCGGACATAGAGGCCTGTCTCGGCGGCGATCAACTGGCGTTTTTCGTCGATGATGGCGATGGCGCTCGCCATCCGGCCGAGATCGTGGGCGGTCGTCGCGCCGCCTGACAGCCGCTTTTCCAGAAGCTGTCCATTGACGATGTCGAACCAGTACAGAGTGTCCGTGGCAGGATCGTAGCTCGGCCCTTCGCCGAGCTGGCAGACGTGATCGGAAAGAACCGAAACGATCGCTTCGCTCATCATGCTTCTCCGAACGCCGCGTCCCAGGCCGCGACCGCAGCGTGCGCGCGCGCCGCCACCTCGTCGACGCTCATCCCCGGCTTGAACAGGCTGGAGCCGAGACCGAACACCGTCACGCCCACCGCCTTGTAGCCGGCAAAGTCCTTTTCCGAAACGCCCCCGACCGCGCCGACCAGGGTCTGCGCCGGCAGTACCGCGCGGATCGCGGAAATGCCGCCCGCGCCGAGCACGCTCGCCGGGAAGAATTTCAAGGCCGAGGCGCCAAGCCGGATCGCCTGGAAAGCTTCGGTGGGCGTGAACACGCCGGGCATGGTGACCATGCCGTATTCCGTGGCACGGCCCATCACCCCGGCATCGATGTTGGGGCTGACCAGCAGCCGGCCACCGGCCTTGTGCAAGCCGTCGACATCGGCCGGCGTCAGCACCGTGCCGGCGCCGATCAGAGCTGTCGTGGGAAGCGCTTCGACGATCCTGGCGATCGACGAGAACGGCTCCGGCGAGTTGAGCGGCACTTCGATCGCCTCGATTCCGGCGTCGAACAACGCCTGGCCCATGGCGATCGCTTCAACCGGCTTGAGGCCGCGCAGGATGGCGACAAGCCCCCGTTTGAGCTTCGGGAAGGCTGCTGTCTGGGTCATGCCAAGGCTCCACTTCTCGCAATCATGCCGTTCTCGCGCGCGGCTTCGATGAGCCCGGCGCGCACCGCTTCGTCGGCGTCGACGCTGCGCACGTCGAGAACGGCGATGCCAAGCGCAACCTGATAGAGCGCGGCGAGCGCGCCTGAGGCGATCAGCACCACGGATGCCGCGCCGGCGCCATGACGGCGCCTGGCCGAGGCGATCTCGCCACCGATCAGCAGGCCGGACAGGCAAGCGGCGGCATCGTCGGCCTTCAGGTCCTGAAGCAGGCCGGCGGCACGAATGGAAAACAGCCGCGACGTGACATCGCCGCCATCCGCCAACGCGATTTCGCACCAGCGCCGGAAGAACGGATTGTCCGGAGTGACCGGTTTGGGATGTTCGCCTAGCGAATGGCGCAGGATCGAGTGCCCGGCAAGCACCGAGAACAGCTCGCCGGTCGGCCATGTGCCGAAGCCGGCAACGGCGCCGTCCTCGACCAGCACCCATTTCGAATGGGTGCCGGGCATGCAGACCAGCTGGCGTCCCTTGGCCGGCAGGCCGGCGCCGGCAAGCTGCGTTTCCTCGCCCCGCATGACGTCGGGCGCATCGGCCAGGCGCTGGGCAAGGCCGGGTACGATGCGGATATCGCGGCTCTGGCCGGGCACCCGGGCCGCACCGCCCAAAATGGCGCCGATCGGTGCCGGCACGCCGACATAGGGCGCCTCCAGCCAGCCCTGTCGCGAGCCGGCCATGCCGCAGATGATGACCGGCAGTGCCTCCGGCGCGGCCAGAGCCTTCAGATGATCTTCGAGAAGCGTCGAAAAACCCTTCTGCTGCGCGGTGATCAGGCCGTCATCGCCACGGCGTTCGGCAAGGACTTTGCCACTCTTGTCGACAAGCCAGACCCGCATGCGGGTCGTGCCCCAATCGACGGCGGCTACCGCGGGCGCGTTGCCGGCAAACCCTGGGCTCACAGGAAACCTCCATCGACGATCAGCATCTGCGCGGTCAGCATGCGCGAGGCGTCCGACGCCAGGAACAGCACGGTGCCGACCATGTCGTCCGGATGCATGACGTCCTTGATGCATTGCTTGGCGACATGGGCGGCAAGCCCCTGTTCGGTCACCCAGCGGTCTTTCTGCCGTTCGGTGATCACCCAGCCGGGCGCGACGGCGTTGACACGGATGCGGTCGGGCCCAAGCTTGCCGGCCAGCCCTTTGGTGAGGCCGAGTATGCCGGCCTTGGCGGCGGTGTAGGCCGGCATGTCGGGGTGGTTGATGAGATAGGAAGTCGAGGTGAAATTGATGATCGAGCCACCGCCGGCTCGCTTCATGCCCGGTGCGACGGCCTGCGCGGTGAAGAAATGCGGGCGCAGATTGACCGCCTGGTTGTTGTCCCAGAATTCGACCGTCACGTCCTCGACGGCGTGGCGTTCATCCCAAGCGGCATTGTTGACCAGCACGGTCACGTCGCCATGCGCCTCCGCCGCCCTGGCGACCGAGGCCCGCAGCGCTTCGACATCACGCAGGTCGGTCTTGAGATAGAGCGGCCGGCGGCCGGCCTCCTTCTCGATGCGGTCGGCAAGGGCGGTGCTCGGGCCATCGGCGATGTCGATGAAAGCGACATTGGCGCCCTGGCGCACGAAACCCTCGGTCAGCGCGGCACCAATTCCGGAGCCGCCGCCGGTGATCAGCACCGAGGCGCCCTCGAGGTCGGCAAAATGCGCCGATGGCATCATATCTGTCTCTCCCAGCGCCTGACCCCGAAAATCGAGCCGATTTCCGGAAAGGAATCACGCACAAATGTTAAAGTGCTACAGTGTTCGTTGCCCGTCCTGAAAGACGCGCGGCGCTGTAGCGTGACCGGCGCGCATCCTAGCCAGAGAAGTCTTTCGGGCAAGGGCGAAACGTCGGGGTCGCGGGCTTATGTCAGACAAAACGACAATGCGCCACACTGAACGCACTGCGCCATCAACCGGATTGCGGGTCGCTTCGACAGCGCCGGGTCAGATCGCCTTGGCGCGCAAGGCGCCACGAAAGGAATCGCGGAGATAGCCCAGCGTGGCGTCGGCATCGACAGGCTTGCCGAACAGATAGCCCTGCCCGCCGGCGCAGCCGAACTGGACCAGGCGGTCGGCCTGCGCCTCCTGCTCGATGCCTTCGGCGACCACATCCATGCCGAGCCCCTCGCACATCGCAAGAATGGCGCGGATAATGTGTTCGGACGGGCGATCGTCAAGAATGGACGAAACGAAGGCGCGGTCGATCTTGAGCTTGTCGAAATGAAACTCGCGCAAGCGGCCGAGCGAGGACTGGCCGGTGCCGAAATCGTCGAGCGAGACGCGGATGCCGACGCGGCGCAGATCCTCGACGATCTTCTCGGCCGAGGCCGGGTCGTTCATCAGGCCGGTCTCGGTGATCTCGATCTCCAGCCGTCGCGGATCGAAGCCGGTACGGTCGAGGATCGCCAATATGTGCAGGCCTGTGTTCTGGTCGACGAGTTGCGAGGGTGACAGATTGAACGAGAGGAACAGGTCCTTCGGCCAGTTCCTCGCCGCTTCGGTCGCCTTGCGCAAGACAAGCTGCGACAGCGGGCCGATGATGCCGCGCTCCTCGGCGATGGGAATGAAGACCGTCGGCGGAACCGCGCCGAGGTCGCGGTCGGTCCAGCGCGCCAGCGTCTCGAAGCCGATGGTGCGGCGGGTGTTGAGATCGACGATCGGCTGGAAATGCGGCTCCACCTCGCCGGCCGAGACGGCACGACGCAGCGCCTGCTCGATGCGGGTGACGCGCTTGGCCGCCTCTTCCATTTCGCGGGTGTAGACGACGACGCGGCCACGGCCGGAACGCTTGGCGTGGTAGAGTGCCGTTTCGGCCTTGTTGATGAGGATCTCGGTGGTCTCGTCGCCGGAATAGAACAGCGAGCAGCCGACCGAGGCCGAGAGCCGGGCGGTGCGTTCGCCGACATCGTAGGGCGCTGAAAGAATCTCGATCAGCATGCGTGACTTTTCAGCCGCCGCCGCTTCGCTGAACACCATGGGGTAGAGAAAGGCGAATTCGTCGGCGCCGATGCGGCAGACCGTGGAGCGGTCGTCCATCGAGGCGCGCAGCCGCATGGCGACCTGGATCAGAATATCGTCGCCGGCCTTGTGGCCGAACAAATCGTTGATCGGCTTGAAGCCGTCAAGGTCGAGAATTCCGACGGTGAATGGGGCAGGATCGTCGGCACGGTCGCTGATCAGGCGATCGACCTTGTCGAAGAAGCGGCGATGATTGCCAAGCCCGGTCAACGGATCGGTGAAGGCCAGATCCGTGCTCTCCCTGTTTGCCTGACCGGTGCCAAACGAAGTTTGCATCGGTGTCCCTGTTTCTCGAAGTCGGAATTTATTTCGAGACTGGCAGCAAACCCTTTAGGAAACGTATCGCGAAAATCGATTTTTTCGCGGCCGGAGCATGATCCCGAAAACGGAGTCCGGTTTTGCGGGCGCCGATGCCAAGCAAAATGCAGCGTTGTGTTCAGGGGATCGATGCGCGTGCATCAAGTCCTTGTTTTCACGCGGACCTCAACCGTTTGATCGCACACGATAGAGCTCGAGCGCGGTACCACGGGTCTCGGCCACCGGCTCCAGCCAATCCGGCACGTTTCCCCGCATCAGCCCGGCCAGAAAGCCGTCCGGCGCCTTGGCCGCGAAAAGCCTGCTTTCCGGATTGCCGCGGCAGACCGCGACAAGGCCGACATGGTGGTTTTCGACGATTGCTCTGGCAGCGGCGGACGAGCCTATCAAGGCATCCAGCATAAGCAGGTTTCCGGCGACATTGCGGTGATAGGGCCCCGCGAACACGCGATGGCCGGTGAAGGCCAGGATCGGCGAGCCAAGATTGGAGATCGCAAGAACCGTGGTGTCCGGCATTCTGCCGAGAGCGGCGAACGAGGCCTTGCTGCCGCAAGGTGCATCGATGCTGGCGTCCTTGACGGCCGGATTGGTTTCGAACGCGTTCGATGCCGCCGCTGCGGCGCCCGACCAGATCGAATTCACCGAAATCAACCAGGCCGCGGCCATTCTGAACACGGAGCCGCTGGACGGATTGGTTTCGGCCCGCCGCCGCCATTTGGCGATCCAGGCGGAGAGCGGGATCACTGCGAAGGCGATGGAGAAGGTCGAGCCGCGCACCTCCCAGGCGCTGACCAGGAATGCCACCAGAAGCAACGCTCCGACGAAGCTGTCCTGCCGTCGCCAACCGCCGCGGGCGAAGCGAAGCGCCATCAGGACGATCGCAACCAGCGGCGTGGCAAAACGAGCCACGACCCTCGCCGGGTCATCGGAGACAAGGTGAACGATCGACTGTGCCTCCTCGATATGGCCGAGCCACATCTGCTGGAGGCGTGGGTCGAGATTGGCGTAAGGGGCGGCAAGGCATTGCGGAAACAGGAATACCACGACGGAAGCGAGAACGACCGCCAGCAGGCCAAGCGAGGCCATGCGCCGAGCGGCTGTCGCATGGGCAACTTTCCATGAAGCAGTGACCGCCAGGCCGGCGCCGGCGATCGCGGTGACGGCGAATTGCACGATTGAAAATGTGTCGCACTGCGCCTGGCCCCATGACGACATGGGAATGGTGGTGACGAAGACGAGGGCCGAGACGCCGGCGACGCCGAGGCCAAAATCCCTGGCGACCAGCCTCTCGCCGTCACCCCTGCCAAGAAACAGCAGGGCGACAACGGCACCGAGGGTTCCGGCGTAGGGAGCGCTTTCCATGCCGATGGCCAATGTCAGCGTGGCGAATGCGCCAGCAAACAGGGCGGCAGGCCGATGCGCGGGCCCCTCAAGCAGCAAGGCGAGGCTGGCCAAGGTCAGCGTCATCTGGACATTATGATGATCGAGCGAACCGGGCGAGAAGATACCGATGTAATACAGGGCTGCTCCACCGACGACGGCGGCCGGCAGGACCGCGTGCCCGCCGGCGAAACCGCGCGCGGCGCGGATGATGAAGAAGACCGCGAGGCAGAACAGCAGGGCAGGCCACAGTACCTGCACGACCTGTTCGGCCAAGGTGGTGCTGCCCGTCAGGGCCGACACGGCGAGCATGCCGAGGGCCAGTGGCCCGTCGAGCAACCGCGACCAGTGCATGATGAAGCCGCCTTCCAGCCCCATCCTGTATTGGTGCAGGTCGAACCACCCCTGGCCGGCCAGAAGGTCGCGGACTTCGACCAGTTGCAGCAGGCTGTCATTGTCGCCCGCCGGATTGGCCAATTGCGGGAAGCCGGCATAGGCATTGAGGGCCAGCAGTAGCAAGGCGGCAAGCAGCGCCAATGCAATATCTGACCTCCAGGTGGCAGCGCCGTCCTTTGCTGTGCTCATCCCGATTGCCCTTGGCAGGAATGCCGGGCCTTGTTCAGGCCAATCGACACTCATGGAGTCGGACTTAAACCTAGCCTTAACGGCTTCAATAAATAGTAAAACAGCCTGGGCGAGCCCGACGGGCGCTCGCATGATCGCGTGGTCGACAAGGGCACCGGAGACGAAATGCCGCAAGACGTTCGCCACGAACCTGTCATCGCCGTGCTCCTGCCTTGCTACAATGAGGAGCTGACCGTCGCCGAGGTAGTGCGGCGGTTCCGTGAGACACTGCCGACCGCCACCATCTATGTCTACGACAACAATTCGCGCGACCTGACTGCGCTCAGGGCCCGCGCGGCCGGTGCGATTGTGGTTCGCGAACCGCGCCAGGGTAAGGGCAATGTGGTTCGGCGCATGTTCGCCGACATCGACGCCGACATCTATTTGATGGCCGACGGAGACGGCACCTATGCGCCGGAGGATGCGCCGCAGCTGATCAACACGCTGCTGACCGAACGTTGCGATATGGTGGTGGGCACCAGGCGCGGCATCACCGACGACGCCGGCAGGGCGGGCCATGCGTTCGGCAATCGCATCTTCAACACGCTCTACAAGCGGCTGTTCGGCAGCGATTTCACCGACATCTTCTCGGGCTACCGCGTTTTCACCAGGCGCTTCGTCAAGAGCTTTCCCGCCGTCTCCGGCGGCTTCGAGATCGAGACCGAGATGTCGGTGCACGCCTCGCAGCTCAAACTGCCGGTAAGCGAGATCGCGCTCGACTATGGCAGGCGGCCCGAGGGCTCGTCGTCAAAGTTGTCGACCCGGCGCGACGGCGCCAGGATCCTGTGGATGTTCGCCATGCTGATGAAGGAGACCCAGCCGCTGCGCTTTTTCGGTTCCTTTGCCGTGTTCTTCCTGGCCTCGAGCCTATTTCTGATGGCACCGGTGCTGGTCGAGTTCGCCGAAACCGGCCTCGTCCCGCGCATGCCGACCTGGGTGCTGTCGGTCGGCCTGCTGCTTCTATCGACGCTGGCGGCGGTGACCGGGCTGATCCTCGATTCGGTGTCGCGGGGCCGGGCTGAACAGAAGCGTATTTTTTATCTCTCCATGCCTTCGGGCCGCGTGGAACGGCGCAACCACCGAGGTGAGCCCGTGGTGGTGAAACCGCAACCGGGCAAGACGCCTCGCGCGGCCTGAACGATGCAACGCATCGTCCGCGTCTTCCTTGCCGGCGGCGGCGGTTTCGCGGCCGATGCCGCAGCGCTCCTGGCTGCTGCTGGCGATCACGGGGGCCGCTCGTCGCCCGCATCTTGTCTATCGGCTTTGCCCTCTGCAGCACCTGGCAGATCAACCGCCAGCTGACCTTCGCGCCTTCGCGGCACCGTATGGCACAAGAGGGTGCGCGCTATGACGGCGTCGGCATCGCTACCAGCATCGCTACGAGCATCGTCAACTATCTCGTCTATTCGGCCACCCTCTCGCCATGCCGGCGCTGCCGCGGCTCGCCGCCTTTGCCGTCGCCTTGCTGGTTGGCATGACGCCGTTTTTTCCTCGGCTATTCCAGGTTGGTCTTCGACCGTCAGCGGCCTGGCCCGATTGGCAGAAGCCACCCGGTTCCTTATATCGCTGTGGTCGA
Source organism: Mesorhizobium sp. M0587 (assembly GCF_040320945.1). Taxonomy (NCBI): domain Bacteria; kingdom Pseudomonadati; phylum Pseudomonadota; class Alphaproteobacteria; order Hyphomicrobiales; family Phyllobacteriaceae; genus Mesorhizobium; species Mesorhizobium sp. M0587. The sequence continues at coordinate 230,597 of NZ_JAMYQP010000008.1, forward strand.
CTGCGCTGGGGACCTGCCATGAAGCTGAAAATCGCCGTCCAAATGGACCACATCTCCACCGTGTCGATCGCCGGCGACACCTCGTTTGCGCTGTCGCTGGAAGCACAGCGGCGCGGCCACCTTCTGTTTCACTACACGCCCGACCGGCTGTCGATGCGCGATGGCAAGGTGTTTGCCCGCGTCGAGGAGATGCAGGTGCGCGACGAGAAGGGCAACCATTATTCGCTGGGCGAGAAGGTGCGCACCGATCTGTCGGAGATGGACGTCATCCTGCTGCGCCAGGATCCGCCCTTCGACATGAATTACATCACCACGACGCATATTCTCGAGCGCATCCATCCCAAGACATTGGTGGTCAACGATCCGGCGTGGGTGCGAAACAGCCCGGAAAAGATCTTCGTCACCGAGTTTCCCGACCTGATGCCGGAAACGCTGATCACCAAGGATCCGCTGGAGGTCGCCGCGTTCCGCAAGGAGTTCGGCGACATCATCGTCAAGCCGCTCTACGGCAATGGCGGCGCCGGCATCTTCCATCTGCTGGAGGCCGACCGCAATCTCGCCTCGCTGCTCGAAATGTTCGGCCAGATGTTCCGGGAGCCGTATATCGTGCAGCGTTACCTCAAGGACGTACGCAAGGGCGACAAACGCATCATCCTGATCGACGGCGAGCCGGTCGGCGCCATCAACCGGGTGCCGGCCGAGCACGATTCCCGCTCCAACATGCATGTCGGCGGCCGCGCCGAAAAGACCGAGCTGACAGAACGCGAGCGCGAGATCTGCGCCCGCATCGGCCCGTCGCTGAAAGAACGAGGCTTCATCCTGGTCGGCATCGACGTCATCGGCGACTACATGACCGAGATCAACGTGACCTCGCCGACGGGTGTGCGCGAAGTCAGCCGCTTCGGCGGCGCGGACATTGCCGGCCTGTTCTGGGACGCCGTCGAGGCGAAGCGAAAATAGCCGTTTTCATTTTGCCTTAACCATGTTCCGTTTTTGCAACCGGGCATACCTCGCCTACAACCCTTACGCTTACCTGTTCCTGTAATGTTCTTGCTTTGGCCGAAAAATTGTGATTGTCTCTGCCGACGGGCCTTCAAGGCCTGATCGAACGGGCTGGGGCAGGCCCATATCCGGGGTTTGCAAGATGGTGGCGCGGGTTCGCACGGTCGCTTTCCAGGGCATCGAGGCCGTGCCGGTCGACGTGCAGGTGATGATCGCACCCGGCAAGGTCAACATGCACATCGTCGGTCTCGCGGACAAGGCGGTGGCCGAGAGCCGTGAGCGGGTGCAGGCGGCACTGCATGCCTCCGGCCTGTCGATGCCGTCGAAGAAGGTGACCGTCAATCTGGCGCCGGCCGACCTGCCCAAGGAAGGCAGCCACTATGATTTGCCGATCGCGCTTGGCCTGATGGCCGCATTGGGCGCCATTCCCGGCGATATGCTGGCCGGCTATGTCGTGCTTGGCGAATTGTCGCTCGACGGCACGATTGCCGCCGTCGCCGGCGCCTTGCCGGCGGCGATCGGCGCCAATGCCGAGGGCAAGGGCCTGATCTGCCCTTTCGCCTGCGGGCCGGAAGCGGCCTGGGCCGGGCGGGAATTCGACATTCTGGCACCGCGCAGCCTGATCGCCATCGCCAATCATTTCCGCGGTACGCAGGTGCTGTCGCGGCCGGAAGCCGGGATCCACGCGGCGGCGCGCGACCTGCCCGACCTCGCCGATATCAAGGGGCAGGAAACCGCCAAGCGGGCGCTGGAAGTGGCGGCGGCCGGCGGGCATAATCTGCTGATGGTCGGCCCGCCAGGGTCGGGAAAATCGATGCTGGCGCAGCGGCTGCCGTCGATCCTGCCGCCACTGGCGCCGAAGGAGTTGCTCGAAGTTTCGATGATCGCCTCGGTGGCGGGAGAACTTGGCGAGGGCAAGCTGACCGACCGGCGGCCGTTTCGCGCCCCGCATCATTCGGCCTCGATGGCGGCGATGGTCGGCGGCGGCATTCGCGCACGGCCGGGCGAAGTGTCGCTGGCGCATCACGGCGTGCTGTTCCTCGACGAGTTCCCCGAATTCACGCCGCAGACGCTCGATGCGCTACGCCAGCCGCTGGAGACCGGCGACTGCATGATCGCGCGCGCCAACCATCGCGTCACCTATCCGGCGCGCATCCAGCTGGTGGCGGCGATGAACCCGTGCCGCTGCGGCATGGCCGGCGAGCCGGGCTATCGCTGCCTGCGCGGCGAACGCTGCCGCACCGACTACCAGGCGCGCATTTCAGGCCCGCTGCTCGACCGCATCGATCTCAGAATCGAAGTGCCGGCGGTCTCGGCCAGCGACCTGATCCGGCCCGACCGGGCGGAGAAAAGTGCCGATGTGGCACTGCGCGTGGCACGCGCCCGCACCATCCAGCGCGAACGCTTCGAACGGCTCGGCGCTACCCGGGCCACCACCAACGCACATTGCGCGCCGTCGGTCATCGAGGAGATCGCGATGCCGGATGCCGCCGGCCTGTCGCTGCTCAAGGACGCCAGCGAAAAACTCGGCTTTTCCGCCCGCGCGTATCATCGGGTGCTGAAGGTGGCGCGGACACTGGCCGACCTCGAGGCCAGCGAGACGGTTGGACGCATCCATCTGGCGGAAGCTATTTCCTATCGCATGAGCTCGGAGCGGATGGCGCAGGCGGCTTGACGGGAGGTGAGGCGATGCGACGTGCGGCAAGATCCTCGTGATGGTCTTGACAAATCCTGTGAGGGCTATCTCGCGCGCTGTGACCACGCGGGGATCCAGCGATGAGCACTCGCATCCAAGACATGAGAAATCTCGGACCAGCCATGGCGCGGATGCTGGCGGAAATCGATGTCCTCTATGAAGGGCATTTGCGCAATTTAGGCGCGGTTGAAGCCTATTACCGTCTGAAATTCCGATTCGGACAGCACATAACGATCAACGCACTCTATGCGATGGAGGCGGCGATCCGCGGCTGTGACTGGCGGGCGCTTGACCGCGAAACCAAGGAACATCTGCGTCGGCAGGTACGCTAGAGCAATTCCAGGAAAAGTATGAAACGGGTTTCCCGGGAAAAGCGCATCGCTTTCCGTAGGGAAATTGCGTAGTCGACCGTGAACTATCCGCAAGCCGTTGATGTGGCATGTTGATTGAGGCAGAGAGCGGCTTTGGAATTGCAAGAGTAGCGGTTTATGGGGGCTGTTTTCCTG
>NZ_JAMYQP010000009.1:0-220622 GCF_040320945.1 Mesorhizobium sp. M0587
ACTCTACCTCGGGAAGGGGCGGTGCTGGGCCCCCGACAACCCATCCCAGGCGCTTCCCCGGGTGCATTCCGCTCCCACCCGGAAGCACCCGTCGGGGGCGCCCGTAGTTTGTTGGGCTCGGGGCGCCCAGACCGCGGCACTCGGCCCCGGCACCGCAAAGGACACCAACATGCATGGCAAGGCTCTGCCCTATCTGCTGCTGATGCCGGCGACGTTGTTCCTCTGCATCTTCTTCCTCTATCCGTTCGCGCTGGTCGCCTTCGAGGCGGTGACCCGCGACGGCGCCTTCACGCTCGACAATTTCCGCACAATGGCCGGCAGCTGGAAATTCCCCGCCACGGTTCGCAACACGCTGCTGCTGGCGGCCATCGTGGTGCCGATCCAGCTCACCATGGCCCTGTTGATGGCAAGCGTGGTGTCGCGACTCGAGACCGGGCGCAGTGCCGCGCTTTACATCTTCGCCATCCCCCTCGGCATTTCCGACCTCGCCGCCGGCCTGATCTGGCTCGCCATCTTCGATCAGTCCGGTTTTCTCAACACGCTGCTTTCCAGCCTCGGCGTCGTCGACAGGCCGATCATGTTCCTGGGCTACCAGAGCAAGCTCACCATCTTCATTGCCGTGGCATTGGCCGAGATCTGGCGGGCCACCGCGATCATGATGGTCATTATCGTCGCCGGCATGGGCTTGATCCCCAAGGAATATTACGAGGCGGCGGAAGTGTTCGGGGCAAGCCCGTGGCAGCGCTTTGTGCGCATCACACTGCCTTTGCTTCGCCCCAGCCTGCAGACGGCGATCATCCTGCGCGTCATCCTTGCATTCGAGGTCTTCGCAGTTGTCGCCGCGCTTGGCGGCACCAATCTGCCGGTGCTGATGGGCGAGACCTATAACTGGCAGTTCATGCTGCAGGACCGCAATGTCGCCGCCGCCTCGGCGCTGCTCATCCTCGCCATCTCGATCGGTTTCACCTTGTTCTTTCTCAGGGTGCTGCGCGTGCCGAAAGAGGCACGGATATGAGCGCCGTCGCCGAAGCGCCGGTTGTCGCGACCGCAGATGCGGCCGTGGATGCACGCAAGGCCGGAGGCTGGCTGCTGATCGCCACCGCCATCCTGCTTTGCGTCTGGGTGCTGCTGCCGATCTATCTCCTGATCGTCAATGCGCTGTCGTCGCCGGGTGAGGTCACCGCGTTCCCCAAACGCTTCTTTCCGCCCTTCGATCTCGGTAGCCTCTCCTTCTTCATCAATTTCGCCGGTGTCGCACGGGCGCTGTGGAACTCGGTGCTCGTCGCCACGCTGACGATGATCCTCGCCATCGGCTTCGGCGCGCCCGCCGGCTACGCCCTGTCGCGCTTCGATTTTCCGGGCAAGGAAAGCTTCCGCTTCCTGGTGCTGATGACCCGGGCTTTCCCGCTGCCGCTGCTGGCGTTGCCGCTGGCGGTGATGTTCATCCGCACCGGCCTCGACGACACCGCCATCGGGCTGGCGCTGGTCCACACCACGCTGGCCCTGCCGTTCGCTGTGCTGATCACCTTCTCGCTCTTCTCCGGCATTCCGGTCGAGCTCGAGGAAGCGGCATGGACGCTCGGCTGCACGCGCTGGCAGGCCTTCCGCAAGGTTATCCTGCCGCTGGCGCTGCCCGGCATCGCCGCCTCGGCGGTGTTTGCCTTCACCATCTCCTGGAACGAGGTGTTCGCCGCCGCCGTGCTCACCATCGAGAACCGCACGCTCACCGCCTTCCTTTTGCAGAGCCTTGGTGAATCGCCGCTCTATCTCAAATTCGCCGGCGGCGCCGCGCTGGTCGTGCCGGCGCTCATCTTCATCTTCGCCGTTCGAAAATACCTGTTCGCCATGTGGGGGATCGCCAACCGATGACACGCGACACGGAGACGGCCCATGGCTGAAATCGCAATCAAGGGCGTGGCCAAGCGCTTCGGCGGCTTCACCGCGCTGCATCAGGTCGACCTCACAATATCAGACCAGGAATTCATGGTCCTGCTCGGTGCCTCTGGCTGCGGCAAGACCACGCTGCTCAGGATCGTCGCCGGCCTGGAGACGCCGAGCCAGGGCGAGGTCTGGATCGGCGGCCGCCGCGTCGACCATCTGCCGCCGCGCGACCGCGGCATCGCCATGGTGTTCCAGAACTATGCCGTCTTTCCACATCTGACCGTGTTCGAGAACATCGCCTTCGGCCTGCGCATGAAGAAGCTGCCGCAGCAGGACGTCGAGCGCCGCGTCCACCGCACCGCCGAGCTGATGCATATCGAGCAGCTCTTGAAGCGCTATTCCGGTCAGCTTTCCGGTGGCCAGCGCCAGCGTGTCGCCGTTGCCCGCGCGCTTGCCATGGAGCCCGACGTCATCCTGATGGACGAGCCCTTGTCGAACCTCGACGCGCTGCTGCGGTTGGAAATGCGCGCCGAACTCAAGGGCGTGCTCGCCGCCTCGAAGACCACGACCATCTACGTCACCCATGACCAGGTCGAGGCGATGAGCCTTGCCGATCGCATCGCCGTCATGCATCAGGGCCGCATCGTCCAGGCAGCCTCGCCGGTCGAGGTCTACCGCAATCCCGCCGCGCGCTTCGTCGGCTCCTTCATCGGCAATCCGCCGATGAATTTCCTGGCCGCGACCAAGGCCGCGAACGGTAGCTGGAGCGTCGCCGGGATGACGCTGCCCGGCCCCAAGTCAGACGGATCGAAGCTGGAATTCGCCATCCGCCCCGAGGACGTGGACGCCGGCGCCGAGGGCCTGTCCGCCACCGTGCGCGTCATCGAGCCGCTCGGGCCGCACACGCTGGTCACCTGCGATGTCGAAGGCGGCCTGTTCCGCGCCATCCTGGACTCGAACGCCAGCGTCCAGGTCGGTGATTCACTGCGCCTGGCGCCCAAGCCCGACCGCATCCGCTGGTTCGATCCCGAAACCACCAATGCCCTTTGATGCCGAAAGCTCCGAACGCCCATGACTGCCACAAGTGACATCATCGCCCGCGCCGTCGAGGTGCTCAGGGAGAACGACCAGGGCGACTACACCATCCCGACGAAGGGCCTTTACCCGTTTCAATGGAATTGGGATTCCTGTCTCACCGCGCTCGGCCTTGCGCATTATGACGAGGCACGCGCCTGGACCGAGATCGAGACATTGTTCGCGCACCAGTGGCCGGACGGCATGGTGCCGCACATCGTCTTTCATGTCTGGAACGACAGCTATTTTCCTGGGCCCGAGGTGTGGCGAACCGATCGCCCGACGGCCACTTCCGGCATCACCCAGCCGGCCGTCGCCGGCTTTGCCGCGCGCCGCCTGTTCGACCGCGCCAGGGACAAGAAATTGGCTGCGGAGCGGACCCGCGCGCTGCTGCCGAAGATCGATGCCTGGCATCGCTGGTTCTACGAGAACCGCGATCCCAGGGGCGAGGGGCTGGTCGCCATCATCCATCCCTGGGAGTCCGGCCGCGACAATTCCATCGACTGGGACGATGCCTTCGAGCGCGTGCCGACCGAGGGTGTCGAGCCCTACACGCGCCGCGACACCTTGCACGCCGATCCGGCGCATCGCCCGACCCAGGCGCAGTATGACCGTTACATCTGGCTGGTGCAGCATTTTCGCGGACTTGGCTGGGACAATGTCAGGCTGCACGACGCCTCGCCATTCCAGGTCGTCGATCCCGGCTTCAACGCCATCCTGATCCGCGCCTCGGCCGACCTTGCCGATCTCGCCGAAGCGCTGGGTGAGGGAGAGATAGCCGAGGCCAATCGTGCTCGCGCTGAAAAGGGCCTGGCGGCGATGGAGCGGCTGTGGAGCGATGCGCGCGGCCAGTATCTCTGTTTCGACCGGATCGCCGGCGAGTTGATCGACAGCGCTTCCGTCGGTGGCATCCTGCCGGCTTTCGCGGCCATCCCGGAAAGTCGTGCCATGGCGATCGCCGCAACCATCGACCGTCTTGCAGGCAAGGGACGCTACGCTGTGCCGTCGCATGATCCCGACGATCCGCGTTTCGACGCCAAGCGCTACTGGCGCGGTCCGGTCTGGCTGGTGGTCAACTACATGATATCAGACGGCCTTGCCGCCGCCGGCCATGGCGACGCGGCGCGGCGCATCACCCAGTCGAGCCTCGATCTCATCCGTGAAAGCGGCTTTGCCGAATACTATGATCCGCTCACCGGCGACCCGCTGGGCGGCGGCCGTTTCACCTGGACGGCGGCGATGGTGATCGAGTTTTTGCGTGGCGTCAGGTGAATGCCTCTCGTTGTTATTTCAGGGGCTTTTCGTGCCCGCGGCCAGCGCATGCTAGGCTGGGCCCGAACTCCCATGGGAAGAGATCGCCAGGCAGCTGCATGCATTGCCCGAAGATCAGCGACCTGGCTGCTCGATCTGAACAGCGACACCCCGCGATTCGCTCTCCTGCTCGACTATTTTCCGGCCTCGGCCGGCCGCCGATCGAACGCCTTCACGTCAGGTGACCGGTTCGATGCACGGCTGGTCTTCTATCCGGCATGCGGCCGTTGCGCGCGCTGGTGGTCCCGCGGAACAAAGCAGGCGCGGCTCTGCGTGCACTGCGTCGCATCGCGGGCTGAACCGCGGCTGCGGCACCCTTCGGAAGTGCCGCCATCGACCACGTAATGCCGGCCAGTCAGGACACTTTCTCGCCGATCTGCTCGAATCGCTCGACTTCGCATTGCCGCGCAACCAGCGACAGGACCTCCGTTGACGGTTCAACCGCATCGGGCTGCTTCCACTGGAGATGGAACGAGTAGACGAAGCGGTCGCGGCCGGTGTCATGCTGCATGCTGGAAAAGCGCGCTTCATAGCCGAGCGGCTGCACCATCTCCTGAAGGTCGGGTGGGGATGCCGTCGCCCAGGAGACTGACAGGATCGCATGGTGGTTGCGCGGGATCTTGAGGTCGACCCATTTCAATGCCTGAAGCGTTACCAGCGTCAGCAGCGTTGCCATCCCGCCGAGGCTGAACTGGCCGCCGCCAAACGCAAGCCCGATCATCGTCATGATCCACATGGTCGCGGCGGTAGTGACGCCGGTCACGAGATCGCCGCGCCGAAGAATGGCGCCGCCGCCGATGAACCCGACGCCGGTCAGAACGCCAAGCGGAAAACGCAGCACGTCCATGCGGGAGAAGGCATCCGGACCTTTGCCCGTCACATCGAGCAGCATATTGGCCTGGATCATGGCAACCGCCGCTGCAAGGCCGACCAGGATGGTCGTCCGAAGCCCGGCGGTGTGACCGCGCGCTTCCCTGTTCAGGCCAATGAGAGAACCTGCCAGCAACGTCAGCAGGAGGCGTACAAGAAGATCGGGCCAGGTCGGATGAAGCGGCATTTCGCAGCAAAGCGGATCGAACATCGTTCCATCAGGGCGGCGCCTGCGCTCCGCGCTCTCCATTGTTCCCCAGGAATTTCAACACCGCTCGGCGCCGATTGTTCCTTGCGGCCAAGTGCTCCGCAACCGCTACCGACTGCTTGGACCGAGATTGGCATGTCGATCAGCAGGCGGCGAAACGCGGCACCGGAGTCAGCACAACGACGTAAGAACCCCTCTTTGCCGCATGGTGCCGGCGAAATGCCCGCACAACTCACCAACGGCGAGGCAAACGATTTGAACAAGCGACGCTTGACTCAAGCAGCACCTTGTGAAAAATTTTGCAGCAACTGATAAAAATATCATGGGATGGAAATGGTAGGGTTCGGCAACGGCCTCCTGCGCGACGATGAAACCAGTATGGCGGCGCGTGCCGCATGGCTTCATTATGCCGGCGGCATGACCCAGTCCGAGGTCGCCAAGCGGCTGGGGCTGACCAGTCTCAAGGCCCACCGCCTCATCACCAAGGCCAACCAGGAAGGGCTGGTGAAGGTCTACATCGACGGCGAAGTCTCCGAATGCGTCGAACTCGAGGACGAATTGTCCCGCCGTTACGGTCTCGATTACTGCGAGGTGGTTCCCGATTTCGATTCCGAGGATCTGCCGCTCAAGGCGCTCGGCATTGCCGGCGCGCAGTTCCTCAAGCGCGAGATCGAACGCGGCGAGGAGGCGCTGATCGGCGTCGGCCATGGCCGCACGCTGGCCGCCTGCGTGGAATATCTGCCGCGCACCTCGACGGACAGGATCCGCTTCGTCTCGCTGCTCGGCGGCCTGACGCGGAAATTCTCGGCCAATCCGCATGACGTCATTCATCGCCTCGCCGAGCGCACCGGCGCCGAAGCCTATGTGATGCCGGTGCCGATGTTCGCCAACACGGCGGAGGACCGGATCGTGCTGCTGGGGCAGAAAGGCATCAGCGAGGTCTTCGATCTCGCAAGATCCGCCGACCTTTTGTTTGCCGGTATCGGTACGGCCGAACGCGAAGCGTCGCTGGTTGCAACCGGCATGATCGAAAAGGGCGAGATGGAGGAGATCCGCCGCAATGGCGGTGTCGGCGAATTGCTCGGCCATTTCTTCGACGAAGCCGGCAATGCGGTGGCGACGACGGTTTCCAGCCGGGCGCTGGCGTTGATCCGCGAGGACATCAGCAGCCGCCGCATCGTCGCCGTCGCCGGCGGCAAGGTCAAGGTTCGCGCCATCAAGTCGGTGCTGGAAGGCCGCTATCTCAAGGGCCTCATAACCGACGAGCGGTCGGCGCGATCGCTCGTGGAGGAGACGCCGGTCGGGTAGCCGGCAACCGTTCAGTTGAAACTACCCAGTGGAGGAGAAGACGAAATGCATGAGAAAGAGAAAGACCTCATCGGTGCCTTCCTGCGCGGACAAGTAGACCGTCGCGGGCTGATCAAGGGACTTGGCGCAATGGGCCTTGCCGCCGGCACCGCCGGTACGCTGCTCAATCTTGGCCAGACCCGGGCGCTGGCCGCCGACTTCGACTGGAAGGCGCACCAGGGCAAGACCATCAAGCTCCTGCTCAACAAGCATCCCTATGCGGATGCGATGATCGCCAACCTGGAAAACTTCAAGCAGTTGACCGGCATGAATGTCGTCTACGACGTGTTCCCGGAGGACGTCTACTTCGACAAGGTCACGGCCGCATTGTCGGCAAGCTCGCCCGAATACGATGCCTTCATGACCGGCGCCTACATGACCTGGACCTACGGCCCAGCCGGCTGGATCACCGATCTCAACGAATGGATCAAGGATCCGGCCAAGACCAACCCGAACTATGCCTGGGACGACTTCCTGCCCGGCGTCAAGAATTCCTGCGCCTGGAACGGCACCCCCGGCGGCGCGCTGGGCTCCGAAGACGCCAAGCAATGGTGCATTCCGTGGGGCTTCGAACAGAATAACATCACCTACAACAAGGCGATGTTCGACAAGGCGGGCGTCAAGGTTCCCGGCAATATGGACGAAATGGTGGCCGCGGCCGCCAAGCTCACCAAGGATGTCGGTGGCGGCGTCTACGGCATTGGCGTGCGCGGTTCGCGCTCCTGGGCGACGATCCATCCGGGTTTCCTGTCGGCCTACGCCAATTTCGACCAGAAGGACCTGAACGTGTCGGCCGACGGCAAATTGTCGGCCGCCATGAACACCGCCCAGTCCAAGGCTTTCCACAAGCAATGGGTGCAGATGATCCAGGAGAGCGGCCCAAAGGACTGGTCGACCTACACCTGGTACCAGGTCGGCACCGACCTCGGCGCCGGTGCCTCGGCGATGATCTTCGACGCCGATATCCTCGGTTACTTCATGAATGGCGGCGACAACAAGATGGCCGGCAAGCTTGCCTTCGCCGCCTTCAAGGCCAACCCGGAGGCCAAGGCGCCAACGCCGAACATCTGGATCTGGTCGCTGGCGATGTCCAACTTCTCCAAGGACAAGGACGCCACATGGTACTTCATGCAGTGGGCCTCCGGACCCGAGCATGCGCTGTTCGGCGCCACCAAGATGGACTTCGTCAATCCGGTCCGCCAGTCGGTCTGGAAGGATGAGACGTTCCGCGAGAAGCTGAACAAGAGCTATCCCGGTTATGTCGAGATGTTCGACGCCTCGGCGCCGGGCGCCAGCATCAAGTTCACCGCGCAGCCGCTGTTCTTCGATCTCACCACCGAATGGGCGGCGACGCTGCAGAAGATGGTGGCCAAGGAAGTGCCGGTCGACGAGGGTCTCGACAAGCTGGCCGAGAGCATCAATGGCCAGCTCAAGGAAGCCGGCCTCGGCTAGGCCGATGCCCGGGGCTGGCTCGCTCCCGCGGGCCAGTCCCGACCAGCATTTCACGTCTGCGATGCGGCGCCGCGAGGCTGCCGTCACGTCGCCCACCGGCCGCCCGGCTCCCTTGGGCGGCCGGCAGGGGCGCGATAACAGGGATAACGGAGCAGCGCATGACTGCAACAACAACACACAGGGCCAAGCCGTCCGGCTTCAGGATCAGCAAGAGGGTGTTGCCCTATGTGCTCAGCCTGCCGGCCTTGCTCGTCTGCATCGGCATCCTGATCCCGTTCCTGACCTCGGTCGTCTATTCGTTCCAGCGCTACCGGCTGAGCCAGCCCTGGGCGCGGCAGTTCAACTGGGGCGACAATTACATCTCCTTCTTCACCGATCCGAAGTTCTGGAACACGCTCAAGATCTCGCTGCTCTATGCGGGCACGACCGTCGTGCTGGAACTGCTTCTCGGCCTCGCCATCGCCTTGCTGCTGCAGAAGCGCTCGACGCTGAACAATTTCATCTCGATCATGCTTTTGATGCCGCTGATGACGGCGCCGGCGCTCGCGGCCCTCATGTGGAAGCTGATGACCAATCCCGGTTTCGGCGTACTGAGCTATCTCGCGAGCTTGATCGGCCTGCAGGATTTCCGCTGGGCGTCGTCGCCGTCGACCGCCCTGTTCACCGTGGTGCTGGTCGACATCTGGGTCTACACGCCCTTCATCATGATCCTGCTGCTCGCCGGCCTGCGCAGCCTGCCGACGCAGCCCTTCGAAGCCGCCGCACTCGATGGCGTGCCGAGGAGCTTCGTGTTCTTCCGCATCACTTTGCCAATGCTGATGCCCTACATATTGACGGCGACGCTGTTCCGCCTGCTGGACTCGATCCAGCAGTTCGACATCATCTATGCGATGACTCAAGGAGGGCCGGGCGACACGCTGACCGTGTTCCAGGTCGAGGCCTATCTCAACTTCTTCCAGTCGACCAATGTCGGCCGCTCGGCGGCGCTGATGATCATCCTGTGGGCGATCACCTATTTCCTCTCCAACATCTTCATCAAGAATTGGCTACGGTTGCGCGAACGCGCCCGCGGCCAGGCATAGGAGGCGGCAATGGAACATACGTCCTTGCTGGAACGCATCCTGCGCGGCGTGGCGCTCACGCTGGTCGTGATCTTCTTCATGTTCCCGATCGTCTGGATCTTCATGATGTCGTTCCAGACCAACGAGACCATCCTGCGCATTCCTCCGCAGCTGGTCTTCGAGCCGACGCTCGCCAACTACACCGCGCTGATCACCGGCAAACTGATGACCGCCGCCGGCACGCTTGATATCGCCTTCATGCGCAACCTCTGGAATTCGGTGTTCCTGTCGGTGACTTCGGTCGCCGTCTCGCTGCTGCTCGGCGTTCCGGCGGCCTATGCCTTCGCGCGGCACAAGTTCCGGGGCTCGGAGGACATCGCCTTCACGCTGCTGTCGTTCAGGTTTGCGCCGGCGCTGCTGGTGCTCCTGCCGCTCACTCTCTATTTCCAGAAGCTTGGATTGGCGAACACCTATATCGGGCTGATCTGGGTCTACCAGCTGATCTGTCTGCCGCTGATCCTGTGGATCGTGCGCGGCTATTTCGAGGATATTCCCGCCGATATCGAATATGCCTATCGCATCGGCGGCCACTCATGGTTCGCCACTTTCCGCAAGATCGCGCTGCCGCTTGCCGGCCCCGGCATCGCCGCCGCCGGCCTGCTCGCCTTCATCTTCGCCTGGAACAATTTCGTCTTCGCGCTGGTGCTGGCCTCGGCCGACAAGCAGCCGGTGACGGTCGGCGCGCTCGCCTTCATCACCTCCTCGGGCATCCAGTACGGCCAGATTTCGGCGGCCATCGTCCTGTCGATCACGCCGACGCTGGCGCTCGCCCTCTATGCGCAGCGCTACCTGGTCGAAGGCCTGTCACTCGGCGCGGTGAAAGGATAGAAATGGCCAGCCTCGAACTCAGAAAAATCGTCAAGCGCTACAAGAGCCAGACTGTCGTCGACAATTTGTCGTTGACCGTCGCGGATGGCGAAACCCTCGTGCTGTTCGGGCCATCCGGCGCCGGAAAGACGGTGCTGCTACGGTTGGTTGCCGGCGTCATCGATCCGGACGAAGGCAGGATCCTCATTGGCGGCGACGACATGACCGATGTCGACGCGGAATTCCGCGGTGTCGGCATGGCGTTCCAGAATTTCGCGCTGTTTCCGCATATGAGCGCGTTCGACAATATCGCAACACCGCTGGAGGCCCGGCGTTCGTCGCAGAGCGCGATCAAGGCCGGCGTCGAGAGCGTCGCCAAGCTGTTGAAGATCGCCCATGTGCTCTCCCATAAGCCGCGCGCGCTCTCCAACGGCCAGAAGCAGCGCACCGCGCTTGCCCGCGCTTTGGTCGGCTCGCCGCCGCTGCTGCTGCTCGACGATCCCCTGCGCAACGTCGACGCCAAGCTGCGTTTCGAGATGCGGCTGGAACTGCCGCGGCTGCTCGCCGATCGCGGCGCCACGGTCGTCTACGTCACGCAGGACTACAAGGAAGCGATGGCGCTCGGCGACCGTATCGCGGTGATGTCACAAGGCGTCATCAAGCAGCTCGGCACGCCCGAACAGATCTATCGCGAACCGGCCAATATCGAGATTGCGAGGCTCTTCGGCGATCCCACCATCAACCTGCTCGACGTCAAGCCGTCGCGTGACGCCAAGGGCATCTATGTCGGCCTGTCCAATGTCCAAGTCTATCTGGCCGGTGCCTATGAGACGGCGGTCGGCCATGATTGCGTGATCGGCCTGCGGCCTGAAGCGCTGAGCTTCGTCGAGGAGAACGTCTCCGGCGCCATTCCGGTGACGGTCGAGGCCGAGACGCCTCTCAACGAAAAGATCGTCACGCTGGTGCGCACCGTGCGCGGCCGCGAGATCCTGGTCTCGCGACCGGCCGGAACGCCGGGCCGCAGCGAGGGCAAGGCGCATATCGCCGTCGACGGCAAGAGCGCCCTGTTGTTCGATCGCGCCAGTGGTGAGCGGCTCGGCTCCAAGAATGTCGTCAATTTGCGCAGCGGAGAAGCGGCATGAGCCCGAGCGCACTCACGATTTCCGGCGTCGACAAGTTCTATGGCCCGATCGACCGGGGCGTTCACGCCGTCCAGAAGCTGACGATGGAGATCGGCAAGGGCGAGATCGTCGCCCTGCTTGGCTCGTCGGGCTGCGGCAAGACCTCGACGCTGCGCATGATCGCGGGCTTCGAAGAGGTGTCGCGCGGCGCGATCTCGGTCGCCGGCCGCCAGGTCCACACGCTGCCGCCGGTCAGGCGCAACGTGGCGATGGCGTTCGAAGGCTATTCGCTCTATCCGCCGCTGACCGTGCGCGAGAACATGGCCTTTGCGCTGAAGGCGGCAAGGCTGCCGAGGAGCGAGGTCGATGCCAAGGTTGCCAATATCGCCAAATTGCTCGAGATCGAGGACATACTGGAGCGCTACCCCAGCTCCATTTCCGGCGGCCAGCAGCAGCGCGCCAGCCTCGGTCGGGCGCTCATCCGGGAAGCGGATCTGCATCTGCTGGATGAGCCGATGGGCCAGCTCGAACCGCAGCTTCGCGCCGTGCTGCGCGGCCGCATCAAGCACTTCATCAAGGAGCGCGGCCTGACCGCGATCCTGGTCACCCACGACCAGACCGAGGCCAATGCGCTTGCCGACCGTATCGCGGTGATGGAGGGCGGCGTGCTGCAGCAGTTCGATACGCCAGACAGGATCAAGGAGCGCCCGGCGAACCTGTTCACCGGCACCTTTGTCGGCGAGCCGCCGATGAATGTCTTCGAGGCCTATGTCGGGACCGCCGCCGGACGCATCAGTCTGCGGCTGCCCGATGGGCTGTCGTTAGACTACGACAAGGACGCTTTCAGCGGCCCGGTCCGCGACCAGTTGCTCAGCCGCGAACGGGTGGTCATCGGCATCAGGCCCTACGCGGTGCGGCGCTCGAAGGAGGGGGTTCCCGCCAGGGTCTCGGCCAATCAATGGCTCGGCGACCAGACCCATATAGCGGCGGACTTTGCCGGCGGCTCGCTGGTGCTGGTCGAACATGACCGTACCCGCCTGGATCTGGGTGCGCCGATCAACGTCAGCATCGACCCGAAGAACCTGCACGTCTTCGACCAGGCGAGCGGCGAGGCCATCTCGCACGGCATGGAGCTCGCGTGATGGGTGACATACTGATCGGCATCGATGCCGGCACCTCCGTCATCAAGTCCATCGCCTTCGACACGGCGGGCCGGCAGATCGCCGCCGCCGCGCTGCCCAACCATTACGAGACGATGCCGGGGGGCGGCGCCGAACAGGATCTGACGCGCACATGGGCCGATGCGGCGACGACCTTGCGCCAACTCGCCGACAAGGTTTCCGATCTCGCCCGCCGTACCATCGCCATCGCCGTGACCGGGCAAGGCGACGGCACCTGGCTGATCGACGGCAAGGGCGAACCGGTCGCCAAGGGCTGGTTGTGGCTCGACGCGCGCGCCGCCGGCGTCGTCGAGGAGATCCGCGCGCGGCCCGAGGACCGGCTGCGCTTCGAAAAGACCGGCAGCGGGCTCGCCGCCTGCCAGCAGGGCTCGCAGTTCGTGTTCATGAAGCGCAACATGCCCGAAATGCTCGGCAAGGCGGCGACGGCGTTCCACTGCAAGGACTGGCTCTATTTCAAGCTGACCGGCGAACGCGCCACCGACCCGTCCGAGGGAACCTTCACCTTCGGTGATTTCCGCACCCGCGACTACAGCGACGACGTGCTCGACGTGCTCGGCGTCGCCGATCTCAGGCATCTGCTGCCGCCGATCGTCGACGGCACCAGGCAAAGCGCCGGGCTGTCGCAGGCGGCGGCCGGCGCGACCGGAATGCTTGCCGGCACCCCGGTGGTGCTTGGCTATGTCGACGTCGTCTGCACCGCGCTCGGCGCCGGCCTGCTGGACCGCAAGCGCAAGCCCGGCTGCTCCATCATCGGTTCCACCGGCATGCATATGCGGCTAGCCGAGACCCCCGACGACGTGCAACTGAACGAGGCCGCGACCGGTTACACCATGGCGATGCCGGCGCCCGGCGTGTTTGCGCAGATGCAGTCGAACATGGCTGCGACGCTCAACATCGACTGGGTCCTTGGCCTTGCCTCCGGTATTCTGGCCTCGCAAGGCATCACCCGCAGCAATGGCGAGATGATCGCCTTGGTCGATGCCTGGATAGAGGCCTCGCGGCCGGCTTCGCTGCTCTACCAGCCCTACGTCTCGGAGGCCGGCGAGCGCGGGCCGTTCGTCGACGCCAATGCCAGGGCGGGATTTATCGGCATTTCATCCCGGCACGGCTATGCCGATCTCGTTCGCGCCGTCTTCGAAGGCTTGGCGTTCGCGGCGCGCGATTGCTACGCCGCCATGGGGCCGCTGCCGCGCGAAGTTCGCGTGACCGGCGGCGCCGCCAGAAGCCCGGCGCTGCGCAGGATCCTTGGTGCCGCTTTGGGTGCCGACATTCGCATCAGCGAGCGCGAGGAGGCCGGTGCCGCGGGAGCGGCGATGATCGCCGCGGTCAGCGTCGGCCAGTACGGCTCCATGGACGAGTGCGTCGGCGAGTGGGTGACGCCCCTGCTCGGCGAGGCAGAGCCGAGCGACCGTAGCCTCGCGGCGATCTACGACAAGATGATCCCGTCGTACATGTTGGCGCACCAGGCGTTGCGGCCGGTGTGGCGCGCGATGGCTGCATCCCAAGCTAGTTGAGAAGTCGAGCATGCATAAGAAGATAGCGATCATCGGCGACCGTTTCATGCTTCCGGAGGTGTTCCAGGCCAAAATCGAGATGGCCGTGAGCGGCGGCCTCGATATCCGCACCTTGCAGACGGCATGGCCCGACGAACCGATGGAATTCGGCAATCCGGCGCTCGGCCTCGACAAGATCAAGGAGTATTTCGGCCATCCTGACGAGATCGTCGAGTTCATTGGCGACGCCGAAATCCTCGTCACCCAGCTTGCGCCCATGTCGGAAGGCATGATGCGGCGCTTGCCGGCGCTGAAGCTGGTCGCGGTGTCGCGTGGCGGTCCGATCAACATCGACATGGGTGCGGCCAAGGCGCATGGCATCACCGTCGTCAACGTGCCCGGCCGCAACGCGACCGCCGTGGCCGAATTCACAATCGGCGCCATATTGGCCGAGACGCGGTTGATCCGGGTCGGCCACGAAGCCTTGCGCAAGGGAGAATGGCGCGGCGATCTTTACCGCGCGGACCGCACAGGCCGCGAACTCGGCGAAATGACCGTCGGCGTGGTCGGCTACGGCAACATCGGAACCAAGGTCGTCCGGCTGCTGCGTGCCTTCGGCTGCCACGTTCTCGTTTGCGATCCCTATGTGCAGTTGAGCGCCGACGACCGCAATGCCGGCGTCGAACTGGTGGCGCTGGACGAACTCCTGTCCCGTTCCGATGTGGTCACGCTGCATTCGCGGGTGACCGAGGAGACGCGCGGCCTGATCGGCAAAGAGACGATCGGGCGGATGAAACCGGGCGTGATTTTCGTCAACACGGCGCGCGGACCGTTGGTCGACTATGACGCGCTTTACGACGCACTTGTTTCGGGGCAGATCGCCAGCGCGATGCTGGAGACGTTCGCGGTCGAGCCGGTGCCAGCCGAGTGGCCCTTGCTGCAGCTTCCCAACGTGACGCTGACACCGCATATCGCCGGTGCCTCGGTGCGCACCGTGACCTATGCCGCCGAGCAGGCCGCCGAGGAAGTCCGCCGCTACATCGCCGGCCTGCCCCCGGTCAATCCGTGCTGAGGCGGTCATGACATACAAATCCGGCATCGAGGCCAAGGCGGGATGAGCGGCGGCACCGAAATCGTCGACCTCTTTGTCGTCGGCGGCGGCGTCAACGGCGCCGGCATCGCGCGCGATGCGGCGGGCCGTGGCCTTTCCGTCATCCTGTGCGAAAAGGGCGATCTTGCCGAAGGCACCAGTTCCAGGTCGGGCAAACTCGTCCATGGCGGCCTGCGTTACCTCGAATATTACGAATTCCGCCTGGTGCGCGAGGCGCTGATCGAGCGCGAGGTGCTGCTGGAATCGGCGCCGCACATCATCTGGCCGATGCGCTTCGTGCTGCCGCACAGCCCCGACGACCGGCCGGCTTGGCTGGTGCGGCTCGGCCTGTTCCTTTACGACCATCTCGGCGGCCGCAAGCGGTTGCCGCCAACCCGCACGCTCGATCTGCGCACCGCGCCAGAGGGCGCGCCGATCAAGGATTCTTTCCGGCGTGGTTTCGAGTATTCCGACTGCTGGGTCGACGATGCCCGCCTGGTGCTGATCAACGCGCTCGATGCGCGCGAGCGCGGCGCCAGGATTTTCACGCGGACCGCCTGCATCGCCGCCCGCCGGGAAAACGGCCTCTGGTCCATCGAGACGCGCGACGCCTTGACCGGCGTCAGGACGACGGTCAAGGCACGCGCCCTGGTCAACGCCGCCGGTCCTTGGGTCAACGACGTTATCAACCGCGTCGCGGGCCAGAACTCCAGGCGCAATGTCAGGCTGGTCAAGGGCAGCCACATCGTGGTGCCGAAATTCTGGGAGGGCAGGCAAGCCTACCTCGTCCAGAACAGCGACAAGCGCGTCATCTTCATCAATCCCTACCAGAACGACCTGGCGCTGATCGGGACCACCGACATTCCCTATGACGGCAGGCCCGAGGACGTGACGGCGGACGAGAGCGAGATCGACTACCTGATCAAGGTGGTCAACCGCTATTTCAAGCGCGGCCTTTCGCGCAGCGATGTCGTTTATTCGTTCTCCGGCGTCAGGCCGCTCTATGATGACAATGCCGACAACCCAAGCGCCGTGACCCGCGACTACATTTTCGAACTCGACGCGCCGGCCGGGCAGGCGCCGCTGCTCTCAATCTTCGGCGGCAAGATCACCACTTTCCGCAAACTGGCCGAGCATGCGCTGGACCGCATCGCGCCTTTCTTCCCGCGGATGGGCAAGCCCTGGACGGCGAGAGCCCATCTGCCCGGCGGCGACATCGCCAACGCCGACTTCGAACAGTTTCTCGGCGACCTCGGACGCGACTATCCATGGATGCCGGCATCGCTGGTCAAGCATTACGGCCGGCTTTACGGCACCAGGACACGTCTTGTGGTCGGCAACGCCCGATCGCTTGCCGAATTGGGGCGATGCTTCGGCAAGGACTTCTTCGAGCGCGAGGCCAACTACCTCTTCGAACACGAGTGGGCGGTGACCTCGGACGATATCCTCGAACGGCGCACCAAGCACGGCCTGCATCTGTCCGCCCAGGAGAGATCGGGCTTCGAGGACTGGTGCGCGGCCCGGCTGGCGAGGGCAGGCTGATGGCACCAGCCGGCGGCAGCACCGAGCGGAACGCGGCCTCGGCCTTCACGCTCTCCCTCAACACCAATCCGCTGGTAAATCGCTTTGCCGAGCCGGACGATCTGATCGACACCATCGCCTACGATATCGGCATCAGGGACGTTCAGCTCACGCATGAATTCGTCAACCCGGGCTGGCCGGCCGCGACGATCGCCAAATTCATCCGCCTGTTCCGCAGCGCGCTCTCCAGAACTGGCGTGCGCGTTACCTCGGGCATGACCGGCCCCTACGGCCGGCTCAATCATTTCGGCCATCCCGACGCCGATGTGCGCCGCTACTATGTCGATTGGTTCAAGACCTTCGCCGACATCTCGGCCGAACTTGGCGCCGGCGGCATGGGCACGCAGTTCGCCATCTTCACCCATCGCGACTATGACGATGCCGCCCGCCGCGCGGCGCTGTTCGACATCGCGCTCGAATGCTGGCGCGAGGTCGCCGAACATGCTCGTGCAGCCGGCCTGACCTACCTGTTCTGGGAGCCGATGTCGGTCGGCCGTGAATTCGGCCACACCATCGAGAGTTGCCGGGCGCTGCAGAACGCGATCGACGCGGCCGGCATGGCTATCCCGCTGGAGATGATGGTCGACATCGACCATGGCGACGTCACCTCCAGCAACCCCGCCGACGTCGATCCCTATGCCTGGGCCGAGGCCTTTCCCAGAAGGTCGCCGATCATCCATATCAAGCAGTCGTCGATGAACAAGGGCGGCCATTGGCCGTTCACATCGGCCTACAACAAGGACGGCCGCATCACGCCTGAAAAGCTGCTGGAGACGGTGCGGCGCGGCGGCGGCACCGACAACGAGATCTGCCTCGAATTGTCGTTTCGCGAGCGCGAACCGATTGACCATCAGGTGGTCGCGATGATCCGTGAGTCGGTCGACTACTGGGCACCGTTCATTGAGACGGGCAGGGCCGATCTGCTGCCGAGAGCCGGATAGAAATGGCAGGAGCCGATGCGGCTCCTGCCATTGAACGGAGACCGCCGCCGGCTCAGCCGAATTTCGGGTCGAGGCTGCCCGACTTGTAGCGCTTGGCCATTTCCGAGACCGGCAACGGCTTGATCTTCGGCGCGTTGCCGGCGGTGCCGAATTGCTCGAAGCGCTCCTTGCACAGCTTCCTCATCGCCGCCATCGCCGGCGTCAGATATTTGCGCGGGTCGAATTCGCTCGGGTTCTCGGTCAGCACCTTGCGGATCGCGCCGGTCAGCGCCATGCGATTGTCGGTGTCGATGTTGATCTTGCGTACGCCGTGCTTGATGCCGCGCTGGATCTCTTCCACCGGCACGCCCCAGGTTGGCTTCATCTGGCCGCCATATTTGTTGATGATCTCCTGCAGGTCCTCCGGCACCGAGGACGAGCCATGCATGACCAGATGCATGTTCGGCAGGCGGCGATGGATCTCCTCGATGACGTTCATCGCCAGCACCGCGCCGTCCGGTTTGCGCGAGAATTTGTAGGCGCCGTGGCTGGTGCCCATCGCCACCGCCAGCGCGTCGACATGGGTGTCGCGCACGAACTGTTCGGCCTGGACCGGATCGGTCAAAAGCTGGTCGTGGCTGATCGCGCCTTCGACGCCGTGGCCGTCTTCCTGCTCGCCGCCGCCGCTTTCAAGCGACCCCAGCACGCCGATTTCACCCTCCACCGAAACGCCGCCCCAATGCGCCATGTCGACGACGCGCTTGGTGATGCCCGAATTGTAGGAATACTCGGCCGGCGTCTTGCCGTCCTCCTTCAGCGAACCGTCCATCATCACCGAGGTGAAGCCATACTGGATCGCGGTGACGCAGGTGGCTTCGTTGTTACCGTGATCGAGATGCATGCAGACCGGGATGTCGGGATGGATCTCGACCAGCGCGTCGATCAACTTGGCCAGCACCACGTCATTGGCATAGGCGCGCGCGCCGCGGCTCGCCTGCAGGATGACAGGTGATTTGGTCTCCTCCGCCGCCTCCATGATGGCGAGGCCTTGTTCCATGTTGTTCATGTTGAAGGCCGGCACGCCATAGCCGTATTCGGCCGCGTGATCGAGCAATTGTCTCAGTGTGATGCGAGCCAACGAATAGTCTCCCGTATCTGGTTTCGAGCCTGTGGTTGCGGGCTGTCCGCGCATCGTCCAGCCCACATTGCTTCTGGCCGGATTTCCGGGCAACCGCAACTGCCGGACGGCGCGACGGTTAGCAATTCTTGTTACAGCGCGACCATGAAAGCGACAGGAATATCCCAGGAAAATATCTCATTATCACAAAATTCCTGATATTTTTGCGACGATATCTGTTATGTCTCGGGTCTCGATCAAAGAGCTGCGGCTCATCGGTGACGATCGGCTTCTATGAAGAGCGATAACAGGCGGCAAGGCATCATGGATTTTCTGGTGGACGCCGGCGCGGCGAGCGTCGACGATCTCGCCTTGCGCTTTGGCGTCTCCAAGATGACCGTGCACCGCGATCTCGACGAGCTCGAGGAAAGCGGTTTTCTGCGCAAGGTGCGCGGCGGCGCCTCGATCCAGCCGAGCGGTCTCTTCGAAAGCGATTTCCGCTATCGGCAGAAGCAGGCGACGGAGGAGAAGCAGCGCCTGGCAGCGGCGGCGGCGGCGATGATCGAACCCGGCCAGACGGTGATCATCGACGACGGCTCGACGGCGGGCGGCATCGCCAGGCATCTCGCCGATCTGCGGCCGCTGACGGTGATCTCCAACAATCAGGCCGTCATCCAGGACCTGGCCGGCACCGGCGGCATCAATTTGATCGCGCTCGGCGGTCAATACAGCAAGAAATTCCACGGCTTTTTCGGCCTGCTCGCCGAGGCTTCGCTCAGATCGCTGCGCGCCGACGTCGCCTTCCTGTCGTCTTCGGCCATTCACGGCGCGTCCGCCTTCCATCAGGACCAGGAGGTGGTGCAGACCAAGCGGCTGATGATGGCGGCGGCGAGCCGCAGATATCTGTTGGTCGATCACGGCAAGTTCGGCCGCACGGCACTGCATTTCCTGACCGATCTGAAGGCGTTCGATACGGTCTTCACCGGCCGCGAGCCGGAGCCTGGAATGCGCGAGGTGCTGGATGCCGCCGGCGTTTCGCTGACGGTGGTCGCCAACAAGGATTGAGCATCAAGGAGCGTAGGCGTGGTTTACTGGGTCGGTACAAGCTGGAAGATGAACAAGACGCTGGCCGAGGCGCTGGATTTCGCCGAGGCGTTGGCCGGGTTCGTTCCCGGTTTCGACGACCGCATCCAGCCTTTCGTCATTCCGCCTTTCACGGCGGTACGCGAGATCAAGCAGGCGCTGTCGTCGACGGGCATCAAGGTCGGCGCCCAGAACATGCATTGGGCCGACGCTGGCGCCTGGACCGGCGAGATCTCGCCGTTGATGCTGAGCGACTGCGGGCTCGACCTGGTCGAACTCGGCCATAGCGAGCGGCGCGAACATTTTGGCGAGACCGACCGCACGGTCGGCCTCAAGACCGCCGCGGCGGCAAAGCACGGCCTGGTGCCGCTCATCTGCGTCGGCGAGACGTTGGCGGAGCGCGAAAGCGGGCGGGCCGATGCCGTGTTGACCGGCCAGGTCGAGGGTGCGCTGCAATTCCTCGAAGGCGAGGCGAAGGCGGCAAAAATCCTGTTCGCCTATGAGCCGGTCTGGGCGATCGGCGACAAGGGCATTCCGGCCAGCTCCGACTACGCCGATAGGCAGCAGGCGCTGATCAAGAAGGTGGCCGGCGGCCTGCTGCCGTCCGTGCCGCCGGTGCTCTATGGCGGCAGCGTCAATCCCGGCAATGCCGCCGAGCTGATCGGCCAGCCCAATGTCGACGGCCTTTTCATCGGCCGCTCCGCCTGGCAGGCGGAGGGCTATATCGACATCCTGAGCCGCGCCTCGGCGGCGATCTGAACCAACCCAAAACGCATCCAGTCAAGGAAGGACACCGACCATGAAGATAGCCATCGGAGCCGATAGCGCCGGCAAGCCGCTGCTCGATGTCATCGCCGCTCACCTGGCGACGAAGCCCGGCCTGACCGTCAGCGATCTCAGCCAGGCCGGCTACTATGCCGACCTGTCGCAGAAGCTCGCCCAGACGATCGTCGACGGCGAGAATGAACGCGGCATCCTGTTCTGCGGCACCGGCATCGGCGTCTCGATCTCGGCCAACAAGGTGCCGGGCATCCGCGCGGCACTCACCCACGACACCTATTCGGCCGAGCGCGCGGCGAAATCCAACAACGCGCAGATCATCACCATGGGTGCCCGCGTCATCGGCCCGGAACTGGCCAAGGCGATCGTCGACACCTGGCTGGCGTCGGAGTTCGACGAGAAAGGTCCGTCCGCCGGCAACGTCCAGGCGATCGACAGGCTCGATGCGGCGAAGCGGATTTAAGCCAGGCTGTTCCGCATCGCGGCGATGACCGTCACGGCCGACGCCGCACCCGGGTCCATGTGCCCGAGCGAGCGTTCGCCAAGCCGCGAGGAGCGGCCCTTGGCGGCGACCATGTCCTTGGTCGCTTCCGCGCCGCGCTCGGCAGCGGCAAGCGCGGCGGCGAGGCTTTCCGGCAAGCTCTCGCCTGCGGCGTGTGCGGCGGCGGCGGCTTCCGCCGCCGGTTGCCAGGCATCGACCATCGTCTTTTCGCCAACTTCCGCCTTGCCGCGATCCTTGATGCCTTGCGCCATCGCCTGGAGCAGGGCGATGAGGTCGGCGTCCTCCAGATTTGCCTTGCCCTTGACGGCGGAAGCGGCGCGCATGAATGCCGTCGCATAGAGCGGGCCGCAGGATGCGCCGACGGCGTTCAGGAACGATTTCGCCGCCGTGTTGAGCAGCACCGTCGGCTCGGCCGTCGCAGCGTCGAGCGATGCCAGCGCGTCGCGCACGGCGCCGAAACCGAGCGCCATGGCAATGCCGTGGTCGGCGTCGCCGATGACGCCGTCGAGCTGGCAGAGCCGGTCCCTGTCGGCCTCGATCGACACCGCGATCGCATCGAACATTCTTTTCAGGTCGGTCGTGCCGATAGCGGTCATGAAAAGTTCTCTCAGCCGGCGCGGAACATGGCGCAGTCGCAAGGATGGTCGAGCATCGTCAGCAGCTCGCCGTCGAGATGTTCCAGCGTCACCGAGGCGCCGGCCATTTCGAGCGAGGTGCAGTAATTGCCGACCCAGGTCGCGTGGATGGAGACGCCGATGTCGTCGAGCCGCTGCTTGATCCGCCGGTTCATGATGTAGAGTTCCATCAACGGTGTCGAGCCGAGCGAATTGACCAGCACCGCGACCTTGTCGCCGCGCTTCGGCGTCAACTCGGCGAAAATCTTGTCCAGCATCTCGTCCGTGATTTCGTCGGCGGTCCTGAGCTTGCCGCGCGCGATGCCGGGCTCGCCATGAATGCCCATGCCGATCTCCATCTCGTCGGCGCCGATCTCGAAATTCGGCCGCCGGGTCTGCGGCAGCGAACAGGGCGACAACGCCACGCCCATGGTGAAAGTGTGGTCGTTGGCCTTGCGCGCGATGCGCTCGACCTCGTCGAAGGAAAGCATGCGGTCGCAAGCCGCGCCCGCCGCCTTGAAGATGAAGATATTGCCGGCGACGCCGCGGCGCTTGTGCCGCTGGTCGCGCGCCGCCGAGGCGACGTCATCGGTGGTGAGCACGGTGCGCACTTCGATGTCGTCCATTGCGGCCATCTCGGCCGCCATGTCGAAATTCATCACGTCGCCGGCATAGTTGCCGTACATGAACAGCACGCCGGCACCGCCGCTCGCCGCCTTGGCGCATTCAAGGATCGGATCCGGCGGCGGCGAGGCAAAGACGTTGCCGATTGCCGCCGCATCCGCCAGTCCCTTGCCGACGAAGCCGAGAAAGGTCGGCTCATGGCCCGAGCCGCCGCCGATGACCAGCCCGACCTTACCGGGCCGCGGCCCGTCGCGGGCGATGATCGAGCGCGGGCTGGCGTCCGCGCTCCTGAGATGGCGAGGATGCGCGGCGAGGATCCCTTCAAGCATCTCGTCGACGGCGCGATTGCCGTCATTGATGATCTTCTTGGTCTGCACCGGCATCCTCCCGAACTCGGCATTTCCTGAGATACTACAGGCTGTTACCGGGATTTCCACCCCGCCATCGGCTGTTTCAGGCGGCGATGCGCTCGCGTGCCGCGAGAATCTCCACGCAGGCATTGGCCGCTTCCTTGCCCTTCACCTGGAAGTGCTCGAAGAAGAAGCGGTGGTGCTCGGCGCTGTCGTGGTAATTGTGCGGCGTAAGCACCGCCGAAAGCACCGGCACGCCGGTCGCCAGCTGCACGTTCATCATCCCGTCGATGACGGCGCCGGCGACGAACTCGTGCCGGTAGATGCCGCCATTGACGACGAACGCCGTGCCGAGGATCGCGGCATGGCGGCCGGTCTCGGCCAATGTCTTGGCGTGCAGCGGGATCTCGTAGGCGCCGGGCACGTCGAAGATTTCGACGACGAAGCGCTTGTCCCCGAGTGCGGAAAGTTCCGCCTCGAAGGCTTGCACGCACTGGTCGACGATGTCGGCGTGCCAGCGCGCGCGGATGACGGCGATGCGGGTCGTTTCATAGTCTTTGTGGGAATGCTGATTCATGGGTCCATCCTTCCGTTTCGAACCAGAATCAGGACGCACGATACGAAATCCGGCCCGCCGAGGCGGTCCGCCTTCCGTTTCGTTCTCTTCCATCCGGACTATACCGTCGGCCCCGGAATCACACCGGATCTGCTGACCTCTCCGATTGTGTCGAAAAGCGCTCGCGGGCTTGGGCCAAAACCCTTACCGCCGGTGGGGACTTTCACCCCGCCCTGAGAACATTAACGGGCTTTGTATGGAAGGGCAGGGCGTGGCTGTCAACCGGGCGACAAGCCGGTGGATCATCACGTCCTGTTTGATTGGCCCGTGCGCCACGCCGCCGCCGCGGCGGCAACCAGCATGAGCAAGGCCGCGACCAACGCGCATGTCGTAAAGCCGAAGCTGGAATAGAGCGGCCCGAAGCCAGTGGTGCCGACAAAGACCGCCAGATAGGTCACCGCGCTGTTCAGGCCCATGATCGTGCCGCGCCGGCCCGGATCGAGCGCCGACAGGCGCATCACCAGCACGTTCAGTCCGAAGTGATTGGCAAGTCCCCACACCGCGACCATGGCTATGGTCAGGCCGAAGCTGTCGCTCGCCATGGCGATGGCGACGTAGACGACGGCGACAAGGAGATAGGCGAACGGCATGACGCGTCTCGCACCCAGCCGGTCGATCACGCCGTCGAGGAGAGCGGCAGTGCCGAAACCGATGCCGTAGGCGAGCGCGGCCCATCCATTGGCACTCACAGGCCTGCCCAATACGCTGTGAAGGTGATCGCCGAGATAGCCGTAGACACCATAGAAGGCGGTCATGAAAGCGGCGCAGGCGATGAGAAGCGGCACGATGCCCGGAATGCCGAGAGCGCCCAGCGGCGTCGGTGCCGGGCCGCTCTTCCTGATGTCGCTCAGCGACGTCAGCGTCAATCCGGCCAATGCGAGCGTTGCGAGCAGCGCGACGGCCGCGAAAACGGCGCGCCAATGCACGAGATCGGCAAGCACGGCCGACAGCGAGACGCCGGCGACCATGCTCAACGTCCAGCCGGTCAGCACGACGCCGATCGTGCCGCTTTCGCGGCCAGGCGGCGCGATCGCCGCCGAACTCGCATAGATCGCCGGCATGGCGATCCCGGCGGCAATGCCGGCGAGCAATTGAGCGGCCACCAACGTCGCCACCGTCGGTGCCGCCGCGCTGGCGACAAGCGCTATCGCCAGCAACAACAATGCGCCCTGGAGCATCCGGCGCGCGCCGACCCGGTCGATGTAGCGCGCCAGGAACAGGGCGCTTGCCGAGGTGCCGAGGCCGAACACGGCCGACGCGATCATGACGACCGGCACGCTTGTCCCGAACGACGACGCGACAGCCGGCGCTATCGGACCCAGAACCAGCGAGTTCGAGCCGATCACGGCGATGCATCCGGTCAGCAGATAGGCGAGCGCCGGGATGGGCGGCCTGACGTTGCCTGACAAGGCTGTGGCTTGATCGCTGTTCGACATATAGCCATAATGGCCGTATTGAATTCCGTAGCAATCGGGAATCTCGATATGGATGAAGAAACAGATGGTGTTCCGCCGAACAGGCCAGCGCCCCGCGATATCGATGCGACCGACCGAAAAATATTAGGCGTTCTCGTCGACGACGCGACGATCAGCTATGCCGAACTCGGTGACCGCGTCGGCCTTTCGCCGCCCGCTGCCCATGAGCGCGTCAAGCGTCTTCGCCGCAGCGGCGCCATTCGCAGCACCGCGGCGATCATCGATCCAAAGGCGGTGAAGAAGCCGCTGCTCGCCTTCGTGCATATCGACACCAAGGGCTGGGGCAAGACCCCCGAACTGATGGCGGTTTCGCAATATCCGGAGGTCGAGGAGATCCACTCGGTCGCCGGCGACACCTGCATGCTGCTCAAGGTCCGCACCGAGGATACAAGGGCACTCGAAGGGCTGCTGTCGCGTCTTTACGAGACGCCGGGCGTCACCTCGACGCGAAGCTATGTCGTTCTGTCGACCTATCTCGAGCGGCCGGTGCAGCCCGGCGTCACCACGCAATGGCCAACGCCCAGGCATATGAGCAAGCCGCTGTATTAGGGCGCGGCAAGCATGCCTTGACCGACGCAAGCTGTGTGAAGGCGATGCACCGCAAGCTGCCGACCAAGTCGCGGGCTTGCGGTTTGCCATGCAGAGGGACACAATCGCTTGCGTATGCTGGTCTCGCGAGCCACCGAACGGACGGCGGGTGATGGCAATGTTGGCAACGGATAAGCTGTTCTCTGGCTCGATTCCGGAAAACTACGACCGCTATATGGTGCCGTTGATTTTCGAGCCGTTCGCCGCCGATCTCGCACGACGAGCAGCGTCCCTGTCGCCAAGCGCTGTTTTGGAAACCGCCGCGGGCACCGGGGTTGTCACTCGCGCATTGGCGCCGAAACTGTCCCCCGGCGCAAGCTATGTCGTAACCGACCTCAACCAGCCGATGCTCGACTACGCCGCTTCAAGACAAGCGCCCGACAGCCGCATCAAATGGCGCCAGGCGGACGCCTTGGCGCTGCCGTTTGAAAATGCGGCTTTCGATCTCGTTTGTTGCCAGTTCGGCGCGATGTTCTTTCCGGACCGCTCATCCGGCTACCGCGAAGCCAGGCGAGTCCTGAAGCCCGGAGGACATTTCTTGTTCAACGTGTGGGATCGCATCGAGGAGAATGTATTTGCAGATGATGTGACGAATGCGCTCGCAAGGATTTTTCCGAGTGATCCGCCGCGTTTTCTGGCACGCACGCCGCATGGCTACCACGATACGGCAGTGATCCGCAGCGAGCTGGAGAACGCCGGTTTCTCGCGCGTGGTGATCGAGACGAGAGCCGAACAAAGCCGTGCCTCCTCGGCGCGCATTCCGGCCGTTGCCTATTGCCAGGGAACAGTCCTTCGCACCGAAATCGAGGCCAGGGACCCGGGAAAACTGCAAGCTGCAACCGATTACGCCGCATCCGCGATCGCAGACAGGCATGGCAGCGGCGAGGTTGCCGCCAAGATTCAGGCTCACGTGATAATGGCTGTGGTCTAGGCGTCGAGATCCTAGCTTCCCAACCGGATCGTCTCGAAATACGCGTCGGTGCCGACCTGGCCGCCCTTCAGCGCTATTTCGAGCCCATCGATCGCGCCACCGCCATGCGCGAGGCAGAGCGGCGAGCCAGGTGATTGCGGCAACGGCATGCGCACGGTCAGGGCGTCGATCGACAATTGTCCTAGCGCGTGGCTGGAAGTGTCGCCGCCGGCGATCACCGCACGCTTGAGTTTCTGTTGGACGACCAGCCGGCGCAGGATGGTCCCCAACGCCCGGCCAAGCCTGTTTCGCGCTCCTTCGACATGATCGATCTCCGCACTGCGGTCGGCCTCGGGGCCGAGGGCCGTGTAAAGGATGACGCTACGCCCCGCCGCCAGGCTCGCCAGGCCGCTCGCGACGGCGCGCTCGATCGCCTCGCCGGCGCCCTCGGAGACAAGCTGCATGGCATCCATCTGGATGCCAGTGAAGCCGTGGGCGAGAGCAAAGCGGATCTGCTTCTCGGTGGTCGGGGATACGCTGCCGGAAACCACGGCGAGCCGGTCGACCGGGCCGGGCGGCGTGAATGCTGCGTGCGCCGAGGCGATGCCTTTGCCTGCCCATTCGGCGAGCAAGGCATATTCGACGCCCGACGATCCGACGATGAAACCATGACCCTGGTCGTGGACGCGCCAGATCTGTTCGCCGACGAGCGTCTGCGTTTGCCGGCTTTCCACGTCAAACAGGACGATCGCCCGGTTTTGCAGGACCTGATCGACCCGTTGCGGCAGATCGTGCTGTTGCAGCGCCGCCAGATCGATGAGGCCGGATTCGAGGTCGGTCTGGCGCGACAGATGGACGAGCAGGTCGGCCTCGGTCATCGGCGTCACTGGGTGCCTGCTCATGACGGGATGCCGGTCGATGCGGAAATATGCGCCGCCAAACGCCGCAAACAGGTTTCCGAAGGCGGTATAGCGTTTGAGCTGCGGTGCCCCGACGACCACCGGCACGCTCTTCTGGTCGAAGACGCGCCTGCCGATCTCGATCGCGCGGCCGATATTGCCGATCGCCGAGCTGGAATCGAACGTCGAGCAGATCTTGTAGTGGCAGACCGCGGCTCCCAGTCCTCTCAGCCATTCGAATGCCGGCGCCAGATTTTCGTCCATCCATTGCGGGGTTTCGCTTCGGCTCGTGCCCGCCAGTCCGATGGCGCGGCAATGCGAAAATCGCTCCAGCAAGTGCTGGTTGGGCCGGCGCATGAACAGCACGGTCGGCACGCCGCCGAGTTCGAGCGCCTCCATGACGTCGGTCGAGCCGGTGAGATCGTCGCCATAGTAGCTGAGCAGCAGGTTTTGCACGGCTTCGCTCATGCCGCCTTGCCGTCGCCGAACTTCTCGATCGACCGCGCCAGTTCGGGGTGGCCGCGGGCATAATCCGCCAGCGGAATGCCGTCGACGGCGGCTTGCCAGGCCTGCTGGACGGCGCGCACGCCGGCGCCGGGGCCATCCGGATGGCTGACGATGCCGCCGCCGCAGAGATAGAGAAGATCGACCGTGCGTCCGGTGCGTTCATAGGTCTCGGGCGCCTGGCCACCCCACTGGCCGGAGCCGGCGACCGGCAGGGCGCAATCGTCGGGCGAGAAGATCGGCGTCGTCACCGCCTCGAAGGAGCGTATGAAGGAATTGTCCGGCTCCCAGTATTTCGAGGCGATGCCGTTGATCTGGAACTGGTCGACGCCGAGCAGGCGCCAGAATTGCTGCCAGACCTTGAAATCCATGCCGAGGCCGGGATGGCGGGTAAGAATGTCCCAGCCATTGCGGTGGGCGTGCAGCACCAGGCCGGAGCGCTTTCTAAGGTAAGCCATGCCGCCGAAGCCGATGGAGTTGATGTTGACCACCGCGCAATTGCCGCCGGCTTCGATCACCAGATCGTGGTTGCGCATCATCTCGTCGGGGTCTGCATGCGAGATGCCGAACGCGTACATCACCTTCTTGCCGGTCTTCTGCTCATGGTCGAGAATGAGCGGCATAACCGCCTTCACCCGTTCCGCCAGCGGCGAATAGGCCGGGCTCATCAGCTTCTCGTCGTCCTTGATGAAATCGACGCCGGCCTCGACCAGCTCGCCGACCATTTCGGCCGTCTCATGCGGCCTCAGCCCCAGCGCCGGCTTGACGATGGTGCCGATGATCGGACGGCCCTCGACGCCGGTCAGCCTGCGGCTGCCGGCGACGCCGAACTGCGGGCCCGGATGCGCGCCCCTGAATTCTTCCGGCAGCTTCATGTCGACGACCCGGATGCCCGACAGGCCCTTGATCGAATAGGTCCCCCCGATGGCGATGGTCATCAGCGCCGAGAGGTCGGTGCCGATCGCATCGAACGGAAACGCGATGTCGACGTCGGCGCGCTTGAAGGGCCCGCCGCCAGCCTCGGGAATGGACGGCTGCTCGGCATCGGGCAGATGCCGGATCGCCAGCACCCGCGCCGCCACGCGCGCCTTCAGTTCCTCGGTCTCGCCGGGCAGCGCAACGAAGGTGCCGGTCGACTGGTCGCTGGCGATCTTGGTCGCCAGCGCCTCGATGCTGCCTGATGTTTCGATGCGATAGGTGAGAGTGATCATCGTGGCCGGCCGGTTGGGAACTGATCCGAAAAAAGTTTCGTCACGCTCGAAATCTGGTATAATGAGTACATAAGTATTGCAAGCAAATATCCCGCTTTCGGCAGGACGGATCGGGTAAGGGCAGGCATTCCGGTAATCCTGCCGGGAATGCTACACAGAAACCGGACCAGGGAGTGATTCGCGGCGATGAACCGTTCGGAGCCGATCGTCCGGCGCAAGCTTTCCGATGAAGTCTTTGTCAGGCTGAAGCGGCTGATCACCAGCGGCGAGTTGCAGCCGGGCGACGACATGCCGTCGGAACGCGAATTGATGGAGCGCTTCGAGGTGGGCCGGCCGGCGATCCGCGAGGCCATGCAGGCGCTGAGCAATATGGGCCTCGTCGCCATTTCGCATGGCGAGCGCGCCAAGGTTCTGCAGCTGACCGCCAAGTCGATCATCAAGCAGGTCGACGGCGCGGCCAAGATCATCCTGTCGTCGTCGAAGGATACGCTCGAGCACCTGAAGAGCGCGCGTATCTTCTTCGAGCGCGGCATGGTCAAGGAAGCCGCCGAAAAGGCAGGCGCCGAGGATGTGCAGCGGCTCAAGGCGACCGTTGCGGAGCAACGCGCCGCACGCGGCGATTCCGAAGCCTTCATTTCCGCCGACATGAAGTTTCACACTCAGATCGCGTCGATATCGGGCAATCCGATCTATGTCGCCGTCAGCGAGGCGATGCTCGGCTGGCTGAAGGAATACCACACCGAGATGCTGATCTGGACCGGCAAGGAAAAGTTCACGCTGACCGAGCATGAGGAGATCATCGACCGCATCGAGCACGGGGATGCCGACGGCGCCGAAAAGGCGATGATCAAGCACCTGGAACGCTCGCGCGCGCTCTATGTGATGAACTCCGAGAAGTAAGATCCCCCTAAGCGATCCGGGTGATGGCGTAGGGCGACAGGACCAGATGGCCGTGGCCGAATTCAGAGGCGTCGACCGAAACGTCGTCCGCCGTCAGGTTTGCCAGCCACACAACAGTTTCGCCGGAGGCGCAACGGCCGGCCAGCGCCGCTATCCGCGTTTCGTCGCTCGTCTTGGCGGACACCTGGGCGAGCCCAGCCAGTTCGCAAAGCGCCCTGATGGCCTGGAAGACCGGTCGCGGTGATCCTTCGGCGACGGGTTCGTCCGCTGCCGCGAGCACCCCGAATGGGCCGGTGAAGCTGGAAAGCGTCAGCATCTCCAGCCCGGCCGGCGCGACGCGCGCGGCATAGCCGATCGTCCATGCCGCGGCGAACAGGCCGGCATGGCGCGGATCACGGTTGGCCATGGCGACGCGCTGGTCGTCCGGATTGTCCTTGGTCGCGCCGCCATAGGGGTTCTGGCGCATGGCAATCGTCGAAGGCCCGATGCGGTAGGGTTTTGCCCCGAAGATCGTCCGCGCCGACTGGGTGATGAAGGGCAATGCCTCCAGCGACTGCATCACGCTGAGATCGTCCGCGGCATGCACGATCGGGCAGGTGCAGTGCGTAATGAAATCGAGCTGGTCTGCGGGAACGCGCTTGCGGTTGAGCTCGGTGAAATAGCTGAACATGCCGCCGCCGAGCCGGATATCGGGAAAGGCGCGGCGGGCGGCGGCATAGACATCCTCGAGCGGTGGGCATGCCGGCCAGGCGCTGCCCGGTGGCGTCGATTGCCGGTCGACTGAAGGCGACACGGCAATCGCATCGAGCCGCAGGCCTGCGCGGCGCACCATATCGGCGACACCGGCAAGCTCGGCCTCGAGGTTGCCGGTGCAGGCGACCACGCATTCGAGCGTCGTCGCGGCGGGGTAGCCGGCGGCGAGCAGTGCGTAGGTCCGCAACACCTCGAGGCCATGGCCGCGCGTCGGATCGAAGTGGAACAGGAACTGCTGCGGGCCGAGCCTCGCCAATGTCGGCAGGCTCGCGAGCGCTGCCGCCACATCCCCGGGATAGATCACCACGCCGATATCGGGCAGTCTTGGTCCGGTTTCGCCGAGTTCGATGCGCACAGCTTCGCCGGTTGCCGCGACAGCCGAAGGCTTGGCGTCGCCTGTGATCGTAAGGCTGACCGTCTGCCGCATCGGCTCGCCGGCCGGCAGCACATAGGGCCACGGCAATGCGAGAGGTCGCACATAGGTCTTGTAGGAGGCATCCGACCAGTTGCGCTGGTCCTCCATCTCGAACGTATCGCCTTCCATCCGGCATTCGGCGCTGACGCCGGGTCGCACCCCATGCGTGATGGCGCGCATATTCTTGAAGGGCTGCCAGGGATCGATCTGCAAGGGCAGCCTGGTGTCCGCCATGTTGCCGTCGGTATGCTCGACCGTCACCGGGCTGCCGGCGAGACCCGCGACCGGATGCAGGATGCAGAAGCCGCAGCGGTTGGTCTCGAAATCGCTTTCGGGCAGGGCGTCGACATTGAAGACCAGCTTGCCGTCGGCGGAGCCCTGGATCGTGGCACGGAAGCCGAGGCGGCTTCCGCCTGGCCCGATGCACTTCGCCGAATAGGTGACCGAGAACGCGTCGGCGCCTTGGTCGATGACAAGGTCGGTCAGCGCGGGCTCGTAGGTGCCCCAGTCGCGGTCGCGCACGATATAGGCGATGGCCCGCAGCACCTCCGTGCCGTCATGGCGGATGGTCCGCAGATTGCCGTTGACAAGATCAGCGCTCATCGCGCCCGCGCGCAACCGGACCGGCGCGGCTTCGGCCGCGCGCGTGCCGTAGAGCGCGAAGGCGTCGGTGGTCATCTCAGCAAGGCATCGAGCCGGACAGGCGCGCCGCTCGCGGCACCGGCATAGGCCGCCTCGACCAGCGCGAGCGTCTTGAGGTTGTCGGCGCCGGAAGTCTCTGGCTCGATCCTTTTTGCCAGGCAATCGACCCAGTGCTTCTGGATCGCGACGACGCTTTCCTGGATGTTGTGCCAGGGGCGCGAGGCCCAGGGCAGCAACGGCGGCGAGATGTCGCTGACCTTGGTTCCGCTCTTGCCCACGACGGTGAGCCGGTATCCCTGCGCCAGCCGGATCGTGCCGTCGCTGCCGTCGATCTCGATCAGCGTCTCGGGGAACGGCTCCACGGCAAGCCTGGTCGCATAGCTGCAATCGACGATGGAAATGGCGCCGCTCTCGTGGTCCATCAGCATCGTCGCCACATCCTCGCCGGCGATGGCCGGATTGATGCGCGCCGTGCGGGCGGTGAGGCTCGTCACATCGCCCAGCAAAAACCGAGCGATGTCGAGGATGTGGATGCCGAGATCCTCGATGATGAAGCGTTTTCCCGTCGCCAGATAGGGCTGGCCGGAAAATACGTCATAGGCCGAGCGGAAGGAGATGCGCCCGAAGAAGGGCGTGCCGATCTCGCCGCTGTCGAGCGCGGCCCGCACCGCCTGGATCGGCGACTGCCAGCGAAAATTCTCATGCACCATCAGCGGCACGCCGGCCTTGGCGCAGGCCTCGACCATCAATTTGGCATCGGCCAGTGTCGGCGCGAACGGCTTCTGGCAGATCACCGGAATGCCGTGCGCGGCCGCCATCTCGACCAGCGGCCGATGGCTGCCGACCGTGGTGGCGATGTCGACGAAGTCGAGTTTCTCCCCGGTAAACAGCGCCGCCGCATCGGTGTAGCGCCGTGCCACGCCGAACTGGTCGCCGACGATCCGCAGCCGTTCCGGGTCGCGGTCGCAGATGGCGACGATCGAGGCGCCCTCGATGTCGCGCCAGGCATGCATCTGGTTGACGGCGAAGAAGCCGCAACCGATCAGGGCTCCGCTCAAGTTCGCCATGATCAGCCCGCCTTTGCCATCTGCATCAGCGTGACGCGTTGCTGGAGCCGGCGCTGCGCCTGGTCGACGACGACGGCGACAATGATGACGAGGCCCTTGATGACCATCTGCCAGAAAGAACTCACGCCCATCATCACCAGCCCGTCCGACAGGATGCCGATGACGAAGGCGCCGACGATGGTGCCGCCGATCGTGCCGCGGCCACCCGACATCGAAGTGCCGCCAAGCACCGCCGCGGCGATGGCATTGAGCTCGAAGCTCTCGCCCGTCGCCGGATGCGAGGCCATCAGCTCCGACGAGATGATCAGGCCGACGATCGCAGCGCAAAAACCGGAGAACATGTAGACGAACATCTTGACCATGTTGACGCGCACGCCCGAGATCCGCGCCGCGCGCTCGTTGCCGCCGACGGCGAAGATGTGGCGGCCGAGCGGCGTGTACCTGGCGAGATAGGCTGTACCCAGCGCCACCACGATCAGGATCCAGATCGACACCGGCAGCCCGAGGAGCCGGCCGGCGCCGAGGAAGCCGAAGCCGGTGGTGCCGAGTTCCGGCTTGCCGACGAGGTTGGGAAAGGTGCGCCCGTCCGACGACAGCAGCGCCAGGCCGCGCGCCACGTAGAGCACGCCGAGCGTGGCGATGAACGGCGCGACATTGAGCCTGGTGATCAGCAATCCGTTGACGGCGCCGATCGCTATGCCGACCACCAGTGTGATCAACGCGATCTCGACCACGTTGAAATAGATCGTGTAGCCGAATTGCAGGTCGACGCCGTTGAGCACGAGATAGCCGGCCACCATGCCGCACAGGCCGACGATCGAGCCGACCGAGAGGTCGATGCCGCCGGTGATGATGACGAAGGTCATGCCCATGGCGAGGAAGGCGTTGAGCGCCACGTGCTTGGCCATCAGGATCAAATTGGCGGCCGACAGGAAGTTCGGCGCCGCGATCGAGAAGAACACCAGCACGGCGATCAGCGCGATGAAGGTCCTGAGCTTCATCAGCGTCAAAAGCATGGAGCCGCTGGAAGCGGAAGGAGCAGCCGCCTTGGCCGGGATGTCAGTCATGGGCGATGTTCTCCGTGTGCGGGACCGGTCCGTGGCCGAGCGCCGACGCGGCGACGATCGCCGCTTCCGTCGCCTCGGCGCGGTCGAACATGCCGGTCAGTTTGCCATTGCTCATCACCGCGATGCGGTCTGACAGGGCCATCACCTCGTCGAGATCGGAGGTGGCGAACAGGATGCCGAGCCCCTCGCGCGACAGCTTGCGCATGGTGCGGAAGACGTCGGCCTTGGCGCCGACATCGATGCCGCGGCTGGGCTCGTCCATCAGCAGCACCTTGGGTCCGGTGAGCAGCGCCTTGCCGATCACCACCTTCTGTTGGTTGCCGCCCGACAGCGAGGAGACTTCCTGGGCGGGATTGGCGACCTTGATCGCCAGTTCCCGCACCATCTGCATCACGGCCTGCTTCTCGGCGCCGCCGCGTATATGGAACAGGCGCACGAAACGGGACAGGCTCGCCAGCGTCAGGTTGCTGGCCACGGAAAGGATCGACACCAGCCCTTCGCGCTGGCGATCCTCGGGGATCAGCGCCAGCCCGCGCTTGATACGTCTTGTCGTGTCTCGCTCCTTCACCTGTTTTCCGGCAATGAAGATCGTTCCGCTGGCGTGGCCGTGGCGGCCCATGATGCAGTCGAACAGCTCGCTGCGCCCGGCGCCCATCAGCCCATAAATGCCGAGGATCTCGCCGGCCCTGAGCGACAGCGAGACGTGGTCGACCGCCAGTCCGCCGGTTACGCGCGGCAGGCAGATCTGCTCGGCGCGGAAGATTTCCTCGCCCGGCACATGGCCGTCAGCCTTAGCGAAATCCTTGGCGTCCGAGCCGATCATCTGCCGCACGATCCACTGCGTATCGACTTTTGCCATCTCTTCCTGGCCGGTGATGCGGCCGTCGCGCAGCACGGTGATGTAGTCGCCGATGCGGATCAGTTCCTCCAGGCGGTGCGAGATGTAGACTATCGCCACGCCGCGGGCCTTGAGGTCGGCGATCACCTTGAACAGGATCTCGACTTCGGCGGCACTCAGCGCCGAGGTCGGCTCGTCCATGATAAGGATCTGCGCATCGAGCGAGACCGCCTTGGCGATCTCGACCAGTTGCTGCTGGCCGATGCGCAGATCCTCGACCAGCATGTCCGGCCGGATACCGGCTTCCAGCCGCTCGAGAAATTCACCCGCCCGCCGCTCCTGCTCCTTGCGGTCGATCTTGCGGAACCGGTTGGTGATCTCGCGGGTCGCGAAGATGTTCTCGGCCACCGTCATGTTGCCGAACAGGTTCAGCTCCTGGAACACCATGCCGATGCCGCGATTCACCGCGTCACCCGACGACGAGAACGAGACCTCTTCGCCTTCCAGCAGGATGCGCCCGGCTGTCGGTTGCTCGACGCCGGCGATGATCTTCATCAGTGTCGACTTGCCGGCGCCATTTTCGCCGACCAGCACGTTGACCGCGCCCTTGCGTACCTCGAAATTCGCATGCTTGACCGCCACTGTGCCGGCATAGACCTTCGAAATGTCTTCCAGCTTCAGGATAATGTCGTGACCGGCCGCCGCATTCATGGTTTCGGCCCGATCTCGGCCTCCGCCGGTGTCACCAGCGGCAGGTCCTGGCCGCTTTCGATCGTGTAGGCGCCGAGCACCTTGGCGGTGCGGCCTTCCAGCGCCTCGCGCGGCAGCTTGGAAAGCACGGTCTTGTCGGCATGGGCATTGAAGGCCTTGCCGAACTGGGCGAAGTCGATCTGGTTGGTGAAATCGTTGAACTGGACGAAGTCGAGGCTGTCGCGCAGCGCCGTTCCGCGCATGGCCGGTCCGATCTGGACGCGGGCATCCGCCTTGCCGTCGCCGTCGATGTCGATGTCCATTGTCGCCGCGCGCGACTGCGTATTGGCGGCAACAATCTTGCCCTCGACGCGGACCGCGAAGGTCCATGGCGAATTCGCCTGCTTCTTGGGATTGCCATATTTGGCGCCGGCGGCCGCGGGATCGGTTTTCGCCAGGGCGTGAACCTCGGCAAACGGCCCGGCCTTCTGCCGCAGGTAAGGAATGACCTTCGCGGCCCAGATGTCCCCGACCATCTTGTCCGGGCTAAAGGCAGCCGCATTGCCATCGCCTTGCGCCGATGGCGTCGGCAGGATCTTGCAGGCGCCGAGGCCGATCCCGGCGCTCAGGACCAGGATCGGCCAAATCGCTTTAGTCGGCCAGTTCGGCTTGTTCGGCATGGCGGTCAGAGGCACCCGGAAAGTGAAATGAAGGCGAGGGACGAACCTGCGTTCGCCCCTCGCTGTTTGCATTGCGCCGGCTCAGTTCTTGAGCGCGAAGGTTTCCAGCTTGGCGGCATTGTCGCCGTTGATGAGCACGCAGTCCATCAGCTGTTTTTCCTTCTCGGGCGACTTCTTGTTCTTGATGAAGTCGCTGGCCTGCTCGACCGCCATCTGCGCCTGGGCGTAGGCCGGCTGCAGGACAGTCGCCTTGATGCCGCCGGAGGTGATCGAGTCGCGCACGTCGTTGGAGCCGTC
Organism: Mesorhizobium sp. M0587; assembly: GCF_040320945.1. Taxonomy (NCBI): domain Bacteria; kingdom Pseudomonadati; phylum Pseudomonadota; class Alphaproteobacteria; order Hyphomicrobiales; family Phyllobacteriaceae; genus Mesorhizobium; species Mesorhizobium sp. M0587. The sequence continues at coordinate 36,080 of NZ_JAMYQP010000009.1, forward strand.
GAAGCCGACGACGATGACATCCTTGCGGCCGGCCGCGGCAAGCGCCGCATAGGCGCCCATCGCCATCGTGTCGTTGCCGGAGATGACGCCTTTGATGTCGGGATTGGCCTGCAGGATCGATTCCATCTTGGAATAGGCCTCGGTCTGGCTCCAGTTGGCCGACTGCTGTGCGACCATCTTCAGGTCCGGATAGTCGTCGATGACGTCGTGATAGCCCTTGGAGCGAATGCCGGCATTGGTGTCGGATTCCTTGCCGACCAGCTCGACGAAATTGCCCTTCTCGCCCATCAGCTTGACGAACTCCTGCGCGCCGAGCTGGGCACCCTGGTAGTTGTTGGAGACGATCTGCGCCACGGCGACGCCGGTGGCGTTGATCTCGCGATCGATCAGGAACGAGGGGACGCCGGCGTCCTTCGCCTTCTGCACGGCGGCGACGGTGGCATCGGCGCCGGCATTGTCCAGGATGATCGCCTTGGCGCCGCGGCCGATAGCGGTGTCGATCAGTTCGGACTGCTTGTTGGCGTCGTCGTCGTGGACCAGCACCAGCGCTTCATAGCCGAGCTCCTTGGCCTTCGCCTCGGCGCCGACGGCTTCCGCCTTGAAGAACGGATTGTCGTGCGATGGGGTGATGATGGCGATCAGGTCGGCCGCGAAGGCGGGTGCCGCCGTGCCAAGCGCCAGCACGCCGGCGAAAGCCGCGAGCGTCATTCTGCGTGTAAGTTTCATGAAGTCCTCCCATTTTGAAAAAGAAGCCCGAGCCTGCTGCCCGGACCGGTGTCTGATCTCGTTTCGGGCGTATGCGGACCTGGATCAGGTTCCGTCGCAGCAACTTTGCCTGTCGGCCGCCGCTGAACGGGTCCACCGTGTGATCCCAGTCTCTGGGGCGCCCCTCCACCGCCCAAGCCTCCCAATCGCCAGCAAGTTCGTGTGGCCGGCATCTTAAAAACAGCTAAGGCAACTGGTATGATGAGTCAACCACAAATTCAGGTGACATGTACCGGATGAGCGGCCGGCCGATGCCAGTCTCACCAGGGGAGAAGGAAGAAGGTCCCGTCTCAGGTGATCCGCTGGATGCTGGCTGCGATTTCCTCCGGCTCGAACACGCGCTTCCAGTCGTCGCGCATCAGCACTGGCTTGCCGAACTCGATGGCCTTGTTGCAGGCATCGGAGAACACGCCCTTGGTTTCACCGAAGATGACGGCACCGAGCACGTTCATGTGGCCGAGCAGGAAATCGAGCGCCGCCTGCTGGTCGACGCCGCGCGCCACCACCTCGTCGACGGCTTCCTTCATGACGACCAGCAGCGAGGCGCATACTGTTTCAGACAGACCAGGTTCGAGCAGCGCCATCTGCTCGACCGTGACCCGGTGCGCGCGCATCACCGGCGCCCAGATGATTTTCGCGATGGCTTCGCCCTTGGCGTAATCCTCTTCAGGCCCCTGCATCAGGGCGCTGACCATGTGCTGCTTTGCCTTGACGCCGCCGAAATAGTCTTTCTTGGCGGCCATGTCGGTCTCGTCGTTGAAGATCGGCGGATGGCAGGGGTGCGTGACGAAATAGGTCAGGTCCGGCCGCTTCGGCAAATGTCCGGCGAAAGGTGCCGCCGCGTCGAGCACGATGACCATGGTGCCCGGCGCAAGCTTGCTCTCGATGTTGGTCGCGACCTTGCCGATATGGGTGTCCGGGACAGCCAGGATCACGACATCCGCGCCAAGCAACGCCTCATCGGCGCTGACCGTATCGAAGCCCAATCCGCTCTTCAGCCGCTCGCGGCCAGCGTCGCTGACCTCGACATGCCGTATCGTGTAGGGCGAACCGCGAAAATTGGTCGAAAGGCGGTATCCCATTTTCCCGCCGGCTCCAAACAGCGCAATTGTCGTCATCTCTTGCTCCTGATCCGCGATGATGGCTTTGCCGGTCGCCATCTCATCATCTGGTATGATCACTCTACCACCATTTGGCAACTGAAATCGTCCGAGACCGTCATGATGCGGTTTCAGCGGTGTGGAAATTTCCCGAAACGTTGGCGGGACAGAGAGCGGCGTTGGCCCGCCGGCATCTCACGCCGTCCAGGTCGCAGTGGTGCTTGAAGGTTGCGGCGGATCAAGCCCTGTCGGGGAACATCGCCTTCAGGCCTTCGCGCGAGGCCTTGGCAACCCCGCGCTCGGTGATGAGCCCGGTCACCAGCCGTGCCGGCGTCACGTCGAAGGCCGGGTTTGCCGCGGGCGTCGCCTCGGGCGAGACTCGCACCTGGGCGATCTCGCCGGAGGCGGTCTTGCCCCAGACCAGCGAGACCTCGTCGCCCGAGCGCTGCTCGATCGGGATCTCGGCCAGCCCGTCATGCACCGTCCAGTCGATGGTCGGCGACGGCAAGGCGACATAGAACGGCACGTTGTTGTCGGCGGCGGCAAGCGCCTTGAGATAGGTGCCGATCTTGTTGCAGACATCGCCGTCGGCGGTGGTGCGGTCGGTGCCGACGATAGCCATGTCGATCGCACCGCGCTGCATCAGGTGGCCGCCGGCATTGTCGACGATCAGCGTGTGCGGCACGCCGTGGCCGGCCATCTCCCAGGCGGTCAGCTGGGCGCCTTGGTTTCGGGGCCGCGTCTCGTCGACATAGACATGGACCGGAATGCCGGCTTCGACAGCCAGGTAGATCGGCGCCGTCGCCGTGCCGTAGTCGACGGTCGCCAGCCAGCCGGCATTGCAATGGGTCAGGATGTTGACCGGCTCGCCAGGCTGCTTGCGCGCGGCGATCGCCTTGATGATCTCGAGCCCGTTGGCGCCGATGGCGCGGTTGAGGCCGACATCCTCGTCGGCGATATCGGCCGCGCGCTTGTAAGCCGCCTCGGCGCGTTGCTCGGTTGGCAGCGGCTTGAGGAAACGCCGCATCTCATCGAGCGCCCAGCGCAGATTGATCGCTGTCGGGCGTGTCTCGTGCAATGTTTCCCAGACGGTATCCAGCGCGGCATCCGACGGATCGTCCGCCATCTGCATGGCGACGCCATAGGCCGCGGTGACGCCGATCAGCGGCGCGCCGCGCACCCACATGTCACGGATGGCGGTGGCGATCCCGGCAACGTTGCCGATCCTTTCGATGCGGAAATCATGCGGTAGCCAGCGCTGGTCGATGATCTCCACCGATCGCCCGTCGTCGCTCAGCCAGATGGTGCGGTAGTGGCGCTCGCCGACGTTCAAATCCCGTTCTCCTGTTCGATCAGCGCGGCCAGTTGATTGACCTCGTCGATGCTGTGGATATGGCGCCGGTTGACGGCGATGTGGCGGCCGAATTTCAGCGCCTTCGCCTCACAACTGGCGCGCAGATCCTCGTCGGCAATAGTCTCGAAATCGGCATTGTGGGCGAGGCCGAGAATACGCCGGTGGACCTCGATCCCGGCAAAGCCGAGCAGATCGGTCCAGATCTGGTGCAGCACATGGTCGAGCGCCTGCTCGGCGCCCAGCCTGTCGCCCTGGTCCTCGAACAGGCTCTGCTGGTAGAGCATGCCGGTGCGTTCGGTGCGCCACAGACGCGAGAACTCGGCGCGGAACACCGACCATGTTTCTAGCGTGACATCGAGCAGATAGGCGCGCATGGCATCGCGCGTTCCCTGCTGTTCATGTCCACGCTGCGAGAAGAACGACATCCAGAAATTGGCGAGCAGCATGCCGACGTCGAACGCCATCGGGCCATAAAAGGCGAATTCCGGATCGATCATCCGCGTCTGACTGTCGGTGACCATGATCGACCCCGAATGCAGGTCGCCATGCAGCAGCGTCTCGGCGTTGGCGGCGAAGACGTGCTTCAGCCGCTGCGCCTCCACCTTGAGGTCGCGGTCGGCGCGGAGCTCGGCAACGAGGCCGTCGAGCTGCGGACTGGTGTGCCGGTTCATCCTGGCGTCGAAATAGGGGTCGGAGAAGACCAGGTTCTCGGTGATGTCGCAGAGCTCGACATTGTCGGCGAAAAGCGCCAGGTCGGCTTTGCGGTCCTTGGTCGCCATCGACAGGTCGGAACCACGAAACAGCGTGCGAGCCATGAACAGGCCGATATCCCGGGCAATGTTCGGCAACTGCCGGCCTTCGATCAGCGCCCGCCGCAGGATGATGTGCGGCGACAGAAATTCCATGATGATCAGCGCCTGGCCTTCATCGAAGTGATAGATGGCCGGCACCGAGCCCGGCGCGCGCGCCTCTTGGCGGGTTAAAGCATGATATTCGAAGAAAGAGCGCTTCAACGGCAGCGGCCAGCTGTCGCCGACCAGCCGGACATAGGGCAGGGCCTGCTTGACCACGGCGGCACCGTTGGCGCCCTCGACGATGAACACCAGGTTCAGGTTGCCGTCACCGACCTCGCGGACCCTCCAGGCACCCGTGTCCTTGCCGATCTTCGCGCACAGCGCCTCGTTCGTGCCGAGGCGCGTTGAAAGCGTCTCCACCGACAGTGCTTCGAACGGCGATTTTCCAGTCATTCTTCTCCCTCCCGCCTGTGCGCTCCCATCATAAGGGAGCCTTAGCGGCTGGGCCAAGCTAGGAAGCTGCCTGGCAATTGTCAATCGTGTTGACAATTGCCGACATAGCCCATAGCGTCGTGGTCAGGGAGGAGCGCATGGTCGGCAATGCCGTGTTCCGCGTAGAGGGACTGAGGAAATCCTTTGGCCGCAACGAGGTGCTCGGCGGCGTCTCGCTCGAACTCCATGCCGGTGAAGTGACCGTGCTGATGGGCGCCAACGGCGCCGGCAAATCCACCCTCGTCAAGATCGTCAGCGGCGTCTACGAACGCGATGGCGGCACCATGACCCTGGCCGACCAGGACTTCGCGCCGGGAAAACCGGCGGAAGCGATCCGCGCCGGCGTCGTCACCGTTCACCAGAACATCAATGACGGTGTCGTCGCCGATCTCGACGTGGCCACCAACCTGACATTGGACAGGCTGAGCGGCAGTGGCGCACCGGTTCTGTTCAACCCGGTCCGCGTGCGCCGCGAAGCCAAGGCGGTTGCCGACCGCATGGGCCTGGCGATCGACTTGAAGGCACGCGTCAGCGATCTCTCGCTGGCCGATCGCCAGATGGTGGCGATTGCCCGCGCCCTGGCGCACCAGCCGAAAGTGCTTATCCTCGACGAACCGACCTCGTCGCTATCGAGCGCGGAAGCCGATCGGCTTTTTGCGCTGGCCGACAGGCTGCGCGCGCAAGGCGTGGCGATCCTCTACATCTCGCACCGCATGTCCGACATAAGGCGGCTTGCCGACCGCATCGTCTCGATGCGCGACGGCGTCGTCTCCGGTGTCTTCGACAGGAAGCCGCTCGACTATGAAGGTGCGGTCAATGCCATGCTCGGCCGCAAGATCCATCTCGACCGCATCGTCGCCAGGAATTCGGCCAAGCCGATCCTGACGGTCGAAGGCCTGCGCATCGCCCAGGGCGCCCGGCCGATATCGCTGACGCTTGGCGACGGCGAGATCGTTGCGATCACCGGCCTGGTCGGCGTCGGCAAGACAGCACTTGCCGAGACGCTGTTCGGCATGCGCCGGCCGCTTGCCGGCACCATGACGATGGGCGGCAAGCCCTATGCTCCGGGTTCGGCCGGCGAGGCCATTGCCGCCGGCGTCTTTCTCGTCGCCAAGGATCGTGCCACCAGCGGCATCGTCGGCGGTTTCAACATCGAGCGCAATGTCAGCCTGCCGTTCCTGAAGCGCATGTCGAATTTCGGCGTCCTCAAGCGCCGCCTGGAGCGCGCCACCGCGCGCCGGCAGATCGAGGAACTCGGCATCGTCTGCCGCTCCGAGAAGGACGAAATGCCCACCCTTTCCGGCGGCAATCAGCAGAAGGTGATGGTCGCCCGCTGGATGGCGCAGGATGCAAGGCTGTTTATTCTCGATGAGCCGTTTCAGGGCGTCGACATTTCGGCCAGGCGCGACATCGCCGCCAAGCTGAGGGCAAGCGCCAACGGCCGCGCCACGCTGCTGTTCGTCACCGAACTCGACGAGGCGCTGGAGACGGCCGATCGTATCCTGGTGATGTCGGAGCAGACCATCGTCGGCGAACATCGCAACGCCGACATCGATCTCGATCGCCTGCTAGCCGAAGTGGCCGGCGGGCCTTTGCACAGCGCGGCCTGACGGCTGCAATTGAAGAACCGACGATGAGAATTGGAATGGATCGCATGGAGACGAGTAAAAGCGGCAGCGGTGCGCGGGAGCGCCGGGTGACGCTGCGCGACCACGCCATACGCTACGGTTTCATCGTCCTGTTGTTTGGGCTCGTCGCTTATTTCGCGATCGCCGCCGACGGTTTCGTCTCGCCGCAAAGTGCCGTCTTCATTTTCCAGTCCGTCGCCATCACCGGCGTGCTGGCGCTCGGCGTCACCGCCACGCTGGTGGTCGGCGGCTTCGACCTGTCGATCGGCTCCGTCGCCACGTCAGCCATGATGGCTGCGGCCTATGTCATGGTGGTGCTGGAGCAGAACGCTCTCGTCGCGGTCGTCGTCTGCCTGCTGATCGGCGCCGTCGTCGGCCTGATCAATGGCTGGCTGATCGTTTATATGCGCGTGCCCGATCTGCTGGCGACGCTCGGCATGATGTTCCTGTTGGTCGGCCTGCAACGGATCCCGACCGAGGGCCGCTCGATCGCGACCGGCATGACCATGCCCGACGGCTCGGTCGCCAACGGCAAGTTCGGCGACGCCTTCCTGGCGCTCGGCCGCCACCGCTTCGATTTCTTCATCCCGAACCTCATTCCGGTGTCGGTCGTCGTGCTGCTGGTGCTGGCGGTGCTGATCTGGTTCTTCCTCGAATACACCCGTTTCGGCCGCATGATGTACGCCGTCGGCAGCAACGAGCGCGCCGCCGAACTCGCCGGCGCGCCTGTCAAGGCATACAAGATCTGGGCCTACGTTATTTCAGGAGTTTTTGCCTCGATCGGTGGCATTTTGCTCGCTGCCCGGCTTGGACGAGGCGATATCGCCTCGGGTAATAATCTGCTGCTCGATGCGGTTGCCGCGGCGCTGATCGGCTACGCGGTGCTCGGCGCCGCCAAGCCGAACGCCTTCGGCACCGCCGTCGGCGCGCTGTTCGTCGGCATCCTGCTGCAAGGGCTGACCATGATGAACGCGCCTTACTACACGCAGGATTTCGTCAAGGGCGTGGTTCTGGTCGTCGCCCTTGTCTTTACCTTTGCCCTCTCCGGCAGGGGCAGGGGATAGCATCCGACCGGAACAGGATCTGGGTTTAACAAGAGAGTGGAGGAAACAAAATGAACATCACAAGAAGACTTCTGGGGAAGGCGGCGCTCGGGCTTGCCGGCGCAACCATGCTGATGCAGTTCCCGGCGCTGGCGGCGGACAGGCCGGCGCCGTTCGACAAGCCCGGCGTCAAGATCGCGCTGGTGCGCTATCTCTCGACCGGCGATTTCTTCCAGGCCTATCTCTCCGGCGTCGAGGCGCAGTCGAAGGCACTCGGTATCGACCTGCGCGTGCTCGACAGCCGCCAGGACGCAGCCCTTCAGTCCGACATGGTCGACCAGGCCATCGCGCTCGGCGTGCAGGGCATCATCATCCAGCACGGCCTGACGGAATCGATGAAGGACGCCGCCCAGCGCGCGGTCGACGCCGGCATCAAGGTGGTGGCTTTCGACGTCAATGTCGAAAACCCCAAGATCCCGCAGATCGAGCAGTCCGACCGCGACCTTGCGCGCCTCGCGCTCGAGCAGGCGGTCAAGGACAATGGCGAGAGCTGGAATGCGGGCTATGTCTATGTCGCCGGCATCGCGCCGCTCGACCGCCGCAACGAAACCTGGGTCGACGTCAAGAAGAAGTATTCCGGCATCAAGGAAGTCGCGATGTTCGGCACATTGGACAATCCGATCGCCAACTCGGTCGCCAACCAGGCGCGGTCGGTGCTGTCGGCTCATCCCGACGTCAAGGTGATGTTCGCCCCCTATGACGAATTCGCCAAAGGCGTGAAGATCGCCGTCGACGAGGCCGGCCTCAACAAGGGCATCAAGATCTATTCGGCCGACATTTCGACCTCCGACATCGCCGCGATGCGCGAGCCCGACAGCGCCTGGGCAGCGACCGCCGCGACCAACCCGGCCGTCGTCGGCCAGGTCTCGGTGCGCGCGCTGGCGCAGCTGCTCGCCGGTGAAGACCCCGGCCATAATGTCGTCGTGCCGCCGACCCTGATCACGCAGAAGGATCTCATCGACAAGGACATCAAGAACATGGAGGACCTGTCGGCCAAGCTGCCGCAATTCGCCCATGCCGATGTCGCGATGCCGGCCTGGATGCCGAACCCGAACGCCAAGTAGACCTGCTCTCTGGCACGGAAGGAGCGGCGCCCGCGCCGCTCCTTTACCTGAAGCCTTAGCCCCTGCGAGCTACAGCCAGTGTTCGGGATCGCGCATGCCGTGGACAATCGCTACGACTAGAACGCCTTCAGGCTGCGGCTCGTAAATGACGATATAGCGACCTTCGATGAGCACGCGGGCTGTGACACTTAACTCGGGCCGGGCCGTCCCCATCTTGGGATGCTGCGCCGCCAGTTCCAGCTTGTCGAAGATGCGCACAAGCAGCTTGTCGGCTGCCTTTTCATTGTCGACTGCTATTGTGTGCCAGATGTCTCGCAAATCCTGCGCGGCGCGCGGCGTGAATCGGTATCTAGCCACGGGCGCGGCGTTCTGCTTTCAAGCCGCGTATGAACTCGGCGGGTTCGACTCCCACCGGCTTGCCGCTGGCCATGCCGTCGGCATAGGCTCGTTTCAACTGCTCGAGCTCCAGGAGGCGCAATTCCTCCCGCTGCTCCCATAGGCGCAAGGCATCGCGGACAATCTCGCTGTTGGAGGCATATCCGCCGCCTTCGACGGCGCTTTGCAGGCGCGCGGCTTGCTGCGCGGTAAGCGAGATGGTGAGGGTTCGCATCGGCTCGGTTTTCATGCCGACTATATAGCGCACCTCACAAGAATTAACAATATTTGTTAGGATTCTTCTCTTCTCGAACCCTAACCCTGCCTTACGGCAAGGTTAGGGTTGAGAAGGGTATGCCTACCGCAGCGCCGCGGCGATATTCCCGCCATCGACCGTCGTCACATCGGCGGTGGTCCGCTCGGCCAGCGCATGATGCAGGAAGGCCTGCGCCACGTCCTGCGCCGTCACTTCCTGGCCGAGCAGATTGCCGGACATGTATTCCTTCTCCGACACGCCGCGCGCGCCCGAGCGGCTGGCGATCATGGCGTCGGTCAAAAGGCCCGAGCGGATACGGTCCGCATTGACGGCGTTGGAGCGGATGCCGTGGGCGCCATAGTCGAGCGCGTATTGCCGGCAGAGAAACAACGTCGCCGCCTTGGGCACGCCGTAGGCGCCGAATTTCGGGCCCGGGTTGACCGCCTGCTTGGAGGTGTTGAACAACAGCACGCCGCCGGTGCCTTGTTCGAGCATGATGCGCACGGCGTTCTGCGCCACCGACTGGTGGGCGAAGAAATTGAGTTCGAAGCTCCTGCGCAGCAGTGCATCGTCGAGCTCGCCGATGCGGCCTTCCCACGCGGCGCCGGCATTGGACACCAGTATGTCGACGCCGCCGAACACGGCGACCGCCTTGTCGAAGGCGGCCCGCACCTGATGCGGGTCGGTGATATCGGCGGCGACGCCGACCGAGTTGTTGCCGGCCTTCTTCGCCGCGTCAGCGGCCTTGTCGCCATCGAGATCGACGACCACCGCATGGGCGCCATTGTCGGCGAACAGCTTGGCTGTCGCCGCGCCGATCGCGCCGGCGCCGCCGGTGATCAGCACCACTTGGCCGGTCAGCGGCTTCGGCTTGTTGGAGGCAAGCTTGGCCTGTTCCAGCGACCAGTATTCCAAGGGGAAAAGATCGGCCTTGGAGAGCGGATGGAAACGGCCGACCGCTTCGGCGCCGCGTACCGCCTCGATCCACATCTCGCCGACGTCGGAGGCGATCCTGGCGTCCTTCAGCGTACGGCCGTGGCCGAACATGCCGAGCCCCGGCACCAGCGTCAGGCGCGGCATCTGGTCGAGCATGGTGCGCTTGACGTCGTCGAGCGCGTCATTGGTTTCGAAATAGGCGCGATAGTCCCTGGCGAAGGCGTCGACATGGCTCTTGATCACGGCCTTGTAGTCACCGACCTTGTCGGCATCGGGCGCCGGCACCGCCATCGGCCCGGTCTTGATGCGGATCGACAGGTCGGGGGTCGAAACACCGCGTGCGGCATAGTCGGCGATATCAGCCGAATTGATGAAGTCGACGATGGCCGGCGACGTGCGGAAATCACTGATCATGCGATCGAAGCGGCCTTCGCCGCGCGCCACGGCCACGGCGCCGCGCAACATAGGAGCGATGGCCGCCGGCGTCGCGAGCTTTGCCGGCAATGCCGCCTTTGCCGCCTTCGGCTTGGCATTCTTGGCCACATAGTCCTCGGCGACGTTCACATAGTGGATCATCCGGTCATAGGCCTGTTTGGCATCGTCGCCGAAGGTGAAGATGCCGTGCTTGTCGAGGATCAGGCCCTCGACATCGGGGTCGGCGTCGAAGACGTCGGCCGCTGCCTTGGCGAGGTCGAAGCCGGGCATGATGTAGGGCACGTAGCCCATCTTGCTCCCGAAGACCGCCTTGACCAGCGGTTTGCTGTCTTCCTGGTCGACGATGGCAAGGATGGCCGTCGAATGCGTGTGGTCGACGAATTTATGCGGCAGGAAAGCATGCAGCAGCGTCTCGACCGAGGGGTTGGGCGATGACGGATCGATGAGGTTGGCGCGTTGCAAGGCGACCATGTCCTCGTCGGCGAGCCTGTTCAGCGCGCGCGCCTTGAGCAGCGCGCCCATCTTGACCGCCGGCAGTCCCTGCGGCTCGATGACGGCCATGTCCCAGCCGCTGCCCTTGACGCACAGCACATCCCATTCATCGCCGAGCAGGTCGGTCGCCTTGGTCTTGCAAGAGGTGTTGCCGCCGCCATGCAGGACCAGCCGCGGTTCGCCGCCGAGCAGCCTCGTCGTGTAGACGCGCAAGGCCAGGTCGCGGCCGACACCCTTTTTCGCATACTCGGCGACAAGTTTCTCGGCCGCGTCGTCGTTCCACAAATTCTTCATGTTCGCTTCGTCCAGTTGCTGTCTTTAAATGGTGAAACAGGAATGCCGCGACGCCTTGATGACAATGCACCGGCGGCAGGAATTGGTTTTCAGGATGCCTTTTCGGTCGCCGCTCCGGCATGCTCCAGAAGCCGCTGCGCCATGCTCGCGCCGACCACCAGATGCGTACAAAGTCCGCCCGCGATCGCCGCGAGCAGGGGTTCGAACTTGCTGTCCTCCTGCACCACCATCAGGCGCCTGGCGATAGCGCGCAGCGAGGCAAGTTCGGCGGAGATCACCCGCCTGTTGTAGCTGCAGGCCAGCGCCTTGCCGTCGGCGTCGATGATCTGCCCGGCAATGACGCCAGCGGCGCCCTGTCGGCGCAGCGCCGCCATTTCGTCCGCGGTCAGCGCGCCGCATTTGACCAGATGGCTCTCGGCGTCGACCGCGCCGACCGAGTACAGCGCCAGGTCGCAGTCGCCGATCCCCGACAATTGCTCCCGGATCACCGGCTCGGCCCGCAGCGCGCGCGCCAGCTCTTCCGTCGACAGCACCAGCGGTGCGTAGAAATTGAGGCCCTTGGCGTTGAGACGGCGGGCGATTTCCATCGTGCACTGGTCGGGCCGGTAGGAATAGGGCGCGCCGAGATTGCCGCAGAGCTGCACCACCGTCACATCCTGAAGATCGGCATAGGACATGATGTCGGCGATGGTGTAGACGGTGCGGCCCCAGGCGACGCCGATGCGGTCGCCCTTCTTGACCAACTCCAGAAAGACGCTCGCCGCCAGCACGGCGATTTCAGTCGAGGGATCCGGGACGTAGCCGTTTTCCGGGGCGATCCAGACGGCGTCGAGGCCCAACGCGTCCTCGAGCCTGCGCGCCATGATATCGTCGGTGAAAAGCTGGGTCGAGGTCGAGATGTTGACGATGCCGGTCTCGCGCGCCTTGCGCAGGTACATGGCGACCGAAGCGCGGGAAATCTTGAGCTGGGTGGCGACTTCGTCCTGGCGCAGGCCGTGGGCGTAGTAAAGCCAGGCGGCCTTGTGGATAAGCTGTTCTGCCGGTCGGATCGCCATGCCATCTCCTTGGCTGACATTATTCACGGCTCTCGACAAAAGTCAAATTGAGCGGAGGTATGCAATGCCCTTCCGCCGGCCGAATCTAGATCGTCATTGCGCCAAATACCCCCTGTGGTGGCATGCTTGATGGTGACGAGGCGCGGAGCCTGTGATTAGAAGTTGTTACAGGATATTGCGGGGAGGATGGCATGGGAAATCCTTACGAACAGGATCTCGACAAGAATGCGGCCAACCATCAGCCGCTGACGCCGCTAACCTATCTGGAACGCGCGGCGAAGACCTATCCCGATCATGTCGCCATCATCCACGGCCGGCAGCGCATGGATTATCGCACATTCTGGCGGCGTTCGCTGAAGCTCGCTTCGGCGCTCGAAAAGCGCGGCATCGGCAAGGGCGACACCGTCACCGTCATGCTGTCCAACACGCCGGCGATGCTGGAGGCGCATTTCGGCGTGCCGATGGTCAAGGCGGTGCTGCATTCGCTCAACACCCGCCTGGACGCGGCGGTCATCGCCTTCCAGCTCGACCATGCCGAGACCAGGGTGCTGATCGTGGATCGTGAATTTGCCGGCGTCATGAAAGAGGCGCTGGCGCTGGCAAGGACAAGGCCGCTGGTCATCGACTATGACGATCCCGAATACGCCGCCGACGCTCCCTATCCCAAGGGCGAGCGCATCGGCGCATTGGACTATGACGCGTTTGTCGCTGGCGGCGACGAGGATTTCGCCTGGTCCATGCCCGATGACGAGTGGGACGCGATTTCGCTGAACTACACCTCCGGCACCACTGGCAATCCGAAGGGCGTCGTCTACCACCATCGCGGCGCGGCCTTGATGGCCTATACCAACACCATCCATGCCGGCATGGCCAAGCATGCGGTCTATCTCTGGACGCTGCCGATGTTCCACTGCAATGGTTGGTGCTTCCCCTGGACGCTTGCCGTCCAGGCCGGCACCCATGTCTGCCTGCGCTGGGTGCGGCCGAAGCCGATCTATGACGCCATCGCCGATCACGCCGTCACCCATCTCTGTGGCGCGCCGGTCGTCATGTCGGTGCTGATCAACGCCAAGGACGAGGACAAGCGCGAATTTCCCCAGACGGTCACCTTCAACACCGCCGCCGCACCGCCGCCGGAAGCCGTTCTGTCGGGCATGGCCGATGCCGGCTTTGCCGTCACCCATCTCTATGGCCTGACCGAGACCTATGGTCCGGCGGTGGTCAACGAATGGCACGGCGAATGGGACGATCTCGAAAAGGGCGAGCGCAGCGCCAGGAAGGCACGGCAGGGCGTGCGCTACGCGGCGCTCGAAGACCTCACCGTCATGGACCCCGAGATGATGCGGGCGACACCGGCCGACGGCACGACCATCGGCGAGGTCATGTTCCGCGGCAACATCGTCATGAAGGGCTATCTGAAAAACCGCAAGGCCAGCGACGAGGCGTTTGCCGGTGGCTGGTTTCATTCTGGCGATCTCGGCGTCATGCATCCCGACGGCTATATCCAGCTCAAGGACCGCTCCAAGGACATCATCATCTCGGGCGGCGAGAACATCTCCTCGATCGAGGTCGAGGAGGCGCTCTATAAACATCCCTCCGTTGCCTCTTGCGGCGTGGTTGCCAGGGCCGACGACAAGTGGGGCGAGGTGCCGGTCGCCTATGTCGAACTGAAACCGGGCAAGACGGCGACCGAGGCCGAGATCATCGAGCATTGCCGGGGGCTGCTTGCCCGCTTCAAGGTGCCGAAAGCGGTGATCTTCGCCGAAATCCCCAAAACCTCGACCGGCAAGATCCAGAAGTTCCGGCTGCGGGAAATGGCCAAACTGGCCTGAAGTGTCCAACAGCCTCTCGCGAAAATATTTTCGGTGGTCCGCATCCTCGGTCCGCTTCGTGACGTCTATTGGATGTCACCAACCATCAAAAAATCGTACACGTACGTGTTGACAGATTACGAATTTCAATTTACGACTGATGAAAATTGAAATTCGTCACAGTTAAATTAGGACCTGCGATACATGTCTGAAGCCGCCGAATTCGTGGCCGACACCGCCCGGCAGGAGAATGTCACGCGCATTCTCGACTGCGCCGAGCGCCTGTTCCGGCACTATGGTTACGGCAAGACCAATGTTGCCGACATTGCCCGAGAGCTCGGCATGTCGCCCGCCAACATTTATCGGTTCTTCGCCTCCAAGGTTGAAATCCACCAGGCTGTCTGCGGCCGGATGCTCGGCGCCAGCTACAGGATGGCCTACGAGATTTCCCGCCTGCCGATCAGCGCCGAGGAGCGGCTTCGGCGTTATGTCCATGCACAATACAAGATGACGATGGAGGTCATGCTCGACGAGCAGAAGGTCCATGAGATGGTCATCGTCGCCCTCGAACGGGACTGGGGCGTGATCGACAAGCATGTCGACAGCATTCACGATCTGTTCGCCGAGGTGATCCGCGATGGCATCGAGGCTGGCGAGTTCAGGGAACAGGATCCGGTGATCGCGTCGCGCTGCTTCGGCGCCGCCACGGTCATCCTGTGCCATCCGCAGATGGTGGCGCAGTGCCTTGCCAAGACCAATAGGGCAATGCCCGACGACCTTATCGATTTTGCGATCAAGGCTCTCAAAAAATAGCCGACGCCCGTCGGGCGCCGTGTCGACAGTTCATCTCCAGTTCGGGAGTGCCAAGGTGTTTTTGTCCAATTCCATCCTACGAGGGCTGCCAGTCGCCGGCTTGATCGTCGCGGCGCTCGGGCTCGCCGGCTGCAGCCAGGAAAAAGCCGAGGTCAAGGATATCATCCGTCCGGTCAAGGTCGTCGAGATCGCCCAGGCCCATGATACCCGCACGCTCTCCTATTCCGGATCGGTGCGCGCCCGCACCGAAAGCGCGTTGGGCTTCCGCATCAACGGCAAGATCACCGAGCGCCTCGTCGACATCGGCCAGCATGTGGCGCAGGGCGATGTGCTCGCCCGCATCGATCCCGCCGACTACGACTTGTCGGTCAACAGCGCCAAGGCCGCTCTCGATGCCGCCGAACGCCAGGTCGAGACCGTGGATCTGGCGAGAAAGCGCTCCGAACAGCTGTATACGAAGAACTTTGCGTCGAAGGCTCAGTTCGAACAGGCGACGCTGGCCTACAATCAGGCCGTTGCCACCCGCGATTCCGCCCGTTCGGCGCTCGACCAGGCGAAGAACCAGGTGCTCTACACCGATCTCAAGGCCGACAGGAACGGCATCGTCACGTCGGTCGGCGCCGATGTCGGCCAGGTGGTCGGCTCCGGCACGCCGGTAATCACCGTCGCCGTGGATGGCGAAAAGGAAGTGCTGATCGCGGTTCCCGAGATGGAGATCGCCGAGTTCAAGCCGGGCAAGAATGTCAAGGCGGGCTTCTGGTCCGACAATGCGCTGGCGCTCGAGGGCAAGGTTCGTGAGGTCGCCGGCAGCGCCGATCCGCAGTCGCGCACCTTTGCCGTCCGTGTCAGCCTGCCCAACGACCCGCGCGTGCTGCTGGGCATGACCGCCAGCATTGAAGCGTCGGCGGCCAACGAACGGCAGCTCGTTTCGATCCCGCTCAGCGCGCTTGCCGAAAAGGACAGCCAATCGATCGTCTGGACCGTCGACCGCGGTGCCGACACCGTTCACGCCCGCCCAATCAAGGTCGCCGCGTTCGCCGCCGATGGCGTGCGTGTCGCGGAGGGATTGAAGCCGGGCGACGTCGTCGTCGCTGCCGGCACGCAGTTCATGACCGAGAATCTCAAGGTGAAGCTTGCCGGCGGCATCGCACAGCAATCGGCTTCCGCCGAGGACGGCGACGCCGGCCAGCTGCGCTGACAACAGACAGGACGGCCGCGCGTGCCGCGGCCGCAGGTTTCCGGGCGGCGTGCGCCCGAAGGTCGAGACGTCAGGCCGATGTAACCCCCACATCGGTCCGCGTCCCACCGCGATGAGTGTCTCTTCGCTCGGAAAGCCTCGCCGCCCGGAAGCTAGTATCGAACCGAGATGATTTCGTTCCGCGCCGAGGACCTTTGGACGTCAGGCGCGCAAACAAGCAAAGTGGACCAGCACCGATGACGACCTCCACTGAAGAGAAACGGCCCTTCAACCTGTCGCGCTGGGCAATTGGCCACCCTTCCATCGCGCGCTTCCTGTTTGGCCTCATCATCATCGCCGGCGCGCTCGGCCTGATGCGCATGGGCCAGAAGGAAGATCCCGACTTCACCTTCCGCGTGATGGTCGTGCAGGCGGTCTGGCCGGGCTCCTCGATCCAGGAGATGGAAGACCAGGTCGTCAACAAGATCGAGCGCAAGCTGCAGGAGACGCCGCATCTCGACTTCGTGCGCTCCTTCACCCGCGCCGGCAGCGCCATCATCACGGTGCAGATCAAGGGCGATACCAATTCAGCCGACGTGAAGGACGCCTTCTATCAGGTGCGCAAGAAAGTCGGCGACATCACCGACCTGCCGCAAGGCCTGCTCGGCCCCTATTTCAACGACGAGTTCGGCGACACCTTCATCACGCTGCATTCGATCAGCGGCGATGGCTTCAGCTATCCCGAACTGAAGAAATTCGCCATCCAGGCCCGTGACATGCTGCTGACGACGCCCGGCGTCGAGAAGGCGGTCATCATCGGCGACCAGCCCGAAAAGCTCTATATCGACGTCTCTTCCAAGGCACTTTCCGAACGCGGCCTGACGCTGACCGATCTGCAGAACGCGATCAAGGGCCAGAACAATGTCGATCCGGCCGGCTCGGTCGACACCGGCATCAACTCGGTGCGCATCTCCGTCGAAGGCAACGTCACCAGGGCCGCCGACATCCGTGAGCTGCGCCTGCGCGCCGGCGGCCAGGTCACCCGGCTTGGCGACATCGCCACGGTGACGTCGGGGCTGGAAGATCCGTTCCAGCGCAAATACCGCTTCAACGGTCACGACAGCGTGCAGCTCGGCGTCGTCATGGCCAAGGGTTTCAACGTCATCGATGTCGGCAAGGGCGTCGAGGAAACTTACAAGCGCTTCGAGGAGGCGCTGCCCTATGGCGTCTCGGTCGACCAGATTTCCGACCAGCCCGGGGTCGTCACGGATGCCGTCAGCGAATTCATGCATGCGCTCGGCGAAGCGCTGCTGATCGTCCTCGTCGTCTCGTTCCTGTCGATCGGCTGGCGCTCGGGCCTGGTCATCGCCATCGCCATTCCGCTGGTGCTCGCCGCCACCTTCGCCATCATGTACGAGCTCGGCATCGACCTGCAGCGCATCTCGCTCGGCGCGCTGATCATCGCGCTCGGCCTGCTCGTCGACGACGCCATGATCGTCGTCGAGATGATGGAGCGCAAGCTGGAGGAGGGGCTGGTCAAGGTCGAGGCGGCGAGCTTCGCCTATTCCTCGACCGCTTTCCCGATGCTGACCGGCACGCTGATCACCACGGCCGGTTTCATTCCGGTCGGTTTCGCCGCCTCGACGGCCGGCGAATATGTGCGAAGCCTGTTCTATGTCGTCGGCATCGCGCTGATCGTGTCGTGGTTCGTCGCGGTCTATTTCACGCCCTGGCTGGGCAACATGATCCTCAAGCAGCGCAAGCATGCCGGCGCCCATCACGATGTCTTCGACACGCGCTTCTATCGCCGGCTGCGCGCCACCGTCGGCTGGGCCGTGCGCCACCGCATCATCGTGCTTGTCATGACGCTGGTGACGTTCGCCACCAGCCTGTGGGCCTTCCAGTTCATCCCGCAGAATTTCTTCCCGCAATCGTCGCGGCCGGAAATCCTGGTCGACCTGTGGCTGCCGGAAGGCACGAGCATCAAGGAAGTCGAGGCGCAGGCCAAGGCGCTCGAAGGCAAGATCATGGACGACAAGGACAAGCGCTTCGTCGCCACCTATGTCGGTGAAGGCGCGCCGCGCTTCTTCCTGCCGCTCGACCAGCAGCTCAGCAATCCGAATTTTGCCCAGATGCTGGTGATGGCCAATGACGAACCGGCGCGCGAGAGGCTGATCGTCAAGTTACGCACCATTCTTGCCGAGGATTTCCCCTCGATCCGCGCCAAGGTCGACCGCTTGTTCCTCGGGCCGCCGACCGGTTGGCCGGTGCAGATGCGCGTCATGGGCCCGGATCGCCAGGAAGTGCGCCGCATCGCAGACCAGGTGAAGGCGAAGTTCCAGCAGGATCCGCTGCTTGGCGCAGTCCATGACGATTGGCTGGAGCCGGTGCCGGCAATGAAGCTGGTGATCGACCAGGACCGCGCCCGTGCACTCGGCGTCACCTCGCAGCGCATCCGCCAGATGCTGCAGGCGGCGATGTCCGGCGCGCCGCTCGACGACTTCCGCGACGGCGAGGAGACGGTATCGATCGTCGCCCGCGAGCCGGATGCCAGCCGCACCCTGCTGTCCTCGGTCGATTCCGTCTACATCCCGACCGATTTCGGCGGCTTCGTGCCGCTGTCGCAAGTGGCCAAGGTGGTGCCGGTGCTGGAGCAAGGCATCGAGTGGCGCCGCGACCGCCTGCCGACCATCAGCGTGCGTGCCACGCTGCCCGACGGCATACAGTCGAACGATGTCGTCACCAAGATGTACAAGGACATGCAGGGCCTGCGCGACGGACTGGCGCCTGGCTACCAGATCGAGATCCAGGGCGGTGCCGAGGATTCGGCGGAAAGCCAAGCTTCGATCGCCGCCAAGGCGCCGATCATGCTGGCCGTCATCGTCGTGCTGCTGATGATCCAGCTGCAGCATTTCGGCAAGGCGATGCTGGTGCTGGCCACGGGTCCGCTCGGCATCATCGGCGCCGCCGCGGCCCTGTTGATCAGCGGCGCGCCGTTCGGGTTCGTCGCCATCCTTGGCGTTATCGCGCTGCTCGGCATCATCATGCGCAACTCGATCATCCTGGTCGACCAGATCGACCAGGACATCGCCGCGGGCATGGAGCGTTCGGAAGCGATCATCGGCTCGGCCGTTCGTCGTTTCCGGCCGATCACGCTGACCGCGCTGACGGCCGTGCTGGCGCTGATCCCGATCTCGCGCGGCGTGTTCTGGGGCCCTCTCGCCTACGCCATGATGGGCGGCATCCTCGTCGCCACCGTGCTGACCATCCTCGTGCTGCCGGCGGGCTATGCCCTGTTCTTCGGCCGGGAGCCGAAGAAGGTGGTGAACAGCGAGCAGACGGCCGAACCAGAGTTGGCTGCCGAGAGGCCGCAACTGGCCTTGGCCGCGGAATAGAGCGGTTTTATCGCATCATCCGCCTTCGGCGATGGCGGATGATGCGGCGTGGCGGACCGTCCGTCACGCCGATGAAAATGCTCCCCGGTGCCGATTTTGCAAAACAGAATTCCTTCTCAGGATGGCCCGGCGGTTCCATGCTGAGCGGCACCGGAGCGGCAACGCTCGTCCTCAGCAAGGTGTCTTCCCATGGCAGAGAAACGGCAATTGCGGCTCGGCGCCTTCATGCGCCCGGTCAGCTTGCACACTGGCGCCTGGCGTTATCCCGGCGCCTATCCCGACGCCAACTTCAACTTCGCGCATCTGAAGCGCTTCGCGCAGACACTGGAGGCGGCGAAATTCGACGCCTTCTTCATGGCCGACCATTTGGCCGTGCTCAACATGCCGATCGAGGCGCTGCGGCGCAGCCACACGGTGACGTCTTTCGAGCCCTTCACGCTGCTGTCGGCGCTGGCCGCCGTCACCGACCATATCGGGCTGGTCGCGACCGCGTCGACGACATTCGACGCGCCCTATCACGTCGCCCGCCGCTTCGCGTCGCTCGACCATATCAGCGGCGGGCGCGCCGGCTGGAACATCGTCACCACGTCCAACCCCGACGCGGCGCTGAATTTCGGGTTGGACGAACATGTCGAGCATGACGAGCGCTATCACCGGGCGCGCGAATTCTACGATGTCGTCACCGGCCTGTGGGACAGTTTTGCCGACGACGCCTTCATCCGCGATGCCGAAAGTGGGCTCTATTTCGATCCGGCCAAACTGCATGTGCTGGACCACAAGGGCGAGCACCTCTCCGTGCGCGGGCCGCTCAACATAGCCCGGCCGGTGCAGGGCTGGCCGGTCATCGTCCAGGCTGGTGCGTCGGAGGCGGGACGGCAGCTGGCGGCCGAGACGGCGGAGGTGATTTTCGCGGCCCATGGCGATCTCGCCGCCGGCCAACGCTTCTTTGCCGACGTCAAGGGCCGGGCACAAAAACTCGGCCGCTCCCGCGACGACATCAAGATCCTGCCTGGCGCCTTCGTCATTGTCGGCGACAGCGTTGAGGACGCGCGGGACAAGCGGACCAAGCTCGACAGCCTGGTTTATTACGAGAGCGGCATTGCCTCGCTGTCGATCGCTCTTGGGCACGATGCGTCGGCCTTTGATCCCGATGCCGCTTTGCCGGACATACCGGAAACCAATGCTTCGAAGAGCAGCCGCGAGCGCGTCATCGAGCTGGCCCGGAACGAAAACCTGACCGTGCGCCAGCTTGCACAGAGACTGGGCGGCTATTCCGGCCTTGCCTTCGTCGGCACGCCGCAAACCATCGCCGACGAGATGGAGGAATGGCTCGTCGCTGAGGGATCGGACGGCTTCAACATCATGTTTCCCAATCTGCCCGCCGGGCTCGACGATTTCGTCGAGAAGGTGGTGCCCGAATTGCAGCGGCGCGGCATGTTCAGGCGGCAGTACGAGGGTTCGACGCTGCGCGAGAATCTCGGCCTGAAGCGGCCGCCCAACCGGTTTTTCGAGGACCCGAAGGCGGCGCTCCGCAAGGCTGGTTGACGCGAGGCTGCGGCCGGCGGCCGAAAAACATCGGGCGCGCCGAAACGCGCCCGATTTCTGTTGAGTCGCCTTGTCAGATGACGAACAGCCAGTTGGCGATCAGCATCACAACCACGCCGGCAATCAGCGTCAGATAGGGCAGGGCACCTGCCTTCTTCACCTTGAGGTCGGCCGACGTCATGCCGAGATCGGCCAGCATGTGGTCGGGGAACTTGCCCTTGTCCTGGACGTAGTGGCGGAAGCAGAACACCGGAATGATCAGTGCCGCGGTGACCAGCCCCGCCCACAGCGCCATCGGGTTCCACACCTTGGCGCCGGCGCCCATGAAGATCGCGTTGACATAGGCGAAGATGGCACCCAGCCCCAACAACCAGCTCGGCGCCTTCCACGGCCGGGCGATGTGGCCGTTGTCGATGCGGTGGATCCAGCCGGCATTGAGGTTAAGGAAGTTGAAGATGATGTAGCCGCAATTCGACACGGCCAGGATAAAGAAGAAGCTCGTCGCGTCGGCCGAGGCGATGGCCAGCACGATCAGGTTGAAGATGAGGTCGGTCCACATCGCACGGGTTGGGGCGCCGTGTTCGTTGACGTGGCTGAGATAGCGCGGGAGCCAACCGTCGACCGAGCCCTGGTAGAGCGTGCGCGAGGAACCGGCCATCGCCGTCATGATGCACAGCACTAGCGCCAGGATCATCAGCATCACCAGCAGGCTGTGGATGAGATTGCCGCCGCCGACCATGCCGGCCAGCGCATCGGCGACACCGGAGCCGTCGACGATCGGCGTCGCCAGCATGCCGTTGAGGCCAAGCACGCCCTGGAAGGTGAACGGCACCAGGATGAACAAGAGCATGCAGAGCAGGCCGGAATAGAAGATCGCCTTGAACGTGTCGGTGCCCGGGTTCTTGAATTCGGACGTGTAGCAGACGGCGGTCTCGAAGCCGTAGGTCGACCAGGCGGCGATGAACATGCCGCCCAGCACCAGCGTCCAGCCGGCGATGTTCCAGGCGCCGGGCTCGGGTGCGTAGGCGGCCGCGAGCGGCACCAGCGGCGAGAAATTCGCCCGGTCGATCTGGCCGGTGAAGATCGGCACCACGCCCACGATCAACATCGGGACGATGACCAGCAGGCCGATATATTTCTGCACACTGGCGGTGCCCAGGATGCCGCGATGCTGGATCGAGAAGATGATCAGCATCAGCACCGCGCCGATGAAGAAGGTGGCATTGAGGGTGAACGAGACCGGACCCAGCGTGTGGCTGAACAGCGTCCAGCTGCGGATGGCGGGCGTTGCCGCGGCCGTCACCGCGGCGATGGCGTCGGCGGCACTGGTTCCGGCATGCGCGGCGATATAGGCGGCCACCTCGGGCGAACCATCGGTGAAGATCGGGAGCGGCGCCAGCGCGTTGAGGATGTAGGCGGCGGCGATCGAGCAGCCGAGCGACAGCACCGGCGACCAGGCGAACCAGTTGCACCA
Source organism: Mesorhizobium sp. M0587 (assembly GCF_040320945.1). Taxonomy (NCBI): domain Bacteria; kingdom Pseudomonadati; phylum Pseudomonadota; class Alphaproteobacteria; order Hyphomicrobiales; family Phyllobacteriaceae; genus Mesorhizobium; species Mesorhizobium sp. M0587. Next base: position 58,438 of record NZ_JAMYQP010000009.1, read on the forward strand.
CACCGAAAGCGGCGCGATGAACTTGGAGTAGCGCAGCCAGGCCGTGGCGCCGTAGATCGAGGCGCCGCCCGACTTGTTCGGGAACAGGCCGGCGATCTCGGCGTAGGTGAAGGATTGCAGGAAGCCCATGATCATGGACACTGTCCAGATCAGGAAGGCCAGCGTTCCAGTCGTGCCGGCAATGCCGCCGATCGAGAACAGGACGAGAGCGGGAACGCCGCTCGCCACCCAGAAGGCACCACGCCAGTCGATATGCCTGAGCAGCTTGCCTTCGGCAGGCTGCTCCAGGGCCGTGCTTATCGTGCTCATGTCTGTGAATTCCCCTTTTTTGTGTTCCCCGCCGGCGATGCCTCGGCTTCGCGAAGCTTGCTCCCCGGCACATGACCGCGGCTGTAGTGTTTCCACTCAGTCGTATTTTTTTCTTAAGGGTGAAGATCGATCGGGCGTGCTTTCACGTCAAGCGTTTTGTGGCGTCGTGCACATCACGCTTGCGAAACCTGCGGAAGGGATTGTTCGAAAGAATTCCAGAAGCCTGAAACAAAACCCGCCTGAGGCGGGTCGTGGCGCAAATCAGCACCATAGGCAAATGTGTAGCATAGCTGCACTCACCCTGTCAAGAAAAAATTCCTATCGTGCTGCCGATACAAACCTGCCGGCGCGGCGGCTGGCCGTCGTCAAGCCTGTCAACCGGGGTACGGGCCTGCTCGGCCAAGGCGATCGTTCGGCCTCTCAGGAACGCGGCCGGGTCTTCTGCGGGTCGTAATGGGCAAAGCCGACGACGCGCGCGGGCAGCCGCTTGGCATGACCGTCGAGCTTGCCGATCTCGACCTCGGTGCCGATGGCCGCGTGCGTGACGTCGAGCCTCGCCAGGGCGATGGTCTTGTTCAGAACCGGCGAGCGCATGCCCGAGGTGACGACGCCGATCTGGGCGCGGCCGACATGCACGCAGTCGCCATGGCCGACCGCGACATTGCTGTCGATATCGAGGCCGACCGGTTTGTTGCGGGGGTTTTCCTTGCGCCGGATCAGCGCCTCGCGGCCGATGAAATCGTCGGTCTTGGTCTTCAGCGGCACGGTGAAGCCGATACCGGCCTCGAACGGATCGGTCTGGTCGGAGAATTCGTAGCCGGCGAAGATCAGCCCGGCCTCGATGCGCACCATGTCGAGCGCCTGCAGGCCCATCGGCTTCAGCCCGTGCGGCTGGCCGGCTTCCCAGATCGCGTCGAAGACCTTTTCGGCGTCGCGCGGGTGGCACCAGACCTCGTAGCCGAGCTCGCCGGTATAGCCGGTGCGCGAGACGACGACCGGAACGCCGTTGCCGCCGCCGATGCGCGCCACGGCGAAACGGAACCATTCGAGCTCGTCGATCGACGGCTGCAGCGGCGAGGTCCAGATAATTTCTCTCAGGATATCCCGGCTCTTCGGCCCCTGCACGGCGACATTGTGCATCTGGTCGGTCGACGAGCGCACCAGCACGTTGAGGCCGAGCTTTGTTGCCGTCTCGCGCAGCCATTCGCCGGATAGATCGTCGCCGCCGACCCAGCGGAAATTGTCCTTGCCGAGCCGCAGCAGCGTGCCGTCGTCGATCATGCCGCCATGCTCGTAGCACATCGCCGAATAGACGACCTGGCCGACGCCAAGCTTCTTGACGTCGCGGGTCAGCGTGTATTGCAGCAGCGCTTCGGAGTCCGGGCCGGTGATCTCGAATTTGCGCAGCGGCGACAGGTCCATGATCACCGCGTCCTGCCGGCAGGCCCAGTATTCGGCGATCGCGCCTTGCCCGGCGAAGGAATTGGCCAGCCAATAGCCCTTGTATTCGACGAAGTCGCGCGTGTGCTTGGCAAAGGAGGAATGAAAGGATGTCTCGCGGGTCATTTTCGGTTCCGAATCGGGCGTCATGCGTCTGGCGATCGCTCGCGAGAATTTGTGCTGGCCGGAATAGGTCCGCACATGGATGTCGGTCAGGTTCCAGCCATTGGCGGGCGTCGTGTCGTCAGGGCAGGCCGACGAGACGCAGACGATGTCGGTCAGGGCCCTTAGCAGAACATAGTCGCCCGGCCGCGACCATGGCTCGTCCGAGACCATGACGCCATGCGCGTCGATCGCCGTGTTGAAGAAGAAGTTGATCGCCATCCAGCCGGCACGGGGCGTCACGCCCTTGTCGGCCAGCGCCCGGTTGAAATTCTCCGAGCAGTTGGTGTGGCCGGGATAGCCGATGTCGTCGTAATACTTCGCCGCGCAAGCGAGCGCGAAGGCGTCATGCCGGCCGCATGTGTCCTGCACCACTTCGACCAGCGGCTCCATATCCTGGTCGTAATATTTCGAATGCAGCCCCGGCATCGGATAGCTCGCACCCATCAGCGTGCGGGTCGTCGTCACGTCGAGCGGATGGTCGCGGCCCTTGTCCAGCTTGCGCGCCGAAAAGCATTGGAAGTCGGTGCACTGGCGGCCATCGACATCGATGATCTGCAGATAGTCGCCGGCCTTGACGAAGTAGGATTGCGCCGTCGCCGAATGGACGCGCAGGTCGAGCACCGGATCGGCAAGCGGATCGGCGAGCCGCGATTTCGCCAAAGGGCGGACCGTGGCGCGCCGCACGACGATGGCAAGCGGCGTCGCCGTATCGTGTCCGTCGACCAGCATCGGCCCACCCGGGGCGGCGATCACCATCGAGCCGTCGCGTGAGACGGTGAAAGCCTGTTCGGTGCCGGCCGGCGTGGCGCCGCCGAACACGCGCACCGCCTTTGCCTGATCGAGCAGTACCCGCCGGCGCTCGAGGCCGCGCCGCAGCGATGCGAGGCTGTCGTCATCCTCGGTAAGCAGCGCCTTGATGCCGGCGGCATTGCTGTTCGGGTTCTCACCGAACATGCCCGGATCGGTGACGCCGGTCTGGTCCCAGGCCAGCAATTCGCAAGCCTGCCCGCCCTCGACGTTGCGCACGGTGACCGTATCGCTGGCCTCGACCTCGATCAGCACCGCGCCATTGCCCGGAATCGTATAGCGCTCCATGCCCGGCGGCAGCGCGATCTCGCCGGGCCTCAGGATGAGGCTCGGCCTGGGCGGTCCGGCCGCGACGGCAGGGTAGGGCGACTGGCTCATCTCAGCCTTGCGGTTCGAGAAACAAGTTTGCCTGTACGTGAAATTATTTTAGCGGGAAGAATAGCAGTGAGGTTGGATTTGGCAAGGCGAAGGTGGCGTGCGGAGCAATCGTCAAACTCACCTCGGACGTCTGCGCTGCCCCTCATCTGCCTGCCGGCATCTTCTCCCCGTATAGTGACGGGGAGAAGGACAACTGTCGTCCACGATTTCGCCAATCACCAGCGTTGCAGAAAAGCCGCCAGCGATGCGGTCATCCCCTTCTCCCCGTCACTATACGGGGAGAAGTGCCCGGCAGGGCGATGAGGGGCAGCGCAGACGTCGAAGATTATGCCGGCAAACCGGGGCGATCATCCTTCCGAATGGCCGATCGTCACGCCATACTCCGCAGCAGAATCAACAATGGTGTGCCACAGGCTCTCGGCGAAAGTCGCGAACACCAGCACGTTGAACACGGCCAATCCATCTCGATCCGTGCTGCGCCAAAGCGTGACACTGGTGTGATCCATCGAGGTCGCGGCCGCCGCGCCAACAGCGAACGCATTGGGATGCAGATCGATCGACGACAGCTTGGCCAGCATCGCCCGCGACCTGGCGCCGGAGACGCTGACCAGCACCCGCGCATGCGATTGGTCGGACAGCGAAGCGGACGCGGCGAAGGCTGGGACAAGTGACTCGATCGCGTGCTTGCCGCTCTTCGACAGAACGAAAAATTGATCCGGTCCCGACCAGATCAGCGTCGCATCGGCCGTGCCGACTGCCTTCGGCGTTTCCGGAGCCGCAACGCCGAAGCGCGCCTTCGCGGCCTTGGCCATTTCCGCTGCCTTGCCGCGCCGCGCCATCACCTGGATCAGGTCGAAATTACGGATCTCTGTCAGCGACACACCGGCATCACCCCGCGCGCCATAAGCGCCTGGCACGAGCGCCCGTTCAAGCGGGCTGCGGACTTTCCAGGAAAATTCAGCCACGCTGGCGTCCTCCATCCGGATCGTAGAAGACGGGACTGCACAGTTCGACGTCATAGTCCTCGCCGCGTAGCGGGTCATGCGCATGGACGATCTCGCCGATGCGCTCGCGTCCGCGTTCGACCAGTGCCAGTCCGATCCACTGGTCAAGCGTCGGCGAGAAACAGACCGAGGTGACATAGCCCTGGTCGTTATCAGGCCCTGGCGTCTGGCCCTTCGGGATGATGTGCGCGCCGGAGCGCAGGCGCCTTGCCGCGTCCGTCGGCTTGATGCCGACCACGACCTGCCGGTCCGGCGCGACGAGCGCCTCGCGGCCGGCCATGACGCGGCCGATGAAATCCTTCTTCGTCGACATCATCTTGCCGAGGCCAAGATCGGCCGCCGTCGTCGTGCCGTTCAGTTCCGGACCGGCGATGTGGCCTTTTTCGACACGCATGACGCCGAGCGCCTCGGTACCGTAAGGCGTGACGCCAAACTGCTTTCCAGCCAGCATCAGATTGCGCGCCATGGCATCGCCGAAGCGCGCCGGCACCGAAATCTCGAACGCAATTTCGCCGGAAAACGAGATGCGGAACAGCCGCGCGCCGATGCCGCCGCGCAAGGCCACCGCACGCGCTCCCATGAAAGGAAAGCCCTCGTTGGAAAGATCCTCGGCCGGATCGACGATCTCCCTCAGCAGGTCACGCGTCTTCGGTCCGGCGATCGAGAACTGCGCCCACTGGTCCGAAACCGAGGTCAGCTGCACGTCGAGCTCGGGAAACAGCACTTGCCGGCAAAACTCGAGATGCTGCATCACCGGCCCGGCCTTGGCCGTCGTCGTGGTCAGGAAGTAATGATCCTCGGCCAGCCGCGAGGTCGTGCCGTCGTCATAGACGATGCCGTCCTCGCGCAACATCAGCCCGTAGCGCGCTTTTCCCACGGCGAGGTTTGAGAAGGTGTTGACGTAGACGCGGTCGAGGAAGGCGCCGGCATCCGGGCCGTGCACGTCGATCTTGCCGAGCGTGGAGACATCGCAGAAGCCGACGCCTGAGCGCACCGCCTTGACCTCGCGCGTCACCGAATCCAGCCAGTCCTTCTCGCCGGCGCGCGGATACCATTGCGCCCGCTTCCACAGCCCGGTGTCGACGAAGACGGCACCTTGTTCCACGGCCCAGTGATGCGACGGCGTCAGGCGCGTGGCATGGAAAGTCTCGTCGCGATGATGTCCGGCGAAGGCGCCGATGGCGACCGGCACGTAAGGAGGCCGGTAGATCGTCGTGCCGGTTTCGGGAATGGAGCGGCCGCTGACCGCGGCCATGATGGCGAGGCCGGCGACATTGGAGGTCTTGCCCTGGTCGGTGGCCATGCCGAGCGTCGTGTAGCGCTTCAGGTGCTCGACCGATTCAAAACCTTCGCGCTGCGCCAGTTCGATGTCGGAGGATGTGACGTCGTGCTGGTAATCGACGAACGCCTTGCCCTTGCCGGCGACATGCCACAGCGGCGTTAACGAGAAAGCCTCGTCATCGGCGACCGGCGCCGGGCCGGCCTTGCCGCTGCGCCCGGCGTCGAGCGCGGCCGCCGAACCCGCGGCGAACCCTTCGCTCAGGCAGGCGCCGAGGCCGAACGAGCCATTAGCGGCGCCCGCGACGACCATGCCGGGAGGGGCGCCGTCCGGAACGAAAGCAGAGATTTCATCGCGCCATTTCGGCCGGCCGCGATGGTAGGAGGTAAGCCCGACCGCCGGGTTCCAGCCGCCGGAAACGGCGAGCCCGTCGGCTTCGACCTCGGCGCGCGCGCCGCCGGTCAGCGACACCGCGATTTTCCTGACGCCGTCCTTGCCGCCGTCGACGCCGCTGACCGAGCCGTGCAGCACCGGGAAGCCGCCTTTCGATGCGAGCGAGCGATGGGCAGCCGAAACATCAGGCCGTGCGTCGATCACCGCCGCGATCTGCAATCCCGCGCCGAGTGCCGTCTCGACGGTGCGCCAGCCATCCTCGTTGTTGGTGAACAGCGCGATGCGTTTCGCGGGAGCGGCGGCATACCGCGCAAGATAGGTCCGCATCGCCGAAGCCATCATCACGCCGGGCGTATCGTTGCCGGCAAAGACGATCGGCCGCTCGATGGCGCCGGCCGCGACCACGCAGCGCCTGGCCACGATCCGCCACAGCCGCTGGCGCACCTGATGCTCGGGCGGCTGGGGCAAATGGTCGTTGACCCGCTCGATCGCGCCATAGGTGCCGCCATCATAGACGCCGAACAGCGTCGTGCGGGTCATGATGCGCACATCCGGCATCGAGCCAAGCTCGGCCAAGATCCGCGACAGCCATTCGGCTGCCGGCAAGCCATCGATCGTGCCGCCATCCGACAGCAGGCGGCCGCCAAGCGTGAAATCTTCCTCGCACAGGATGACGCGGGCGCCGCTGCGTCCGGCGGCAAGTGCTGCCGCCAGACCGGCCGGGCCGGAACCGGCGATCAGCACGTCACAATGCGCCCACGCCTTGTCGTAGTGGTCGGGATCGGCGACGCCGGCGGCGCGGCCGAGGCCCGCGGCGCGGCGGATCGCCGGCTCGTAGACCGCTTCCCAGAACTTGGCCGGCCACATGAAGGTCTTGTAGTAGAAACCGGCGACGAAGATCGGCGCGAACAGCTGGTTGACCGACATTACATCGTGGCGTAGCGACGGCCAGCGGTTCTGGCTGGCGGCCTCGAGCCCGTCATAGAGTTCGGCCGTCGTCGCCTTGGTGTTCGGCTCGCGCCTGGCGCCCGTGCGCAGCTCGACCAGCGCGTTGGGCTCTTCCGAACCGGCGGTCAGGATACCGCGCGGGCGATGATACTTGAACGAGCGGCCGACCAGCTTGACGCCATTGGCGATCAGCGCCGAGGCGAGCGTGTCGCCCTGTAAGCCGAAGAAAGTCCTGCCGTCGAAGCGGAAGCTCAGCGACGCCGAGCGGTCGATGAGCCCGCCAGTGGGGAGACGATGGGATTGGCTGGAGGTCACGACGGCCGGCCTTCCGTGAGGTCGATGAAATGCGAAAGGGTTGCGCTGCCCCTCATCGCCCTGCCGGGCACTTCTCCCCGTATAGGGACGGGGAGAAGGATGCTCCCGTCAGCGATTTCGCCAATCATCGACGTCGCGAGAATGGCGTCGAGGTTGCCGCCAGCCCCCCTCTCCCCGTCGCTATACGGGGAGAGGATGCCGGCAGGCAGGTGAGGGGCAGCACTGACTTGGACAAGAATAGTCATCTTGCAACCTGCCTCGCCCCGACGCCCGTTGCCGGTTCGACGGAGGAAATCTCATGCGTGATTGTATTGCGGGTGACCTTCAGCCAGGCCCGGCAGCCGCCGCCGTGGTACCAATTCTCATCCATCACGCCGGCGACATTGTCGCGCAGGTAAACGTAGTCGAAGACATCGTCCACCGAAGCACCAGCCTCCGGCCGCACTGGCTTGGCGTCGCCGAGATAGGTGAACTCGCCGAGTTCGCGTTCGCCGCAGAAAGGACAGGTAATGCGCATGACAGGGCCTTCAGTGCAGGTTCGGTTGGGCGCCCTGGCCCTTTTCGTCGATCATCGCGCCTGACCGGAACCGGTCGAGGCGGAACCGTGCGGCCTCTTCATGCGGCGTGTCGCGGGCCAGCAGATGGGCAAAGACGAGGCCTGAGCCCGGCGTCGCCTTGAAGCCGCCATAGCACCAGCCGGCATTGAGATAGAGCCCGTCCACCGGCGTCTTGTCGATGATCGGCGAGCCGTCCATCGACATATCCATGATGCCGCCCCACTGGCGCAGCAGCCGCACGCGGCCGATCATCGGCATCAGCGCCATGCCGCCCTCGCAGACGTCTTCCATCACAGGCAGGTTGCCGCGCTGGGCATAGGAATTGTAGCCGTCTATGTCGCCGCCGAAGACCAGCCCGCCCTTGTCCGACTGGCTGACGTAGAAATGGCCGGCGCCGAAGGTCATGACGCCAGGAATGAGCGGCTTGATCGCCTCGGAGACGAAGGCCTGCAGCACATGGCTTTCGATCGGCAGGCGCAGGCCCGCCATCGCCGCGACGCGCGAGGAACTGCCGGCCACCGCCATGCCGACCTTGCCGGCGCCGATCTTGCCGCGCGAGGTTTCGACGCCGGTCACCTTGCCGTTGGCGTCTCTGACAAAGCCCGTCACTTCGCAATTCTGGATGATGTCGACACCGAGCGCGCTCGCCGCATGGGCGTAGCCCCAGACCACGGCGTCGTGCCGCGCCGTGCCGCCGCGCCGCTGCAAGAGCCCGCCTTGCACCGGAAAGCGCGCATTGTCGAAGTTCAGGAACGGCATCATTTTTTTGACCGCCGCGAGGTCGAGCAGTTCGGCGTCGATGCCGTTGATGCGCATGGTGTTGCCGCGCCGCGCATACGCATCGCGCTGCGCGTCGGAATGGTAGAGGTTGATGACGCCGCGCTGGCTGACCATCGTGTTGTAGTTGAGGTCCTGCTCCATCCGCTCCCACAGCTTCATCGACAATTCGTAGAAGCCGGTGTTGCCGGGCAGGCCGTAATTGGAGCGGATGATGGTGGTGTTGCGGCCGGCATTGCCGGAGCCGATCCAACCCTTTTCCAGCACGGCGACATTCCTGATGCCGTATTCGCTGGCGAGGAACCATGCGGTGGCCAGGCCGTGGCCGCCACCGCCGATGATCACCACATCGTAGCGGTCCTTCGGGCTGGCATCGCGCCAGGTGCGTTGCCAGTTCTTGTGGCCGGAAAATGCGGCGCGGGCGAGCGAGAAGATCGAGTATTTCATACGTTCATTCCGAGGTCGCTCGCACGCTGCGCCGGTCAGATATCCAGCGTGTGGTCGCGCTCCCATTGCGTGAAGTGCGAAGCATAGGAATTCCATTCCTGGTGCTTCAGCTTTAGGTAAGCCGACGAGAATTCCTCACCCAGCGCCGTCTTGAGCGATTTGTCGTTGTCGAATTCGCGCAGCGCGTCGAGCAGGTTGAGTGGCAGCTTCGGTGCGCCCTCCACCGTGTGACCGTGCTGATACATGTCGATGTCGTAGCGTCTGCCGGGATCGGCCCTGGAGCGGATGCCGTCGAGGCCGGCGGCGATGATGACGGCCTGCAGCAGATAGGGGTTGGCCGCGCCGTCGGGCAGGCGCAGCTCGAAACGGCCGGGGCCGGGCACGCGCACCATGTGGGTGCGGTTGTTGCCGGTCCAGGTCACCGTGTTCGGCGCCCAGGTGGCGCCCGAAATCGTACGCGGGGCATTGATGCGCTTGTAGGAATTCACCGTCGGATTGGTGATCGCGGCGAGAGCCGAGGCGTGCTTCATGATGCCGCCGAGGAAGTTCTTGCCCTTGGCCGACAGGCCGAGCTCCATCGAATTGTCGGCGAAGACGTTGGTCTTGCCTGACTTGTCCCACACCGAGATATGCGCATGGCAGCCATTGCCGGTCAGGCCCTGGAAGGGCTTGGGCATGAAGGTGGCGCGCAGCCCGTGTTTTTCCGCGATCGACTTGACCATGAACTTGAAGAACGAGTGCTTGTCGGCGGTCGCCAGCGCATCGTCGAAGGCCCAGTTCATCTCGAACTGGCCGTTGGCGTCCTCATGGTCGTTCTGGTAGGCGCCCCAGCCGAGCGCCAGCATGTGGTCGCAGATCTCGGCGATGACGTCGTAGCGGCGCATCACCGCCTGCTGGTCGTAGCAGGGCTTCGAGGCCGTGTCGTATTCGTCCGAAATCGTCTTGCCGTCGGGCGAGATCAGGAAGAACTCAGCCTCGACGCCGGTCTTGACATGCATGCCGTCGCTGGCGGCCTCGGCGATCAGCCGCTTCAGCGTGTTGCGCGGCGCCTGGTTGACCTCCTTGTCGTCCATGATGCAGTTGGCGGCGACCCAGGCAACCTCGGGCTTCCATGGCAGCTGGATGACCGAATCCGGGTCCGGCACCGCCAGCATGTCGGGATGCGCCGGCGTCAGGTCGAGCCAAGTGGCGAAACCGGCGAAGCCGGCGCCGTCCTTCTGCATATCTGATATCGCCTGCGCCGGCACCAGCTTGGCGCGTTGCCCGCTGAACAGGTCGGTGTAGGAAATCATGAAGTATTTGACGTTTTTCGCCCTTGCGAATTCAGCAAGATCAAGTGTCACCGCAGTTCCCCATTTTTTGTCGATTGTTGGCCCCGGAGCATGTGGGCTTCGGCCCTTCCTCGATCAGAAGCCGTTCTTCCCCGGGATCCAGTTGGTGCCGGCGAGCGGCACGCCGGCCATGGCGGCGGCTTCGATCGTCAGCGCGACGAGATCCTCGGGTTCGAGATTGTGCAGGCTGTTCTTGCCGCAGGCCCGCGCAATCGTCTGCGCTTCCAGCGTCATCACCTTGAGATAGTTCGCCAGCCGGCGGCCGGCGGCCACCGGGTCGACCCGCTTCATCAGTTCGGGATCCTGCGTGGTGATGCCGGCCGGGTCGCGGCCCTCGTGCCAGTCGTCATAGGCGCCGGCGGTGGTGCCGAGTTCGTTGTATTCCGCCTCCCAGCGGGGATCGTTGTCGCCGAGCGCGACCAGCGCCGCCGTGCCGATCGAGACCGCGTCGACGCCCAGCGCCAGCGCCTTGGCGACATCGGCGCCGTTGCGGATGCCGCCCGAGACGATCAACTGCACCTTGCGGTGCATGCCGAGGTCCTGCAGCGCCTGCACCGCCGGTCGGATGCAGGCGAGCGTCGGCTGGCCGACATTCTCGATGAACACTTCCTGGGTGGCGGCGGTGCCGCCCTGCATGCCGTCGACGACGACGACGTCGGCGCCGGCCTTCACTGCAAGCGCGGTGTCGTAATAGGGCCGCGCGCCGCCGACCTTGACGTAGATCGGCTTTTCCCAGTCGGTGATTTCGCGCAGCTCGAGAATCTTGATCTCCAGATCGTCGGGCCCGGTCCAGTCGGGGTGGCGCGAGGCCGAGCGCTGGTCGATGCCTTTCGGCAGCGTGCGCATTTCGGCGACGCGGTCGGAGATCTTCTGGCCGAGCAGCATGCCGCCGCCGCCGGGCTTGGCGCCCTGGCCGACGACGACCTCGATCGCGTCGGCGCGGCGCAGGTCGCGCAGGTTCATGCCGTAGCGCGAGGGGAGATACTGATAGACCAGCGTCTTCGAATGGCCACGCTCTTCCTCGGTCATGCCGCCATCGCCCGTGGTGGTCGAGGTCCCGGCCAGCGTCGCGCCGCGTCCGAGCGCTTCCTTGGCGGGGCCCGACAGCGAGCCGAAGCTCATGCCGGCGACGGTGATAGGGATCTTCAGCTCGATCGGCTTCTTGGCATGGCGTGAGCCCAACACGACCGACGTGTCGCAGCGCTCGCGATAACCTTCCAGCGGATAGCGCGAGATCGAAGCGCCGAGGAACAGCAGATCATCGAAATGCGGCAGCTTGCGCTTGGCGCCGGCGCCACGGATGTCGTAGATGCCGGTCGCCGCCGCGCGGCGGATCTCGGAAAGCGTGTAGTCGTCGAAGGTCGCGGATTTGCGCGGCGTCGTCGGCGGGTTGCGATAGGTCATGCTGCCTCAATACGCGTCGGCGTTGTCGATATTGAAATTGTAGAGTGTGCGCGCCGAGCCGTAGCGCTTGAACTCCGACGGCTTGACGCCGGTGATGCCGGCGCGGTCGAGCAGGCCCTGCAGCAATTCCAGGTGCTCGGACCGCATTTCCTTGGCTATGCAGTCGGCGCCCAGGCTGCCCACCTTGCCGCGCACGAACAGCCGCGCCTCGTAAATGGAATCGCCGAGCGCATCGCCGGCATCGCCCAATACCACCAGATTGCCCGACTGCGCCATGAAGGCCGACATGTGGCCGATATTGCCGTGCACGACGATGTCGATGCCTTTCATCGAAATGCCGCAGCGCGACGAGGCGTTGCCCTCGATGACCAGCAGGCCGCCCTTGCCGGTAGCGCCGGCATACTGGCTGGCGTCGCCTTTGACCGTTATCGAGCCCGACATCATGTTTTCGCCGACGCCGGGTCCCGCCGAACCATGCACGGTAATGGCACTGCCGGAATTCATGCCGCCGCAGTAGTAGCCGACGCTGCCGCGCACATCGATGCTAATGGGCTGGTCGACGCCGACGGCGACCGAATGGTTGCCCTTCGGGTTCAGCACTTCCCACGCCGTCTCGTTCGAACCGGGGGCCAGATTGTGCAGCGCCTGGTTGAGTTCGCGCAGCGACATCTGGTCGAGGTCGAAGACGCGCGATGCCTGATTGTTAGCGGGGCTTTGATCGCGCGTTGCCTTGGAAATTGCCGCCATGAACTCAATGCTCCCAGAAATAGACGGTTGCGGGCTCCGGTTCCCAGACCCTCGCATTGTCTATGCCGGGCAGTTTGGTCAGCGCGCGATATTCCGAGCCGAAGGCGACATACTGGTCGGTCTCGGCCATGACGGCGGGCTTGCAGGCGATCGGATCGCGCACGACGCCGAAACCGTTCTTGGTGCCGACGACGAAGGTGAAGAAGCCGTCGAGATCGGAGAGCGTGCCTTCCAGCGCTTCACCAAGGTTCTTGCCATGCGCCATCTGCGAGGAGAGGTAGGCGGCCGCGACCTCGGTGTCGTTCTCGGTCTCGAATTTCATGCCTTCGCGGATCAGCTCGCGGCGGACATTGTTATGGTTGGACAGCGAGCCGTTGTGCACCAGGCATTGATCGGCCCCGGTCGAGAACGGATGCGCGCCCATCGTCGTCACCGCCGATTCGGTCGCCATGCGGGTGTGGCCGATGCCATGCGTGCCGGCCATCTTGCGAACCTCGAAGCGATCGACGACCGCTTCCGGCAGGCCGACTTCCTTGTAGATCTCGACCACGTCGCCGGCGCCCATGATACGGACGTCCGGGCGCAGCGCCTGGATGGCCTCGCGGGCTTCGTCGATCTTCTCGGGCCTCGTCCGCACCACAGCGTGCGTCGACTTCACGGCGATCGTCACAGGCATGCCGATGGTTCTGGCAAGCTCCGCTTCGAGGCCACGGAAATCTCGTTCCGGGTTCGCCGACTGGATGGTGATCTTGGCCTCGTTGCCGGAAGCCGCGCCATAAATCGCGATCCCGGCGCTGTCGGGGCCGCGATCGCTGAGCGAAACCAGCATCTCCGACAGCATCGCGCCGAGCTTCGGCTCCAGCGCCTTGTCCTTCAAGAAAAGTCCGACGATTCCGCACATGTCAGCCTCCCGACGTTTGTGGCTCCGAAATGATGTATCGAATGAGTCTCGGGAATTCAATTGGTATGAAAGAATTTTTCCTCTAGTTACACATGACCATTGCCGGGGTCATCGCTTTTGTCGCCTTGCCGGTGCGTGCCGTGGGCCCATTTGGCGGCGCGCACGCGGGCGGTTTTGTAGGCATCGAGGATCGACAAGGCATAGATCAGGAAGCCGCCGGCATGGCGGCCGACGAAGCTGGCGTCGGGCGGCGCGATCTTCGCCGTTACCCAGGCCAGGATAACGATGAAGAAAAGAAATTGCAGGCCGCGCGTCGCAATGCCGAGCATGACGTGTCCGCTGCCCGGCAGCACGATGGCCGCGCCCAGGACAAGATAAGGGCTGACCGGCGCCGGCGAGGTGATTGAACTGGTCATGCGGCTTGCCGTTCGTTCCTGTTGATGGCCTCACGCAGGTCGAAGAGCGATACGAGCAGCCGCTCGATCACCGCCGGGTCGATTCGCGCGTCGCCGAAAGCGGCTTGCCGGAAGACACCGTAGCGGGCCCGCTCGGCCTCTGCCAGCAGCCAGACAATGCGCACACCTTTTGGCGTGATCAGAAGCTCCTTGGCGCGCCCTTCGGAAAAAGGCTCGAGATGGTCGGCGATGATGCCTTGCGGAAAGCGCACGCCCCTCCGGTCCGTCCGCAGCACCGCCTCGGCCGGGAAGCCGGGCGCCTTCGGCAGCGTATGGTCGAGATGATCGAAATTGGAGAAGGTCGTCGGCGAGCCTGGCCGCATCATCATGTCGAACGTGCCGGGCACGGCTGTTTTTTCCGTGATCGACACGCTGAGCCAGCGCGCCGGCAGCTTTCTCGTCGCCAGCGTGTCGACGATGGTGCGGACCTGGACGCGCTGGCCGTTCCACGATCCTTCCCAGGTGACGACGCCGGCAGTGCCGTCCGAGAAATCTTCGGCGTCGGCAATGACCGTGCGGATGCCGGCCTGGTCGGCGGCGAGCGCCACCGCAGCCCTGTTGCGGCTGCGGCGCGCCACCAAGGCAAGATGAAGGACGAGAGCCAGGACAATCGCCCCGGCAAGCAGTGCTGACGTCAGCTCGGACATTTTGTCATGCCAGGCCCGCCCGGGATGCGGACGGGCCTTCTCCCATCAATAGCCCTGCGGTTTCGGCCATGGCATGGTGAACTGGTCGCCGCGCCGCACGAATTGGTAGCGGTAGAAATGGAACCACAGCGAGATCAGGAAATAGAACGCGACCATGGCGATCAATTGCGAACCGAAGCCGAGGAAGATCGCGAAGAAGGTCACCACGCATAGACAGAACAGCACGATCGCCGGCAGCGGATGGAAGGGATGCGTGTAGCCGCGGCGGATCGAGCCCAACGGCCACTTTTTCCTGAACATCATGATGTTGATGCTCATGAAGGTGTATTGCAGCACGCCAGACAGGATCGAGAAGGTGATCGCCTGGTTGAGGTCGGCGATAAAGGCGAAGGCCAGTGCGATCGGCAGCAGGAACAGGATCGAGCGGTAGGGTGTGCGATATCTCGGGTGCACCGCCGAGAACCAGCTCGGCAGATAGCGGTCGCGGCCGAGCGAGAACCAGGCACGTGCCGCGTCGTTGATGCAACCATTGGCCGAGGCCAGCGCCGCCAGCAGCGTGGCGATGAACAGCAGGTTTTCCAGCAGCGGGCTGCCGGTCAGCTTGCCGGCGTCCCACAGCGGATAATAGGTGATGCCGAGATACTCCCAAGGCATCATCGAGGCGCAGACATACCAGGTCATGGCGGCGGCGATCAAAAGCGTGATCATGCCGGCCATCGTGCCGTAGGGCAGCGAGCGCGCCGGCGAGCGAACTTCCTCGGCCGCCTGCGTTGTCCCCTCGATACCGAGATAATACCAGATACCGAACTGAAAGGCGGCGATGACGCCGATCCAGCCATAGGGCAGGGCGTTGCCTGGCGTGACCAGTTCATTGAGCTTCAGCACGGCGCCTTGCGTCCACGGGCTGACCGAGAAGAACAGGATGACGATCGAGACATAGGCGATCGCGGTGATGACGAAGTTGACGTTGAGCGTCATCAGCACGCCGCGATAGTTGAGCCACGCCAGCACGACGATGGTGGCCGCGATAAAGGAGTTGTGGGTGAGGCCATCGACGCCCGCCTTGGCGACGATCGTGTCGCCGAGCAGGATGGCGTCGGACACTTCGAGCATCGTGTAGGCGAAGACCAGGAACAGCGCGACGTTGAAGGCCATCAGTGGCCCGACGATATGCTTGGCCTGCGCATATTGGCCGCCGGCGGCGGCCACCGTCGACGTCACCTCGGAATCGATCATGGCGACGGAGGTATAGAGCAGCCCGACGATCCAGCAGACGATCAGTGCCGCCAGCGCGCCGCCCTTGTCGGCGGCAAAGTTCCAGCCGGTGAACTCGCCGACCAGAACGATGCCGACGCCGAGCGCCCAGACATGGGCCGGGCCGAGCACCCTGAGCAGCGAAACCCTGTCGCCGTGGATTGACGTTTCTCTCGTTTCAACCGCGATCGCCATCGTTCAATCCCCACTCAGATCCGGTGTTTTTCGGAAACGGCTTCAAGTTCGCCTTCGCGCGACGAGGTCAAGACGTCCTCGGGATAAGTCGTATCGACCTTGAACCAGTCGTAGAGCATCCAAAGGGCGAGCAGGATCGAGATGCCCCAGCATGCGTAAGAGAGTGGTATCCACATGATGCGTCCCCCGGACTACTTGTCTTCGAACTTTTCGTTGATGACGTCGCGATATTCGCGGTCGGATGCGCGGAACAGGAACACGAAATAGCCGATCAGCACCGCGGCCATGATGATCAGCGTCGGCCAGTCGATGACATAGTGGAAGCGGTTCTGGATGATGTCGTGCGCGGTTTCGGGCGTGTAGCCGAGCTTTTCCCAGATCGAGGCCATGGTCGGGTTTTGGCCGAGCGCTTCCCACGTCTTGGCGTCGAGCGCGTCGATGGATTTCGCAGCACCCGCCAACCCCATCTTGAGCGGCAGCCACAATGCCACGAAAATGGCGACGACCACGACGACGATATCAAAGATCTGCCCGGCCTTGCTCTGCTCCGGCGGTGTATAGCGGGACATGCGTTGTACCCCTCAGGACTTGCTGTTGCGGAACGCGTCGGCGTTCTTGATGTCGAGCCCGTAGATGAATTCCTTGTCTTCCTTGTAGTGGTTGACCATCGCCAGGATGGCCGCCGTGTTGAAGATCAGCACGGCGGCGGCGGCAACCGCCACCACGAACTTGATCCCGGCGTCCGGTATGTATGGCCATGTCATCAGCAGCACGAACAGGATCGTCGCCCACAGGCAGATAATCAGGAGCGCGGATCCGCGCACGTCGGAGCGATACAGCGCCTCGATGCGCCGCTGGAGGTCTGACATCGGTTTTCCCCTTTTCCGACGTCCGGTTCCGAATTCACCGTCCGCCGTCCTCTTTCAAGAGAGTGAAATTTTTTTCATAAGTTCAGGCTGAATTCCGGAATTGTCAAGACGAATTTACGCTGAGTTAACCGATTGTTCGGGACGCCGGATTTTGCCTGACAATGAAATTATTTGCTTGAAGGGGATTGCAGGCTTCCAGCGTTTGCGGTCAATATTCCAACCAAAGCTCCGGCCTCGATGCAAAGGAGCAGGGAACAGCGTAATTTTCGAAACGGAGGACGAGCGGATGACGGCATCCTGGAGATTTTCGACCCTGGCGGATCGCCATCGCGCGCTTGGCTCGAAGCTCGAAGACTGGAGCGGCATGGGCACCGCCTGGACCTACGACAAGGATGCCGACGAGGAGTACGTCGCCATCCGCACCAAGGCCGGGCTGATGGACGTGTCGGGCCTGAAGAAGGTCCATATATCAGGTCCGCACGCCTCGCATCTCATCGACCTGGCGACGACGCGCGATGTCGAGAAGATCTATCCCGGCAAGTCGGCCTATGCCTGCATGCTGAACGAGGCGGGAAAATTCACCGACGACTGTATTCTTTACCGCACCGGGCCGAATTCCTGGATGGTGGTGCACGGTTCGGGAACAGGCCACGAGGAATTGCAGCGCGCTTCCGTCGGGCGCGATGTGTCGCTGCGCTTCGACGACAATCTGCACGATTTGTCTTTGCAAGGGCCGACCGCTGTCGATTATCTGGCCAGGCATGTGCCTGGTATTCGCGACCTCAACTATTTTCATCACATGCAGACGCAGCTGTTCGGCTTGCCCGTCATGATCTCGCGCACCGGCTACACTGGCGAGCGCGGCTACGAGATTTTCTGCCGCGGCCAGGATGCCGGCACGATCTGGGACAGGATCCTCGACGAGGGCAAGAGCGCCGGCATCATTCCATGCCGTTTCACCACGCTCGACATGCTGCGCGTCGAAAGTTATTTGCTCTTCTACCCCTACGACAATTCGCAGAAATACCCGTTCGAGAACGAAGGCCCCGGCGATACGCTATGGGAACTCGGCCTCGACTTCACGGTCAGCCCCGGCAAGACAGGCTTCCGCGGCGCCGAGGAGCATTATCGCCTGAAAGGCAAGGAGCGTTTCAAGATCTATGGCGTGCTGCTCGAAGGCAAGGAGCCGGCCGACGAGGGCGCGCCGGTCTATCGCGACGGCAAAAAGGTCGGCGTGGTGACCTGCGCCATGTATTCGCCGCTGGTCGAGAAATCGATGGGCATCGCCCGCCTCGACGTCGACTGCGCGGTTAAGGACACCAGGCTGGAGATCCGCAACGGGAGCGGATCGATCAGGGCGACGGCGCAGCCATTGCCGTTCGACGACCCCAAGAAGACCAAGCGCACGGCGAAAGGCTGAGGCATAGTCGAAAGCGAGGCGTTCGAGGCATGAAAGCGTAAATGGCAGCCAAAAGCATCATCAGCCGGCCGGTCTACGGGACGCTGTCCGCTCAGCCCGGCAAACACCATCTTTTCATCGCCGATGCCGAAGGTGCGCTCGCCATATCGGACATGGCCGGGAGAGCCCCCGCGGGTTTTTTCGATGGCGCCGAAATCGTCTTCATTCCAGGACCTGACGGCAAGCACATTGCGGCGCTCGAAGCGCTGAAGCCCGCGCAATTCCACCAAGCGCCGTCCTTCGCCAGCCTGCTGCCGCGCTTGAGACAGATGCTGGCCAACGCGCATATGGGTCTGCGCCTCTATCTCACCGGCACCGAAGGGCTGATCGGCCAGGCCATGCAGGCGGCACTCGAAGCCGGCATCGACCACACCTCGATCCAGACCGATCATCGCGGCTCGCTGGCGCGGCGCATGCAATGCGTCCACTGCAAGGGCATCACCGAGAATGTGACGACGCAGCCGGCCACTTGCGCGCATTGCGGCCTGCTGCTTCTGGTGCGCGATCACTATTCCAGGCGCCTCGCCGCCTTCCAGGGCGTCTGCATCAATGCCGAGGATCGCAGCGAAATTCCTCCGGTGGAGGAGGTCTTCCGATGAGCACCGGCACCACCAAGCTCGATGTCGTCGTCAGCGACGTCGTCCCGGTCAACGAACTGGTCACCCGCTTTCATTTCCGCCGGCGCGACGGCGCGCTTTTGCCGACCTTCTCCGGCGGCGCCCATGTCGTGGTCGAGATGCGCGACGGCGAGCGTACCAGGCTCAATCCCTATTCGCTGATGGGCTCGCCGCTCGACACGCGCGAGTACACGATCTCGGTGCGCCGCGACGATGTCGGGCGCGGCGGCTCGCTGTTCATGCACAGGCGCGTCAGGCCCGGGCTGGAGATGGTAATCAGCTATCCGGTCAACCTGTTCTCGCTCGACCTCAGGGCGAAGAAACACCTGATGCTGGCCGGCGGCATCGGCATCACGCCGTTCATGGCGCAGACCGCGCAGCTGGCGGGCGAGGGCGGCAATTTCGAACTGCACTACACCTGCCGCACGGCTTCGCTCGGCACCTATGCCGATGTGCTGCGGGAGCGCTACGGCCGCCGCGTCAGGCTCTACCATGACGACCGCGGGGAGCGCATCGATCTCGACCGGCTCCTGTCGTCGCAGCCGCTCGGCACACATCTCTATGTCTGTGGTCCGGCAGGCATGATCGGCTGGGTGCGCGAATGCGCCGCCGCGCTTGGCTGGCCGCCGGAGACGGTGCATTTCGAGCATTTCGCGGCACCCCAGCCAGGCCTGCCGTTCGACGTGATGCTGGCTGTCAGCGGCAAGGCGATCCGGGTCGGCGAGCAGCAGAGCCTGCTCGAGGCGATCGAGGCGGCCGGCGTCGATCCGCCCTATCTCTGTCGCGGCGGCGTCTGCGGCCAGTGCGAAACCAATGTCGTCTCGTCCGACGGCAAGTTCATTCACAACGACCACTGGCTGAGCGAGGACGACCACCGTTCCGGCTGCAAGATCATGCCGTGCGTGTCGCGCTTCGAAGGCAAATCGCTGGTCTTGGAAAGATAGGAGGCGAGCTTGGGCATCACCTTTCGCAAGGAAACGTTCCGCGACGATTTCACCTTCAGGAACAGTCCGGAGCACATCAGGCGGTTTCCGTTCCCGTTCCACGAGGACGCCTACATGTACGCCGTCAACATCGAGCCGCATGTCGTCGGGCCGAAGGGCAGTGTGCTGGAAAACCTGATCGACGTCGACGAGCACTATGTCGCCGAAATGCAGGATCGCGCTCTGGTGCTGGCGGAGGACCCGCTGCGCTGCCAGTCGCTGCCGCACATGACGCTGGCCGGCTGGGATTTGCTGGAACTTCTGATGGAGCAGCAGGCGCTGGGCTATCCCGAGCATTTCACGCTCACCCGTGACGGCGACCGTTGGCGCTGGATCAACCGGCCGCTCGGCATCGACGACACCTTCACCTTCGGCGACACCTCGACGCTGCCCTATGGCCCGATGGAATACATTACCCGCCAAAGCCAGGGCGATTTCTGCATCCTCGACCAGCGCGACGGCAATCTGTGGATGGATGCCGGTATGGTCACCACCCAGGCCGACTGGTCGCTCGACTTCGATATCGGCATGAACTTCTTCGAGTGGCACGCGCCGGTGCCACTGGCGCATGAGAAGGGAATTTTCGTCAGGGCGCTGAAATTCCTCACCAACATCCAGCAAGGCAAGCCGGCGCGGCGTCTCAACTGGACGATGACCATCAATCCGCGCCTCGACACCAGCCCCGAGAACTACCACAAATGGGGACCGGACCGCGCCACGGTGACGCCGGAGAATGTCGGCGACAAGGTGCATCTGCGCGTGGAGTTGCAGAGCTTCTGGCGCCTGCCGCGTTCCAACGGCATCGTCTTCCCGATCCGCTGCTACCTGATCAAGATGGACGAACTGGCAACGCAGCCGAAATGGGCCCGACGCCTGCACCGCGTCATCCGCGACCTGCCCGACGAACTCGCCAACTACAAGGGCCTGACCCGCTATCGGCCGGCGCTGGTGGAGTGGCTGTCGAAATTGGATGATGGAAGTGCGACAAGCCCGGGGTTTGGACCGGACTGAATAGCTGATGTTGGCGCTGCCCCTAAAACTGCCAATCTCCCCCAAGAGGGGGAGATGCCCGGCAGGGCAGAGGGGGGCGCGAAGGAATGCGAACCATTGAGATCGTCATCCTAGGGCGAAGCAAGGAGCGAAGCGACGCGGCGCAGACCTAGGATCCATGCCGCGACGCTAAGGTATTGCAACGGCTAAGAGTTTTGCTCCGATGCGCCCTTCGTCAAAGGTCACGGCATGGATCCTCCGGTCAAGCCCGAGGATGACGAAGCGCGGTATGAACCAGCCCAGTAATGATACGTCGGCGGGACAGCGCCCCCCTCTGTCCTGCCGGACATCTCCCCCTCAAGTGGGGAGATCGGATGTCGTGAAGCTGCCCATCTTCCGGACGGAGATCTCAAAGGGGAGATTGGCCAACTTATCCCGCGCTCTGCGGGTAGCAGATGATCGACAAATACCGCATCGGAAGCTTCGTCAATTGCTCCGGCCCGTGCGGCGCGTCGGCGTCGAAGAACAGGCTGTCGCCGGGCTTCATCGGGTAGAGATTGCTGCCGTGCCGGTAAACGACCTCGCCTTCGAGCATGTAGAGGAACTCCATGCCTTCGTGCTGGAAGGTCGGAAACACATCCGAATCCTCGGTCAGAGTGATCAGATAGGGTTCGACGACGACGCCGCTGGTGTTCGAGCCGATATGGCCGAGCAGATTGTACTGGTGGCCGGCGCGCGTGCCGCGGCGCTCGACGTCGAGGCCTTCGCCTGCCTTGACGAAGACGGCGCTGCGCTCTTCCTCGAAGCGGCGGAAAAACGCGGTGACCGGAACGCCGAGCGCTCGCGACAGCGCCTGCAACGTGGTCAGCGACGGCGAGGTGATGCCGTTCTCGATCTTCGACAACATGCCGAGCGAAATGTCGGTGGCGGCCGCCAGGTCGGCGACGGTGATGCCGAGCTTCTTGCGAAACGCCCGCACCTCGCGGCCGATCGCCACCTCCAGCACCTTTTCACGCGTATCGCGAATGGCATGCGGGTTCTGCGTCAGCGGCGCCCGGATCGTCCGCCCGTCACCCGTCTTCGGCGATGGCTCTGTCTTGGCGATGGCGCCGGACTTGAGGTTTGATGCTGATTTCGCCATTTTGCCGCCCCGAGGGAATCTGCCGATTATTTCACTCAAGGTGAACATATTCGGTGCCGATACAGAAACGCAACTGCGACAGCAAGCCCTCTTGGTCGAATGATGCCGACCGCAGATTTCGGCAGGCGCCGGGTTTTGCGGGAAAATCCGGTGTCGCGAAACGAGGTTTCCTACAACGCCAGTTGACAGCATGGATGGGCCAATTACTGTCCTGTCAGTGAAATTTGTTTCGCTGGGGAAATCATGACAGGAGGCCCTGCAATGAAAAGTCGCGTTGCCGTCATCGGAGCCGGACCATCCGGCCTGGCACAGCTCAGGGCCTTCAAATCTGCGGCCGACAAGGGCGCCGAGATACCCGAGATCGTCTGCTTCGAAAAGCAGTCCGACTGGGGCGGCCTTTGGAACTACACCTGGCGCACGGGCCTCGACGAGCATGGCGATCCCGTCCACGGCTCGATGTACCGCTACCTCTGGTCGAACGGGCCGAAGGAATGCCTGGAATTCGCCGACTACACGTTCGAGGAACATTTCGGCCGGCCGATCGGTTCCTATCCGCCGCGCGCCGTGCTGTGGGACTACATCAAGGGCCGCGTCGAGAAATCAGGTCTGCGCAAATGGGTGCGGTTCAACAGCCCGGTGCGCATGGTCACCTTCTCCGACGAGACGAAGAAGTTCACCGTCACCGCGCATGACCGCAGCAACGACGTCACCTATTCGGAGGAGTTCGACAATGTCGTCGTCGCTTCCGGGCATTTCTCGGTGCCCAACGTGCCCTATTTCGAAGGTTTTTCCACCTTCAACGGCCGCATCCTGCACAGCCATGATTTCCGCGACGCGATGGAGTTCAAGGGCAAGGACATACTGATCATCGGCCGATCCTATTCGGCCGAGGACATCGGCTCGCAATGCTACAAATACGGCGCCAGATCGATCACCTCCAGCTATCGCTCCAAGCCGATGGGCTTCAAATGGCCGGAGAACTGGAAAGAGGTGCCGCTGCTGCAGAAGGTCGTCGGCAAGACCGCGCATTTCAAGGATGGCACCACCAAGGATGTCGACGCCATCATCCTGTGCACCGGCTACCTCCATTCCTTCCCCTTCCTCACCGACGATCTCAAGCTCAAGACCGCCAACCGCATGTGGCCGCTGGACCTCTATGAGGGTGTCGTCTGGGAGAAGAACCCGCAGCTCTCCTATATCGGCATGCAGGACCAGTTCTACACCTTCAACATGTTCGACGCGCAGGCCTGGTACGCGCGCGATGTCATCATGGGCCGCATCAAATTGCCGTCGGCCGAGGCGATGGCCGAGCACGGCGCCAAATGGCGAGCGCGCGAGGAGACGCTGGAGGACGCCGAGCAGATGATCTGGTTCCAGGGCGACTACACCAAGGAATTGATGGACCAGACCGACTATCCCGGCTTCGACGTCGAGGCGGTCAACCGGACCTTCATGGAATGGGAGCACCACAAGGCGGAGAACATCATGGGCTTCCGCGACAATGCCTATCGTTCGCTGATGACCGGCACCATGGCGCCGCTGCACCATACGCCGTGGCTGCAGGCGCTGGACGATTCGATGGAGAGCTATCTCGAGGTGAAGGGCGTCGCGGCGGAGTAGCCGTCGCGCCTCACACTATCCCAGTCTTGCCCGCGCCTTCGCCGTCCAGGCGTTGAACAGCCGGTCGGCGACGATGCCGATGAAGGCGATGGCGAGACCGGCGACGATGCCGCGGCCGGAATCGGCCTTGGACAGTGCGATGAACACCTCCTGGCCGAGATCGCGCGTGCCGACCATGGCGCAGATGATGATCATCGCCAGCGCCATCAGGATGGTCTGGTTGACGCCGAGCATGATCTCCGGCAGCGCCAGCGGCAATTGCACGCGAAAGAAGGTCTGGCGCGGCGTGCAGCCCGATACCTTGGCCGCCTCGATCAGCGCCGGCGGCACCTGCCTGATGCCGTGATTGGTGTAGCGGATCGCCGGCACCACGGCAAAGGCGATCGTTGCGATCATCGCGGTGACGTCGCCGACGCGAAACAGCATCACCACCGGAATGATGAAGCAGAAGGACGGCAGCACCTGCAGCGTGTCGATGACAGGCGTGACGATCTTCTCGAAACGGTCGCTGCGCGCGGCCATCAGGCCGATCGGAATGCCGATCAGGCAAGCGATGAAAGCCGAGATGCCGCACAGATAGACCGTGGCCATGGTCTTTTCCCACAGCCCGGTGACGGCGCAGAAGGCAGTCAGCACTGCCACCAGAGCAGCCAGGCGCAAGCCGGAAAGCTGATAGCCCGCAAGGCCGAGCAGGAACACCGCGCCCAGCCATGGAAATCCTTCGCAGAAGGCTCGCACCGGATTCAGCACGTTGAGGATCAGCGCCACGCGAAACGCTTCGATCGTGTCGAAGAAATTGATCGTCACCCAGTTCACCGCCGCCTTCCACAGCGGCGCGGTGGTGAAGGTGATCGCCTTCGGCACGGCGGAGAACGCCGGCACGAACAGTCCGAGCAGCGTGGTGACGGCGAGGATGGCGATGGCCAGCGTCAGATTGGGGTGGCGCCGCCAGAAGCTCGCTTCTGCATCCTGGAAGGCATGGCCCTTTGCCTGCTTGTGGGCGATGGCCTGGCTCAGCCGGTCGAGCGCGATGGCCAGCGCCACGATGGCCAGCCCTGCCTCCATCGCCTCGCCGACCTTCAGCGCGCGCAGCGCCAGCAGCACGTCATAGCCGAGCCCGCCGGCGCCGATCATCGAGGCGATGATGACCATGTTGAGCGCCAGCATGATCACCTGGTTGACGCCGACCATCAGCGTCGGCCGCGCCGAAGGCAGCAGCACGCGCCATAGTTTCTGCCGCGCCGTGCAGCCGGCCATCTCGCTGAAATCGTCGATCTCCGACGGCACCCGCGACAGGCCGAGCATCGTCGCGCGCACCATCGGCGGCGTGGCGAAGATGGCGGTTGCGATCATCGCCGAAACCGGGCTGTTGCCGAACAGGAGCAGCATCGGGATGAGATAGGCGAAGGTCGGGATCGTCTGCATCAGGTCAAGCGCAGGGGAGACGACGAGCTTCTCCGCCCACGGCTTGCGCCAGGCCCAGATACCGGCGAACAGACCGGTAACGATGCAGAACGGCACGGCGATGGAGATCAGCGCCAGCGTCAGCATGGCGCTGGTCCATTGGCCGAACAGCGCGATGTAGAGGAAGCAACCGCCGACCAGCATGCCGAGTTTTCGCCCACCCACGGCGTGCCCGGCCAGGAAGGCGGCGGCGCAGACGCCGGCCCAGGACAGGCGCGGCAGGACGTAGGCGTGGGCGCCATGGCCGATCTTGAAGTTCTTGGCCAGGAGATTGAGCGCGAAATCGAGTGGCACGCCGAGCACCGCGGTGATCGAGCGCGTCAGCCAGGACAGGTTCGACTTGATCCAGCCCATCAGCGCGCCGACCCAGTCGGCGACCGGCACGGTCGCGCTGGCCGGATAGTTGACGGCCCAAGGCATGCTGTCCTGCTGAAGGAACACGATGAGCACGGCGCCAAGTGCCGCCGCCCAGATCGCCAGCCACCGCTGAACCGGCGGCCTCGCTTCGCTGGCGCTTGCCGTCACCGTCATGCGCCGGCCCTCGCATGCTCGATGCCGGCCAGCAGATCGATCACCGCTTGTGGCGTCACCTCGCCGATCGGCTTGCCGGTGCCGTTGACCACGGCGAACGGCTTGCCGGCCGCAACGATGCTGGCCGAAAAGCTTGCTATCTTGGCGTCCGGCGATACCGTGCCGCCATGCTCGGCGCCGTCGCAGGCGCGCATCAGGCCGCGCGCCGAGATCACCTTGGCGCGGTCGACGTCGCGGGTGAATTCGGCGACATAGTCGGTCGCCGGATTGACCACCAGCTTCTCCGGCGTCCCGATCTGGATGACCTCGCCGTCCTTCATGATGGCGATGCGGTCGGCCAGCCTTATCGCCTCGTCGAAATCATGGGTGATGAAGACGATGGTCTTGTGCAGCATGGTTTGCAGCCGCATCAACTCGTCCTGCATCTCGCGGCGGATAAGCGGATCGAGTGCCGAGAACGGTTCGTCGAGGAACCAGATTTCCGGTTTTGTCGCCAGGCTGCGGGCAATGCCGACGCGCTGCTGCTGGCCGCCGGACAATTCGCGCGGATAGAAATGCTCGCGGCCACGCAAGCCGACCAGCTCGATCACCTCGCGGGCCCGCGCCTCGCGCGTCGGACGGTCCTGTCCCTGGATGCTCAGCGGGAAGGCGATGTTCTCCAGCACGTTGAGATGCGGCAGCAAGGCAAAGTTCTGGAACACCATGCCCATCCGGTGACGCCGCAATTCTATCAGCGCGGCATCCGAGATCTTCAGCAGGTCCTTGCCTTCGAATTCGACCTTGCCATGCGTCGCTTCGACCAGCCTGGACATGCAGCGCACCAGCGTCGATTTGCCCGATCCCGACAGGCCCATGATGATGAAGATCTCGCCCTGGCGGATTTCGAGATCGACGGCGCGCACCGCGCCGACCAGCCCGGCAGCGGCGACATCGGCCATGCTGGCCTTGCCGTCGCGCTCGCGGATGAAATTGGCCGCGTTCGATCCGAACAGCTTCCAGACGTTGCGGCAGGCGAGCTTTACCGGGCGGGCATCCGTGCCAGCTTTTTTCAGGTTCTGGTCAGTCGCTTCGCTCATGCAATCGCCCTTCTGGAATATGGGATAGAGACCCGGCCGCCAGCGGCCGGGTCTCGCAATTTCCAGTCGGAACGGTCACTGCGCCCAGGCTTTCCAGTCCGCCTCGTGGGCGGCGATCCAGGCGGCGGCGACGTCTTCGGGCGTTTTGCCGCCGAGATCGATGTCGCCGCTCATCTTGTTGAGTTCGTCCGTGTCGACCGTGTACGCCTTCGCCACCTTGTAGGCAACCGGCCATTTGTCCTTCATGCCGGACCAGGAGTATTTCCAGATCTCGCCATGCGGTTTGCCGCAGTCATATTTGGCGTCGGGGTTGGTGCCCCATTTCGGGTCATTGTAGCACTCGGGCGTGTACTCGGGGAATTCAACCCATTCGCCCTTGTATTTCGCCGGCGCCCAGTGCGGCGAATAGATCCACAGCATGATCGGCGCCTTGCGCTGATAGGCCGAGTCCAGCTCGGCGAACATCGCCGCGTCGGTGCCGGCATGGATGACGGTGAAGGGCAGCTTCAGCGCCTCGACGCGTTCGTCGTCAAAGCCTTCCCAGGTCACCGGGCCGCCGAGATAACGGCCCTTCGGCGCTGTCTCGGCCGTCGAGAAGGCCTCGGCGCATTTCGGGTCCTTCAGCGCTTCCCAGTTCGGCAGGCCGGGGCACTTTTCCTTCATGTATTCGGGAAACCACCACTCTTCCTTGGCCTTGGGTCCCAGTTTGCCGAGCCGTTCGGTCTGGCCGGTGGCGTCGGACGCCTTCATCGCCTCGCCGGCGGTCGTGTCCCAGAACTCCAGGCCGACATCGAGGTCGCCATTGGTCAGGCCGGTGGTCAGGCTGGAGAGGTAGTCGGCGGTCGGATATTCGACGGTATAGCCGAGCTTTTCCAGGATGCCGCCGAGGATCTTGGCGTTGAGGTTGACGCTGGTCCAGTCGAACAGCGCGATCTTTATAGGGTCGTTGGATTCGGGTGCGGCGGCGTGGGCGGAAGGTGCCGCCAGGCTTAGTGTCGCGAGCGCGACGGCGCCCATGGATAGTCTCGAAATTCGACTGCGAAATGACATGCTTGTTCTCCTTCAAGCTGTGACGATTATCGTTCGTTCCCTTCTTGCGTCTTTTTTTGGTTGTGTTGGAAAGACTTGCCGTTGCGCAAGGCCGTTGCCGCCATGTCGCGGCCCTGGCCGGCGCAGGCGGAATGATGCTCGATTTCGGTGATGACGAATGCGGGGAGAACCGATGTCATGGCTACCGATGGATCACCGCGCGAGCGATCCCCGGCGGATCATTCGCCAGTCCTGCGGCGCCCTGCACGGTGCGAGCCATCAAGGTCCCATGATCTCGGCTATCGACCCGGCGAGCCCGTACCCGCCAAGGACGTTTCATAGGATGAAATTATATATACCAACGCTCATGACGCGCAACGACTAACGCCTCGCGAGGCGCATAATTTCGGACCAAAGGGAAACTCCCGGCCGCTACCCCGGCGACCAGACGTTATCCTTTACCAGCAGACGTAGCCGCCATCGACGATCAGGTCGAGGCCAGTGACGAAGCTCGACGCGCGGCTAGCCAGGAACACGGTTGGCCCGACCATTTCTTCGGGTGCTGCCATGCGCCCCATCGGCGTGTCGCGTTTGAAGATTTTGACCTCTTCCGCGACCTCCGGCCGTTTGTTCATCGGCGTCAGGGTGTAGCCCGGACTGACGACATTGACGCGCAGCCCGCGATCGGCCCACTCCATGGCGAGGCTTTTCGACATATGGATGACGGCCGCTTTCGAGGAGTTGTAATGCGCCTGCGTCAATCCCCGATTGACGATGGTGCCAGACATCGAGGCGATGTTGACGATCGAGCCCTTGCATCGCGCCAGCATCTTGCGGGCTTCGGCCTGGCAGGACAGGAACACGCCGGCGACGTTGACCTCGTGTACCTTCTGCCATTTCTCCAGCGACAGGGTCTCGGCCGGCTCCGAACCGGCAATGCCGGCATTGTTGACCGCGACTGTCAAAGCGCCGAGTTCGGCCTCGACACGATCGATGGCCGCCGCGAGATCGCTCTCGGAGGTCACCGTGCCGTTCAGCACCAGCGCCTTGCGGCCGAGCGCGGTGATCCGGTGAGCGGTTTCGTCCAGCCCACCTTTCGATGCATGGCCGAAACAGGCGACGTCGGCACCCGCCTGCGCCAGTCCGATCGCGATTGCCTGGCCGATGCCGCTGCCGGCGCCCGTGACCAGCGCAACATCACCGTCCAACTTGAAAAGATCCATCGATAGCCCTCCCTGGCTCGGGAAGGGTAAGCGCTACGCCGTACTTCGATCAAGCCTCTGCGCGCCTCGAGACGGAGATCGATCGGCATGGCTTTGATGCCGCGGATTTTCAGCTCAGCGGCCGACCTCGAAGAACGGCGCGCCGAGCAGGTCCGGCACGACATCGATGCCAAGGCCCGGCCCGTCGGGAATGCCCATGCGGCTGCCGGTGACCGGCGGCGTGTTGGACGCCGTGCGCACCGTCACCCATTCATGGAAGGCGATTGCGTGCAGCCGGCGCTCTTCCGGCGTCGACAGCGACAGATGCGCCATCGCCGCCGTATCGATCTCGGCCCCGCCGGTGTCCTCGACGGTGATCATGAAGCCGAGGTCGACCGCGAGGTCGCGGATCTGGCGCGTCTTGGTTACGCCGCCGAGCCGCGAGATTTTCAGCGTCAGCCCGTCGGCCGCACCTTTGCGATGGATGTCGAGCATGTCGTCCAGCGAAGCGACGGATTCGTCGAGCACCATCGGCTTGTCGAGCGAGCGGCGCACCGACATGTTCTCGTCGATCGTGGTGCAGGGCTGCTCGAACGTATAATCGATCGCCCTCGTCGCATCAGCGAACTGGCGGGCCTGGTAGGGCGTCCAGCCGGCATTGGCGTCGCAGAAGATGACGGTGCCTTTCGGCACCGACGCCGCGACCGCGGTTACGCGTTCGATATCGTCATGGACATTGCCGCCGACCTTGACCTGCAGCCGGTGGAAGCCGTCCTTGACGATGCGCTTGGCCAGTGCGGCCATGGCGTCGACGCTGCCGTGGGTGACGACCTTGTAGAGTTCGGCCGTCTCGCTCTCCTTGCCGCCGAGCAGCGTAACCAGCGGCACGTCGGCGGCACGCGCCGCAAGATCCCAGCACGCCATGTCGAGCGCCGACTTGATATAGGGGTGGCCCTTGAATACCGTGTCCATCAGCCGGCCGATGCCGGCAAGTCCGCGCGGATCGTGGCCGATGAGATGCGGCGCGATCTCTACCACGCCGGCGCGAACGCCGGCCGCGAAGGCGGGCGAGTAGAAATTGCCGAGCGGCGCCATCTCGCCCCAGCCGGTGATGCCGTTGTCCGAGGTGATGGCGACGATCACCGCGTCGAACGCGTCGGCAACGCGCCCCTTCGACATGCGATAGGGGCCGTCCACGAAGGGCTGCACGACATGGTAGGCTTTTATCGTTTCGATCTTCACGTTGTTGTCCGTTGCGATTTTTGAGGAAATGATCAGGCGCCGTTCGAGGGACGCTGTTCGAAGCCACGCGCATAGGCAAGGAGCTCCTCGAAATCGAGATCGGTATGCTCGCGGGCATGGCGCTGGGCAGCGCGCATGTCGGTGCCCTTGAGCAGCCGCACATAGGTCTCGTGGATGTCCTCGGCCGGCACGGCTTGATTGCGTGCCTGCTGGTGCAGGGCGAAATACATCTGCAACCGGCTGGTCAGCCGCTGCCATGTATCCAGCAGCACCGAATTGTCGGCCCATTCATGGATCAGGCCGTGCAGTTGCAGCGCGGTCTCGATCTGGCGGGTGGTGTCGCGGTGGCGGGTGGCTTGCTTCACCGCTTCATGGCGGCGATCGAGCTCATCGAAGAAGCGCTGGTCGCGCAGCTTCCATGTCCGTTCGATGGCGAACTCGTCGAGCACCTTGTTGAGGGAATAAACATCGTCGATGTCCTTGGCGGTGACCTCGATGACGAAGGTACCGGCATAGGGAATGCTGGTCAGGATACCTTCCTGCACCAGTTCGCGCATTGCTTCGCGCAGTGGCGCGCGGCTCACTCGCATCTGTTCGGAAATACGAAGTTCGTTGAGCTTCTGGCCCGGTCCCAGTTGTCCGGTCAGGATCGCACGTCGCAGCAGCGCCACGATCTCGGCGCGGCGCGTCGTATCCGCGATCGGACTGAAATCCGCTTTCCCCATTCGGCCACTCCAAGAAACCGAAGACAACACAACCAGATTGTCGACAATCTAACAAGGAGCGATTTTCGGATTGGATAGGCAGACGCTCCGGGACCGCTTCGAAATTCGCACGGGCGGTCAAAAAGGGGCGGTGGGGTTGCTCGCGAAAGCGGCGCCCCGACCCGTGGGAAGGTCGGAGCGCCGCGCAGAAACCGGGCCTGCGGGGGTGTCAGGTAGCCGGTTTCTGAGGGAGTGGCGAAATCGGCATTCCAGGTCCGATCTTCTGCAGATTGCCTGTAATCACCTGGTCGCCTTCGGAGACGCCGCTGAGGATGGCCACCAGATCGCCGCTTGTCGGGCCAAGCGAGACCAGCCGCTGGTCGACCGTGTTGCCCTTGCCGACCACGTAGACATATTTGCCGAGCTGGCTGGAGCCCAGCGCCGTCTGCGGCACCATCAGCGCATCGGGCTGCTGCCTGACATGCAGCCGCACGCGAACATACTGGCCGGGCAGCAGCGTGAACTTGCCGTTGCCGATCGTGGCGCGCGCGGTGATGGTGCCGGTCGAGTGGTCGACCGTGTTGTCGATGAAGGTGAGCTGACCCTTCTGGTGGGCTGTGGTCTCGCCGGGAAGCAGGACCTCGACCTCGATCGGGCCGGCGGCGCGTGCCTGCTCGATCTCGGCCAGGTCCGTTTCGCTCGGATTGAAGGTGACGTAGATCGGGTCGAGCTGCACCAGCGTGTTGAGCACCGTGCCGGCGACGCTGACCAGCGTTCCGACCGAAGCCTGGTTGCGGCCCAGGCGCCCGGCGAACGGGGCGCGGATTTCCGAGTAGCTCAGATTGAGCTCCGCCGTGCGGACAGCCGCCTGGTTGAGCGCCAGCGAGGCCTGCGCCTCGCGCAAGGTGCTGGTGCGCTGGTCGAAACTATCCTTGGCCAGATAGCCGCTCTTGGCGAGCTCGGTGCCGCGGCCGAGATTGGAACGCGCATAATCGAGCGTCGCCGTATCGCGTTGGACCTGCGCCTTCGCCTGGTCGAGCGCGGCCTGGAAGTCGTCAGGCGAGATCTTGTAGAGAAGATCGCCCTGCCGCACGTCGGCGCCGTCCTCGGCGCTCTGCTCCTGCAGATAGCCCGGCACCCTGGCCTGCAGCGTGATGCTGCGTATCGACTCCGTGCGGGCGGCATAGTCTAGATAGATCGGGATCGTCTTCTTGACGACGCTCGCCACCGGCACCGGCATGACGAAGGCCGCTGGAGCGGGTGTTGCCGCTCCAGCCGAGTCGGCGCTGAGCCCGAGATTGCCCATGTCGAGCAGGTGCACGCTTGCCACCGAGATCGCACCTAGCGCGACAGCCGTTCCCAACGCTATTTTCCATTTACGCATGATCGATCTCCAATCTTATTCGGCCGCTTCCGCCAGGGGAGGGAAGGCGGGTTCGGCAGTTGGTTCAGTATGATGGGAAGCTGGCGAGCCGCCTCCACGGCGTTCGCGCAGCTGCTCGATGACGGCGTAGAAGACGGGCACGAAAACCAGCGACAGGATGGTCGCGGCGACCATGCCGCCAAACACGGTGGTGCCGATCGATTGCCGGCTGGCAGCACCGGCACCGGTGGCGTACATCAGCGGCAGCACGCCGAGGATGAAGGCAAAGGCCGTCATCAGGATCGGGCGCAGCCGCAGCCGTGCCGATTCCATCGCCGCCTCGACGATGCTCAGGCCTTCGTCGCGTCGCCGCCTTGCGAACTCGACGATCAGGATCGCGTTCTTGGCCGCCAGGCCGATCAGCATGACGAAACCGATCTGCGAATAGACGTCGATCTGCATGCCACGCGCCCACAGCGCGGCGAACGCGCCGAACAAGGCGAGCGGCACCGCCAGCAGCACCATGAACGGCATCGCCCAGCTCTCGTACTGCGCCGCCAGGATCAGGAAGACGAAGACGATGGCGAGGCCGAAGACGACCGACGCGATCGATCCTGCCTTGAGCTCCTGGAAGGTGATGCCGGTCCATTCGAAACCGAAATCCCTAGGCAGCGCGGTGGCGGCGGCCCGTTCCATCGCGGCGACCGCCTGGCCCGAGGAGAAGCCGGGGGCAGCGCCGCCATTGATCGAGGCCGAGGCGTTGTTGTTGTAGTGCGGCACGGTTTCCGGACCGACGAACGGCACGAGCTTGCCCAGCGTGCTGAGCGGCACCATGCCGCCGGAGGCATTGCGCACATAGAGCCGGGAAATGTCGGCCGCACCAGCGCGTGCATCCTTGTCGGCCTGGATGGTCACCCGGAAGGTGCGGCCGAACAGGTTGAAATCGTTCACGTAGAGCGAGCCGAGATAGATCTGCAGCGTGTTGAACACGTCAGGCAGGTTGAGGCCGAGCAGCTTGGCCTTGGCTCGATCGAGGTCGTAGTTGAACTGCGGCGTCGAGGTCGAGAACGGCGAGAACAATTGCTGCGGGTTGATTTCCGGCTGCTTGCGAGCCTCGGCGATCACGGCTTGCGTCGCGTCGTTGAGGGCCGAGCTGCCGCGCCCGGTGAGGTCCTCGACGACGAACTCGAAGCCGCCCGTGGTGCCGATACCCGGAATCGAAGGCGGATCGAAGCTCAGCGCGAAGGCTTCCGGAATCTGCATCAGCTTGCCGCGCACATCGGCGACGAGCTTCGACGCGCTCTGGTCGGGGCCGCGTTCCTCCCAAGGCTTCAGGATGGCGAACTCGACCGCCGAATTCGACTGCGCGGCACTGGTCAGGAAGTTCAGGCCGCTGATCGAGCCGACGATGTCGACGCCAGGCGTCGCCTGCAGGATGTCGCGCGCCTTCTGCGCCACCGCGTCGGTGCGCTCCAGCGAGGCGCCGTCGGGCAGCTGGATGACGACGAAGAAATAGCCCTGGTCCTCGACCGGAAGGAAGGTCGAGGGCAGACGCTGCCAGACGAAGTAGGTGGCGACCAGTCCGGCCGCGAACAGGCCGAGCATGATCCAGCGCAGGCGGATGAGGAAGCGCACGCCATGGGCATAGGCATGCGACAGCCTGTCGAAGCCGGTGTTGAACCAGCGGAACAGCACGAACTGCGAGCCCTGGCGATGGCGAAGGAAGGCGGCGCTGAGCGCGGGACTCAGCGTCAGCGAGTTGAAGGCGGAGATGCCGACCGAAATCGCCACGGTAAGCGCGAACTGGTTGTAGAGCTTGCCGGAAACGCCCGGAATGAAGGCGACAGGCACGAACACCGCCATCAGCACCGCGGTCGTGGCGATGATCGGACCGGTGACTTCGGCCATCGCGGCCTTTGTCGCCGCCAATGGCTTGAGCCCGGCCTCGAGCTGTCTTTCGACATTCTCGACCACCACGATGGCATCGTCGACGACAAGGCCGATCGCCAGCACCATGCCGAGCAGCGAGAGCATGTTGAGCGAGAAGCCCATCATCTCCATGACCACGAGCGTCGCCACCAGCGACACCGGAATGGCGATGGTCGGGATGATCGTGGTGCGCCAGCTCTGCAGGAAGATGAACACCACGGCGACGACCAGCACCAGCGCTTCGCCAAGCGTGATCAGCACGTCATGCATCGACGCCGAGACGAAGCGAGTCGTGTCGTAGTGCATGGCGTAGGAGACGCCCTTGGGGAAGCGGCCGGACAGTTCCTGCATCTTGTCCTTGACGCGCTGCTGCAGATCGAGCGCGTTGGAGCCGGGCATCTGGTAGACGGCGAGCACCACGGTCGGATCCTTGCCGAAGAAGGCCGACGACGAATATTGCAGCGCGCCGAGTTCGATGCGGGCGACGTCGCGCAGCCGCACCAGCGAGCCGGTGTCCGTGTTGGCGCGCACGACGATGTCGCCGAATTCCTTCGGATCGCTCAAGCGGCCGACGGCGTTGACCTGCATCTCGAAGGCGGTGCCGGCCGGGGCCGGCGACTGGCCGATCTTGCCGGCAGCCACCTGGACGTTCTGTTCGGCAATGGCATTCTGGACATCGACGGCGGTGATGCCGAGATTGGCGAGCTTGTCGGGATCGAGCCAGACGCGCATCGAATAGCGCCGCTCGCCGAAGATCTGCACGTCGCCGACGCCGGGCAGCCGCTTCAGCGGATCGACCACCTGCAGATAGGCAAGGTTGCTCAGCGCCACCGGATCGACCGAACTGTCGGGCGAAGTGAGGTTGACGATCAGGACGAAGTTCGGATTCTGCTTCTTGATCGTCACGCCGCCCTGGTTGACGATCGCTGGGAGCGACGAGGCCGCCTGCGAGACGCGGTTCTGGACGTCGACGGCGGCGGTGCTCAGGGAGTAGCCGACATCGAAGGTGATGGTGATGGTCGAGGAGCCGTCATTGGAGCTCGTCGACGACATGTAGGTCATGCCTTGCACGCCGTTGATCTGCTGCTCAAGCGGCGTCGTCACCGTATCGGCCACCACCTGCGCGCTGGCGCCCGGATAGTGGGCGCTGACCACGACCTGTGGCGGCGTGATGTCGGGAAACTGCGAGACGGGCAGCAGGAAATAACAAATCGTCCCGGCGAGCACCATGATGATGGCGATCGCCGAGGCGAAGATCGGACGATGGATGAAAAAGTTTACCACGACACACACGCCTCTCCGGCTGCTCTTGCCCTGCCGAAGGCACTGGCAACTCTCGACAACCGCTGGCCGCGCCGGGAATCCTCCGGCGAGCGCAGCAGCGGCACATCACGATGCGACTCTCGCGCACCGGCGAGCGAACGCAGCATTTTCTCGAAGGCGCGCGGATCGACGCCATCGGCTTTCATGACCAGCCGGATCATCGGATCCCGGACGGCTTCATCTATGGTAAGATCGCGGCGCTGTGGCATTGGCCGGCTCCTTGTGTGTCGGCCCGCAGCTATTGCTCGCGAACCGTTTTTCATCTCTTCACCGGCCGAAGCCGCATGACTGGCAATTTTTCATCCGTCCCAATCTGGCAGGACCAGTTCACGGCCTTGTTATTGACGACGGACGATATAGGTGTTACCAGTAAGTAACATTCTGGAAGTTACAGACCGGTAACACCCTAGTCAAGAGGTGGCCGAGGGATTTTTGGAAACGAAAGGAGATCATGATGACAGACGGCGTCGTGGAGCGCTCTCGTCCCCGGGATCGGATCCTGGAAACGGCGCGCGACATGTTCCACAAGCACGGCATCAAGGGCGTCGGCGTCGACGCCATCACCGAGGCTGCCGGCACGAACAAGATGACGCTCTACCGTCATTTCGAATCCAAGGACGAACTGATTGTCGAATGCCTGCGCGCCACCGCTTGCAAGGCGGGCGCGATGTGGGACGCATTCGAGGCCGAGTACCCCGGCGACAAGCTGGCGCAACTCCATGCCTGGGTTCGCAAGGCGGCCGACATGCTCAACGCTGACGGCCGCGGCTGCGACATGGCCAATGCCGCTGCCGAGCTGACTGAGCCGGATCATCCGGCCAGGCGCGTGATCAAGGAGCTCAAGGAAGCCCAGCGCGAACATCTGGTCGCGCTCTGCCGGGGTGCCGGCATCGGGCAGGCTGAACTTCTCGCCGATACGCTGTCGCTGCTGCTTGAAGGTGCGCGTGTCAGCGTGCAGACCGTCGGCGCCGAGGGCCCCAGCGCGCAATTCGTTCGTATGGCGGAAGGATTGATCCTGTCCTTCAGGGGCTCTGCGGCTATCTGAAGTCTCCCGCGGCGGCCGACGTCCCGTCGATCATATGACCGCTGACGTCCCGGTGCGCCCTGGCCGGGAATTGCTGCTGGCCGAAACGAAAAAAGCCCGCTGCCGGGAGGAGGTGGCAGCGGGCTCGATTTCGAATGTGGTGCGGGAGGAGGTGCACCCCACTCAGCGCCGGCATCGCATCTGGGAGGAGTAGATGGCCGACAACCAGAAACTACGAGTTGCCCAATGATTCGGCAATCATGAATCGTGCATAGCAGCTGTGCAGATTCGCCGTGACGCCCGCGAAAGTTGTGCGGTGTGACCGGAAAAGCTCACGTCCAGGGCCGCCAATCACTGCACCGGAACGTTTTCCCTGAAGATCAGTCGTGGTTCGATGAACTTCCGCGTCAGATACGGCGCCGATGATGCGATCGAGCCGAGCAGGCGGATGACCGACTGCTCGGCGATAAGCCTGGCATTCTGGTCGATGACGACATCGGCGAGATCATCGACCAGGTAACCGCGCGTTTCGCGTGTCAGGTCGTGGCAGATGAACACCGGCTTGCGGTTGGGCCTGGCTTCCCGGATTGCCTTTGCAACGCCCGAACGTCCGGCGCCGACGCAATAGATGCCCAGCAGTTCCGGCTCGTCGTGCAGCGCCTTCATGGTCTCGGCATAGCTGACGTCAGGCTCATCGTTGATGTCGACCGCGCTCGATATTGCCAGGTTGGGAAATTCTTCGCTCAGTACCGAGCGGAAACCCATTTCGCGTTCCTCATGGCCGCGGTAGGAGCGTGAGCCGACCACCATTGCCAGATGGCCCTCGCGGCCGCCGAGAAAGCGGCCCATCAACAGTGCCGCCGTCCGTCCGGCCACCCGGTTGTCGATGCCGACGTAGGCCGAGCGCGGCGCCGCCGGAATGTCCGACACCAGCGTCACCAGGCGGATGCCTGCATCGACGACGTCGCGCAGGATGTTGCGGGTGCGTGGATGATCGATGGCGATGACACCGACGCCGTTGACACTGAGCGAAAGGTTTTCGACGGCGCTCTGCAGCGCGTTTGGCGAGATGCCGGCAAGGTTGTGGATCCGGCACGAGGCGACGAGCGGCAGCCGCGCGGCATAGTCCTCGATATGTCCGGCCAGATCGCGCATGAAGGCATTGCTGCCGATCGGCAAAAGAAACTCGAGATGCGCCGGCCGCGAGGGAAGCGTCACCTGGTCGGCGACCGGCAGGTAGCCGAGCTGCTTGGCGGCCTCCATGACGCGCTGCCTGTTGGCCGCGCTGGCGCCCGCCCGGTTGTTGAGCACCCTGTCGACCGTTGCGGTCGACAGTCCGCAACTCCTGGCGATGTCGGAGACGGTTGCCTTCATGCCGCGACCCTATGCGCCGATGTGACGCCGCGCCAGACAAGCGATCCGCCGCAGGCGATGCGATCCGAGGCGACCGATGATTGCGCCCGGACGCGCATTCGGCCGCTTTCATGCAAGGGCTTTCGCCCGTGCTCAGTGCGACGGCTTGCCGTCGGCGATGGCATCGCGGATTTCCTTGTCCGACATGCCGGTGATGATCCGTTCGACTTCCGCCACGCTGGTCGTCTTCGGATCGATATCGTCGGCGACCACCTTGCCCCTGCGCATGACGACGATGCGGTCGACCACCTGGAAGACATGATGGATGTTGTGGGCGATGAAGATGCAGGAATGGCCGGAATCGCGGGCGCTGCGCACGAAACTCAGCACGCCCTGTGTTTCGGCGACCCCAAGGTTGTTGGTTGGTTCGTCGAGGATGATGAGGTCGCTGTCGAAATGCATGGCGCGCGCGATCGCCACCGCCTGGCGCTCGCCGCCGGATAGCGAACCGATCGGCGTCGTCGGCGGAATGTTTTTCGAGATGCCGACCTGCTTGAGCAGGTCGCGGGCAACGACGTTCATGGCCTCCTGGTCCATGCGGTTGAGGAAGCGCGGCGGCTTGATCGGTTCGCGTCCCAGGAACAGGTTGCGCGCGATCGACAGCTGCGTGACCAGCGCCGAGTCCTGGTAGATCGTCTCGATGCCGTGGGCGATGGCGTCGCTGGTGTTGCGCAAGCTCACCTTCTTGCCGCGGATGAAGATCTCGCCGCTGGTCAGCGGCACCGCGCCGGACAGCACCTTGATCAGCGTCGACTTGCCTGCGCCATTGTCGCCGAGCAGGCCGACGATCTCCCTTTCATTGACGTGGAAATTGGCATCCTCGAGCGCCTGTACGCGGCCATAGGACTTGCGGATGTTCTGCATGCGGATCAGTGGCTCGGCCATGGTTCAAGTCCCCGCCTGATGCCGGCGTTCCAGCCACGAATGCAGCGCCATCATGCCAAGGATGATCGCGCCGATGAAGATGTTGTAGGCAAGGCCGGGCACGCCGATCAGCACGATGCCGTTGCGCATCACGCGCAGGATGAGGATGCCGAGCACCGTGCCGATGATGGTGCCGCGCCCGCCGGTCAGTGCCGTGCCGCCGATCACCACCATGGCGATGACTTCGAGCTCGTAGCCGGTGCCGCTGTTGGGGTTGGCGGCGGACGTGCGCAGCGAGGAGATGACGCCGGCGAGCGAGGCCATGACCGATGACAGGATGAACAGCCCGACCTTGACCCGGCTGACGTTGACGCCGCGGGCGCGCGCCGCGCCGGGATTGCCGCCCGCCGCCTGTATCCAGTTGCCGGTGCGGCTTTGCGTCAGCACATAGCCCAGCGCGATGGCCGCGGCGATGAACCAGAACAGCGACATGTAGATGCGGAACGGCCCGATGAAGAAGTCGCCGACCAGCGCTTCCGCCAGCCAGCTGCCTTCCGCGCTCCAGGTGCGCTGCGGAAAACCGTCGGTGACGAACAGCGCGGTGCCGCGCACCACCAGCAGCATTCCGAGCGTCACCAGGAAGGACGGGATCTTGAGCTGCGTCACGAACCAGCCATTGACCAGCCCTATGAAGGCGGCGACCAGCAGCGCGACGATGAAGCCCACTTCCAGCGAGGTGAGGCCGCTGTTGAACAGCGTCCACATCAGCACCGGCGAGAAGCCGAACAGCGAGCCGACGGAAAGATCGAATTCGCCTGACGTCATCAGCAACGTCATCGCCAGCGCGATCAGGCCGAGTTCGACCGTGAACGCCAGCGTGTTGGAAATGTTCTGCGGTGACAGGAAGTCGTGATTGAAGCCCCAGAAAACGGCGATCTCGACGATGAGCAGCACGAACGGCCCGAATTCCGGCCGCGCGATCAGAAGTTGGGGGAGCGAGCGATTTTCCACTGGCAATCCGCGACATGGTTGGAACGGGCCGGAATCGCCACCGCATCGGGCGGGTCGCGGCGCAGGGAAGATGCCCGGCGCCGTGCGGGGAAAAGGGCGCGGCGCCAGGGATCGCGGGTTACTTGCCGGACAGGATCTTGTCGTAGACCTCGGCGGTGTCCTTTTCGTACAGCGCGCCGGTGATGACGTTGAAGCCCGGTGGAATCCCGCTGGCGGCCATGTTGGCCAGCGAAAGCGCCACATAGCTGGTCGCCTGCGGGTCCTGCCACTGGCCGGCATTGACGTAGCCGTTCAGCACTTCCTGGGTTGTGTCGAGCGAATTGCCCCACCCGACGACCGGAATTTCGCCCGGCTTGATACCGACCTGGTCGAACACCCGCTTGATCGAGCCGGTGACCAGGTCGCCGAGGCCGATGATCGCCTTGACCTTGGCCTTGTTGGCGGTGAGGTAGTCGACCATGCGGTTGATCACCTCTGCCTGGTCGAGCGTCGCTTCGGTCACTTCATAGGTGATGCCGAGCGGCTCGAAGACGCTCTTGATGCCTTCCTCTTCCTGGACGCCATAGGTGGCGCCGGGGATCTCGACCGGCATCCAGACGAAATCGCCCTTCTTCACCAGGCCCTTGTCGACCAGATATTGCGCCCAGTGCTTGCCGAAGGTGACGTTGTCGCCGCCGACATAGGCGTTGAAATTGGCCTTGGGATCGGGCGTGTTGAAGTTGATGATCGGGACGTTCGCCGCGCGGGCTTCCTTGACGATCTCGACAAGGCTGCCCGGATCGGGGCTCGTGGTGACGATGCCATCGGCCTTGGCGGAGAGGGCGGCGCGGACCGCTTCCTGCTGCGAGGCCACATCGCCATTGTGGAACGAGGTGTTGACGGTGTTGCCGGTATCCTTGGCCCATTGCTTGGCGCCGGCCAGGAAGTAGGTCCAGACCGGGTCGGCCGGGCCGCCATGCGAAATCCAGTAGAATGTCTTGGCCTGCGCCGCTGCCGGAATGACCGTCAGCGCCACCAGCAGGCCGAATAGAACCACTCTTAGCCGTGTCAGCATTTGATTTCCTCCCATTTTGAAGATGATCAGTCCGGATCCACCTCTTGTTCCGGCAAGAACCGGATCGCGCCTCCTTCGCCAGCACCGGTCGGATGCGTCAGAGCATCCTCTTTTCCGGCGGATGGCAAGCCTCCATCTGCAGATGTAGTTGGCGCCTGACGAGGCGCCATCAGCCAGCCCATCAGATTGCATCAGTTCAGGTGATTTTTCCGGCCTGAAGGATGATTGGCGCGGAAGCTCAGCCGAGCGGATCGCCTTCGGCGTGCTTGTTCGGGCCAGGCCCGGTCAGATAAGGTCGGCCTTCGCCAGCTCGCGCATCAGATGGCTGGCACCGTAGGTCCAGTGCGGGCAGTCTGGCGACAGCCGCACCCGGTTGACCAGCGCGCCGAACTTCTCCGACGAGATGGTGACGATGTCGCCGACCTTGTGGGTGAAGCCCTTGCCCTTCTCGCCACGGTCTTTCGACGGCACGAACATGGTGCCGAGATAGAGCGCCAGCCCGTCCGGATACTGATGGTGGGCGCCCATGGCGGCGGCGACCAGTTCCTCCGGCGAGCGGCTGATCTCGGCCATCGAACTCGCGCCTTCCAGCGAGAACCCGTCCTCGCCCTCGACCTTCAGGCGCACGACCGCCCGTTTCACGTCATCGATCGAGAAGGTGTCGTCGAACAGGCGGATGAAGGGACCCAGCGAGGCCGAGGCATTGTTGTCCTTGGCTTTGCCGAGCAGCAGCGCCGAACGCCCTTCGACGTCGCGCAGATTGACGTCGTTGCCGATGGTGGCGCCGAGGATCCTGCCGCTGCTGGCGGCGATCATGGCGATCTCGGGCTCCGGATTGTTCCAGGTCGATACCGGGTGCAGGCCGACATCGGCGCCGAAGCCGACCGAGGCCATGGGCTGGCATTTGGTGAAGATCTCGGCGTCGGGGCCGATGCCCACTTCCAGATATTGCGACCAGGCGCCGCGTGCGATGAGCTTGGCCTTGATCTCCATCGCCTCGGGCGAACCGGGCTTCAGTTTCGAAAGATCATGGCCGATCAGCCCGGCAATGTCGGCGCGGATGGCATCGGCCTTCTCGGCCGAACCGCGCGCCTGCTCCTCGATCACGCGTTCCAGCAGGCTGACGACGAAGGTAACGCCCGACGCCTTGACCGCCTGTAGGTCGACCGGAGACAGGAGGTAGGGTTTTGCCGGATCGCGCGTGGCCTGGAAACTGTTGGCCGCGATGGCGTCGAGCGACCCGATCGGTCTGCCTTTCGCCGAGCGCACATGCCCCGCCGGATCGGTCATCTCGCAAATATCACGCACGGTCGGTGCCGTGCTCGACGTGATGTCGAAGACCGTGCCGTCACGCACCGTGATCACCAGCGGGTACGAGGCGCCGCTGCTCCTGGCGCGGCCGACAAAAAGTCCCTCGGCGGGCAACTGCGTCGGATTCGTCATGGCGTTCGGTCCTCTGATCATCGAAAATGCGGCTTGCCGGATCGACGCGGCACTTTCACCGGATTCCTGTCAAAGGTCTATCCCGCATGTGGTGATCCAGGCGCCATGTTTGTCGGCGAGATGCCGGCTTTCGGCGGTGGTGGCGACAGGCGCACCATGACGCCAGGCCTCCTTCAAGGCCGGATGCGCGCATGGGTGCCGAAGCGCCGGCGCCTGTGGTATTTTTGGCTTGCATTTGTTCTTGTTTTGTTCTATAACTCGCGACCTGATTCAATTTGCCGGATGGGATCGGTCATGAGTGGACAACCTGCATTTGGAATTGCGAAGAACGGCCAGGCCTTTTTCCGCTGGGAACAGGCCGGGAAGCATTTCCACCGGCTGTTCTTTGCCATTCTCGTCGGCAGCGCGATTGCTGGTCGTCTCGCGCGAAGGGCCATGGCCTGGAACCGTGAGTTCGGATTGCAAGGCTGGCTGGTTCCGGAAAACCACATCCACATCTCGCTTGTCGGCCTTGGCGACCATGAGGAGTATCCGCAAGAGCTGGCGGAGACCGCCTGTTATATCGGATCGATGATCGTTGCGAAGCCCTTCGAGGTTTCGTTCGATCGCTTGTCGGCTTTTGGCGGTGGTGCGCTGGTCCTGCGCGGCAGCGATGGCAATCCGGCGCTGCAAAAGTTCTGGCGTGATCTGACGGCGGTGATCTCGGACAGCCCGTTGAAACCCTTTCTCACCAGGTCCATTGAACCGCATGTTACGTTGCTTCGTGACGAGGTGGGCGTTCCCAAAATTCGCGAGCGGTCGATCGATCCGGTCGGCTGGACTGTCCGCGATTTTGTACTCATCCACAGTCTCATCGGGAAGGGTGCCTACAAGCATCCCGGACGCTGGCAACTGACCGGCCAGGACGATGCACTGCCCGCCATGTGAGCGCCTGGAATCGTCCTCACATGCGCCGCGCGGTCCTCATCCTGACATGATATGTCAGCTACCAACCGGAACGAGCATGGCAGGCAGCGGGCTGTTCCCTATTTGCAATAAGATCCGAACAGGAGGAACACATGACCATCGCGGATATTGCCAAGCATTTCACCGAACTTCTCAAGCAGGGCGACAACGAAAGTGCTGCCGAGAAATACAATGCCGACGACATCGTCAGCTACGAAGCGATGGACGGGCCGATGGCCGTCTGCCGTGGCAAGGACGCCGTCAAGCAGAAAGGCCAGTGGTGGCAGGAAAACAACGAGGTCCATGGCGGCTCGGTCGAGGGCCCTTATGTCAACGGCGACCAGTTCGCTGTGCGCTTCACATTTGACATAACGCCCAAGGCCACAGGCCAGCGTGTCACCATGGACGAGGTTGGCCTGTACACGGTCAAGAACGGCAAGATTGCCGAAGAGCGCTTCTATTATTGAGGTCGAAATCGCGCTCGGTGTTCGGCACATTTCGCCGCATCCTCCAGGACCAGGCGGCCAGGATCATCTCCTGGCCGCGGTCCGACTTGGTGCACGTCCGTGCCCCCCGCCATTGAAGAAATTCATCTCTTGATGGTTTTGGCGGGTCGCTGGCAAAGCGCGCGGGGCGTCCTTAATCTGCGGTCGGTTTCGAATCCGAAAGGCCCCGTTTTGACGATCACCATGTACGGCATCACCACCTGCGACACGATCAGGAAGGCACGCGTCTGGCTGGAAGGCCATGACGTCGCCTATCGTTTTCACGATTACCGGGCAGAGGGGCTGGATGCCGAGCGGCTGGATGGCTGGGTCGGCAAGGTTGGCTGGGAAATCCTGCTCAACAAGGCAAGCACGACGTTCCGCGAGCTGACGGACAGGG
This sequence comes from Mesorhizobium sp. M0587, assembly GCF_040320945.1. Lineage (NCBI taxonomy): Bacteria > Pseudomonadati > Pseudomonadota > Alphaproteobacteria > Hyphomicrobiales > Phyllobacteriaceae > Mesorhizobium > Mesorhizobium sp. M0587. The sequence continues at coordinate 102,372 of NZ_JAMYQP010000009.1, forward strand.
ACAAGCAGGGCTTGGACGGGAAGAAGGCCAAGACGCTGATGCTGGCCCAGCCGACGATGATCAAACGCCCGGTGCTGGAGGTCGGCGACCGGATTCTCGTCGGCTTCAAGCCGGATGCTTATGAGGCGGCGGTGGGCGGGAAGTAGAACAACACTCCGTACGCTGCGTTCCTTCGCGCCCCCCTCTGTCCTGCCGGACATCTCCCCCACGAGGGGGGAGATTGGCCGTCACCCCGGCTTTCGCGAAATCGCCAACGTCGCAGGAGCGAGCGGAGCACCGAAGCTGCCGATCCCCCCCAAGTGGGGGAGATGTCCGGCAGGACAGAGGGGGGCGCTGTCCCATAGGCGTTCGAAAGTACCGGAAGAACATCACCCCCCGCCCAAATACCCCATCAGCGCCACTGCATTGTTGCGCGCCTCGTCGTGGGCGCCGTAGAGCAGCGTCACCTTGCCTTCGCCGAGCAGGCCACGCAGTTGCGCCACCGCCTCGCCATTCCTATCCAGCTCGGCTGCATACCGCTTCTGAAACTCCGCCCAGCGCTCGGGCTCATGCCCGAACCATTTGCGCAACTCGTCGCTCGGCGCGATCTCTTTCAGCCACAGCGTCAGCGCGGCATCTTCTTTGCGGATACCGCGCGGCCAGATGCGGTCGACCAGCACCCGCTGGCCGTCGGCCTTTTCGGGCGCTTCGTAGATGCGCTTCACCGCGATATCGAAGGCCACCAAGCCCTCCTCGGGAGCGATCCGCTCAGACCCACTCGCCCTTGCGCATGACGGGCACGCGGCTGCCGTCCTTGTGGACGCCGTCTATATCGATCCTGTCCGAACCGATCATCCAATCGATATGGATGAAGCTCTTGTTGCCGCCGCGCGCGGCGATCTCGTCCTGGCTGAGCGACGCGCCGTCGACGAAGCACTTCGAATAGCATTGTCCGAGCGCGATGTGGCAGGCGGCGTTCTCGTCGAACAGCGTGTTGAAGAACAACAGGCCGCTCGCCGAGATCGGCGAGGAATGCGGCACCAGCGCAACTTCGCCGAGCCGCCGCGAACCCTCGTCGGTGTCCAGCACCTTCTTCAGCACATCCTCGCCCTTCGAAGCCTTTGCCTCGACGATCCTGCCTTCTTCGAAACGCACCGAGATGTCGTCGATCAGCGTGCCTTGGTAGGACAGCGGCTTGGTCGAGGAGACATGGCCCTCGACCCGCCTTGCATGCGGCGTGGTGAAGACTTCCTCTGTCGGGATGTTGGGATTGCAGGTGATGCCGTTCTTGGCGGTCGAGGCGCCGCCCATCCACTCATGGCCGTCCGCCAGCCCGACCGTCAGGTCGGTGCCCGGGCCGGTGAAGTGCAGCGCGTGGAAATTATGGCCGTTGAGCCATTCGGTGCGGCCGCGCAGCGCTGCATTATGCGCCTTCCAGTTGCCGATCGGATCCTCCACGTCCACTCGCGACGCGGCGAAGATGGCGTCGGCGAGCTTCGCCACGGCAACGTCGTCGGCGTCGCCGGGAAAAACCTGCTTGGCCCAGGCGAGGTCCGGGTAGGCGACGATGTTCCAGTTGATGTCGAAGCCGGTGATCTTTTCCAGGGCCGGCTGGTAGGCCATCGAATTGGCCTTGTTGGCGCGCGCCACTTTCGCCGGATCCTGCGCCGACAACAGCGAGGGATCCTCGCCGCGCACGGCAAGCCTGGCCGCATTGTTGGAGAAGGCTTTCGCCATGCCTTCATAGAGCCAGCCGGCGGCGCGGTCGAAGCCGGCATCGGCGCCGAACCGGTAGCGCGCCAGCGTCATCTCGTCGTCGTTGAAGATCGGCGTCACCAGCCCGGCGCCGGCCTTGTAGGCGTGTTCGACGATGCGCCTGGTCAGCGGCAATGCCGCGATCGACGACGTCAGCACCAGGTCCTGCCCCGGCTGCAATTGCAGTCCGACCTTGATGGCGACCTCCGCCAGCCTGTCGAGCTTCACCGGGTCGATCGTTGCGGAAACGCCGCGCGAATGTGTGGTCATGATCCTGCCTGCCGTAGTTTGATGTCAGACCCTACATAGACCGGCGCCACGGTGCTTTCCACCGCGATCGCGCCAGCGGTTCCTTTAGCCGCCGACCCGAACCGCGCCATCGTCGCCTCGATCTCCTCCTTGATCCAGAGCTTGAAATCCCGGACCTTGCGGCTTTCGGGCCTGGTCGAGGAGGTCACCAGCCAGTAGCCGAGCCCGCTCTGGGCGCGGATCCCGAAAGGCGCCACGAGCCGCCCGTCGGCCAGCGCATCGGCGGCGAGCAATTGCCAGCCCAGCATCACGCCATGGCCGGCGATCGCCGATTCCAGGCACAGCATCGGATCGGTGAAGCGCGCGCCTTTCTGAAAGGTGACGGGTTCGACGCCGGCCGCCGCGAACCAGCTTTCCCAGTTGATCATCGCCCGCTCGTCGGTGATCGCGCAGGTCTTGGAAAGATCCTCGATCGATTTCAGTTTCCTGGCGATGTCAGGGGCGCAGACCGGGAAGACTTCCTGCGCCAAGAGCAGTTCCGCCCGCCCGCCCGGCCATTTGCCGTCGCCAAGCCGGATGGCGATATCGATGTCGGAACGATCGAGATCGGCCAGCCGCACCGAGGCGTCGATGCGCAGGAGCACGTTGGGATGGCGGGCGAAGTGGCGCGACAGTCGCGGCAGCAGCCATTTCGAGGCAAAGGCCGGCGCCACCGAAACCACCAATGTGCATTGCGTCGCTTCGTCGGCCAGTGCGACGGCCTGGGCAAGCTCGCGAAAGCCCGTGCTGAGGCGGGCCGCGAACGCGGCGCCGAACTCGGTCAGCACCAGGCCGTTCGCGGTGCGTTCGAACAGCGCCTGGCCAAGCTGCTTCTCGGTGCGGCTTATCTGCTGGCTGACCGCGCTGGAGGAAACGTTGAGTTCACCGGCCGCCGCCGCGAGCGAGCCGAGACGGGCAACGGTTTCGACGGCGCGTAGGCCGTTGAGGTGGACGCGGTTGAGCATGGCCATTTGAGTTTTTCTAAACCGATCCGGCTGAAATCTCAATTGATAGACATGCCGAAACGGCGGACTTTGGCGCAAGGACATACTCCGGAGCCGGAAATGTTGAGAATGCTGTCGTCGCTGAAGGTCCTGTTCGCCGTGGACGCGCTGCACGAGCCGCGTTGGCGGTACGAGCCACAGATATGGCTGACCGATCCGCTTTCGCATCCGGTGCTGGACACGATGTCGGAGCGCGAACTGGGCGATGTTCCGTTCAGGCTGACGGCACGGCGCACGGTGCATGAGACCGCTTCGTTGCATGGCTGCGGCGGACGCTGTTGAGCCGACTCCACGCTCACCGATCAGGCAAAAGCAGGGGACGAGCGCGGAACTCCGCAATAGCACTGGCCTAACAAAGGCCGATTGTTTCGTCCGTTCGCACACTTATTGTGCGCTGCAATGACATCAGCCACGTCAACAGCGCTGCGTTTCGCTTTCGCCGGCATGATCGCCATGGCCGTCGCCATGGGTATCGGCCGTTTCGTCTACACGCCGATCCTGCCCGGCATGATGGAGGAACTGCGTCTAACGCCGGCCGATGCCGGCTGGATCGCCTCCGCCAATTATCTCGGCTACCTCGTCGGCGCGCTGGCGGCGGGCGGTGGCTGGGCGCATGGCCGCGAGCGCCTGCTGATGCTGGCGGGTCTTGGCGCCAGCACCGTGCTTGCGGCGCTGATGGGACTGACCGACGCGATGGCGGCCTTTCTCATCATCCGATTTCTAGCCGGCCTGGCCAGCGCCTTCGTCATGGTGTTCATGGCCAGCATCGTCTTCAGCCGCATCGCCGGCGCCGGTCGCGGCGATCTTCAGGCATGGCATTTCGGCGGCGTCGGCCTCGGCATCGCGCTATCGGCGGTGATGATGGCGGTGCTGGTCACGGTACATGCCGGCTGGGCGGCGGGCTGGCTGTGGTCGGCGGCAATTTCGGCTTGCGGTTTCGTGCTCGTGGCGCTGTTGGCAAATGAGGGCCCGCTCACCGATGGCGAAGCCGCGGGCGAACCCGCATTGCCGAAAGACCGGTCGTTGATGAAGATCATCGTCGGCTACGGCCTGTTTGGCTTCGGTTATGTGGTGACGGCGACATTCCTGGTCGCCATAGTCAGGCAAGGCGGCGGTGGCCGCGTCTTCGAGGCTGTCGTCTGGATGGCCGCCGGCCTTGCCGCCTTTCCCTCGACCTGGCTCTGGCAGAAGATCGCCGCAGGGATCGGGCTCCATGCCGCCTATGCCCTGGCATGCCTGATCGAAGTTGTCGGCGTTGCCGCCAGCGTGGCGGTCGGCGGCCGCACCGGGCCGCTGCTCGGCGGCCTGCTGCTGGGCGGCACCTTCGTCGCCATCACCGCACTTGGCCTGCAGGCGTCACGGCAGCAGGCGCCAAGGGCGCCCCGGCGCATCTTCGCCTTGATGACGGCTTCCTTCGGTCTTGGCCAGATCGTCGGCCCGATCGCCGCCGGGCTGCTGGCGCAGGCGTCAGGCGATTTCTTCCTCGCGTCCATCGCCGCCGCGGCCATGCTGGTCGCCTCCGGCGCCATCATATGGTCGGCTGCGCCAAAATCGCCATGATTTGCCGTCTTGCTCGAAGCCGGGCATCGGGCAGGCATTTTCTTTCCCACTAATGTGTGACCTTATGCCCGCTAAACCCCGCTGATTTGCGCAGAGACCGAGGAATTCGCCACAGTGTTCGTATCTTTTTTCCCGCAGCCGAAGCTGTTTTTCTCTTCGGCGGCCGCCTGGAGCCTTGCGGCAATCCTGTTCTGGTTTTTCGGCGGTGAGCAACTGGGCGCTGTTTTCGGCCTGCCGGCGGTGGCGGCCGGCGTGCCGCCCATCATCGGCATCGCCGTGCTCGTCTCGAAACCGTTTCTCTGGTTCTATATCTACTTCGCGTTTTGCGTGATCGCTTTCTATGCGTTCTGGAGCTGGTATTCGCCGCATCCGTGGCAGCGCTGGTCGATCTTGATGACGGCGGTCATTTTGTTCTTCATCTATTTCAATGTGCAGGTCAGCGTCGCCGTCAACGCCTGGTACGGCCCTTTCTTCGATTACGTGCAGGGGCTGATGTCGGGGACCGGAACGTCGACAAACGGCGAATTTTATACCGGACTGGCCGACTTCTCGTGGCTCGCGCTGGTTGGCATGAACGTGCAGGTGGTCAACGCCTTCATCGTCAGCCACTGGATCTTCCGCTGGCGAACGGCGATGAACAACTACTTCGTTGAGAACTGGGGCAGGCTGCGCCACATCGAGGGCGCCTCGCAGCGTATCCAGGAGGACACGATGCGGTTCTCGCAGATCATGGAAGATCTCGGCTCCAGCTTCGTCCAGTCGATCATGACCCTGATCGCCTTCCTGCCGGTCATGATCCAGTTGCAGGCCCATATCACCGAGTTGCCGATCATCGGCACGGTCCCGCAGCCATTGGTCGTCGCAGCGCTGGCCTGGTGTCTGTTCGGAACGATTTCGGTCATGATTGCCGGCCTGAAACTTCCAGGGCTACAGTTCCGCAATCAGCGCGTCGAAGCGGCTTACCGCAAGGAACTCGTCTATGGCGAGGACAATGCGGACAGGGCCCAGCCCGCCACCACCGCCGAGCTGTTCGCGAATGTCCGTCACAACTATTTCAGGCTCTATTTCCACTACATCTATTTCAACGTCGTCCGGTACACCTACCTTCAGGCCGACAACATTTTCTCGCTGCTGATCCTGGGTCCGTCGCTGGTTGCGCACAAGATAACGTTCGGTGCGCTGAACCAGATCTCGAACGCATTCGGCAAGGTGACGGGCTCGCTGCAGTTTCTGCTCACCTCCTGGTCGACCATCGTCGAACTTCAGTCGGTCCACAAACGCCTGCGGGCCTTCGAGGCGACGTTGCTGGGCGAGCCATTGCCTGAAATCGACCAGCGCTACCTGGCAAGGCAGGGCGCCGAGGATCCGGCCTAGGAGAACATCGAGGTTAGATGCGAATCGGCTGGGCGGCTCAGCCGCCCACCGCCGGCTGCTTTTGGCCGGCATCCTGTCGCGAGATATAATCGCGAAAACTGATGCATTCGACATCGGCCTTCACGCAGACCTCGCCGGCGAAGCGCTCGAGCGCGTTCCAGTAGGCGCCGTCATTCATCAAGGCGAAATGGAAGCCGAGTTCGAGCGGGATGCGCTTGCCCTGGTATTGTGCGTCGAAGGCGGCGCGGAAGGCGTCGTATGTCCGGCTGGCGAACTCGTCCGCCTGGCTCGGTCGCTCGAAACCTCCGGAATGCCTGACGTAGAGATTGTAATCCATGGCGATCACCGGCCTTGATTTCGGGCCTTCCGGAATCTGCGGCAGCGAAAAGCGCGTGATGCCGCTGGCGGCTGCCGGCGAAACAGGCCCCTGCGAGACGCTGCTGGCGTCGAACTCGTAGCCGGCGGCGGACAGTGCCGCGTAAAGCGCCTTGTTCGCCGACAGATATGGCGCGCGAAAACCGACAACCGCATGCCGCGCGAAATCGCGCCAGCCCTGGGGTTCTGGCGCGATGCCGTTGATCGAATAGGCGTTCTCGAGAATGTGCTCGAACGAGCCGAATTCCTTCAGCCAGTCGGCCTCGCTCCAGTCCTTGCCGTCGAAATGGCCGCAGCCATGGCTGGCGATGTCGTGACCTTCCGAGGCCGCAAGCCCGATCTGCTCGAGCCGCTCGGTCACCTCCTGCCTGGAGGCGGCAAAGCCGATATTGGATTTGCCCGATGTCTTGCCCGGCGGCGTGTACTGGTTGCGTGTCTCCGGCGACAGCAGGAAGACGCAGGACAGAAAATAGGTGAAATGCGCGCCGCTGCGTTGCGCCAGCGCCCGGCTGCGCTTCCACTGCGAGATGTCGCGGGCGCTGTCGAACGAGATGATCACCACCTGCTTCGGCTTGGCCGGCGTTGGCGGCGCGGGCGGGTCGGCCCAGGCCCCACCGCAAACGGCGAGCGAGCCAAGCGAAAACGCAACAACGCGGAATGGACGAAGCATCGGCGATCTGATCTGGGTTCGGGGAAATGTCTGAAAGCCGGCTAGCGGGCAAATGTGGCTTCGGTGCGGTCGCTCTTTGTGGTCGCTTGGCGCGCGATACGCCGATTTTCCGGCCGAACCCCTTCCATGCCGACGAAATTTCGCTAAAACGCGGGCTCGTGAACCGCCCCGGCCCGGGGCAGGAATGGTTTTGATTGATGTCCGACGACAGTTTTATCCGTGAAGTCAACGACGAGATGCGCCGCGAACAGGCGCAGGCGCTGTGGGACCGTTTTGGTCCGGCCGTGCTCGTCCTGGCCGTTCTCGTGGTGCTCGGCACCGCCGCCTTCGTCGGCTATCGTTATTGGGACGAGACGCGCGCCAACCGTTCAGGCGATGCGTTCTCGCAGGCGCTGAAGCTCGCCAATGACGGCAAGAGCGACGATGCGCTGACCGCGCTCGACCAGCTGGAGAAGGATGGCTACGGCGCCTATCCGCTGCTCGCCCGCATGCGCGCCGCAACCGTCAAGGCGGACAAGGGCGACGCTGCCGCCGCCGTCAAGGATTTCGACGATGTCGCCGCCGACACCGCGATCCCCGCCGGCATTCGCGACATCGCGCGTCTCAGGGCGGCGCTGCTGCTTGTCGACCACGGCTCCTTCGCCGATGTCTCCAGCCGCGTCGAGGCGCTGACGTCGGACACCAACACGTTGCGCCACACGGCGCGCGAGGCGCTCGGCCTTGCCGCCTGGAAGGAAGGCAAGACGCAGGACGCGCTGAAATTGTTCGACCAGATCGCCTCCGATGACGGCGCGCCGCGCAACACGCGTGAGCGGGCAACGCTGATGTCCGAGCTGATCCGCGGCTCCGGCAGTGCGTCGTGACCTTCAAAGTCGCCATCATCGGCAGGCCTAACGTCGGCAAATCGACCCTTTTCAATCGGCTGGTGGGAAGGAAGCTGGCGCTTGTCGACGACACGCCCGGCGTCACCCGCGACCGTCGCGTCCACGCGGCAAAACTCTACGACCTGCATTTCGACGTAATCGACACCGCGGGCTTCGAGGACGCCGCTGCGTCGACCTTGCCTGGCCGCATGCGCGCGCAGACCGAGATCGCCATCCGCGAGGCCGATCTGATCTTCTTCACCATCGACGCCAAGTCGGGCCTGCTGCCGGACGACAGGACCTTCGCCGAAATCGTGCGCAAGTCCGGCAAGCCGGTCGTGCTGGTCGCCAACAAGGCCGAGGCGAAGGGCGCGCAAGGCGGCATGCTGGAGGCCTGGGAACTCGGCCTCGGCGAGCCGATCCCGGTCTCGGCCGAACACGGCCAGGGCATGCCCGACCTGCGTGACGCGGTGATCGGCGCGCTCGGCGAGGCGCGCGCCTTCGGCGAGGACGAAGACGGCGAAGACGAAGAAATCGCCGCCGGCGAAGTGCTGATCGGCGAGGACATCGCCGACCCGGACGCCGAGGAAGCGCCGGCCTATGACGACACCAAGCCGATGCGCATCGCCGTCGTCGGCCGCCCGAACGCCGGCAAGTCGACGCTGATCAACGCGCTGATCGGCGAGGAGCGGCTGCTCACCGGACCGGAAGCCGGCATCACCCGCGATTCGATTTCCGTCGACTGGGACTGGCGCGGCCGCCGGATGAAACTGTTCGATACGGCGGGCATGCGCCGCAAGGCCCGGATCCACGAGAAGCTGGAAGTGATGTCGGTGCAGGACGGTTTGCGCGCCATTCGCTTCGCCGAGATCGTCATCATCGTGCTCGATGCCACCATTCCCTTCGAGAAGCAGGATCTGCAGATCGCCGACCTGATCATCCGCGAAGGCCGGGCGCCGGTGATCGCCTTCAACAAATGGGATCTGATCGACCACCCGCAGGAGCTTCTGGCGGAACTGCGCGAGAAGACCGAGCGGCTGCTGCCGCAGGCGCGCGGCATCCAGGCCGTGCCGGTCTCGGCCGAAACCGGGCGCGGCCTGGACAAGCTGATGGACGCGGTGCTGAAGACCCACAAAGTGTGGAACAGCCGCGTTTCGACCGGCAAGCTGAACCGCTGGCTGGAAAGCATCCTGGCGCATCATCCGCCGCCCGCCGTCGCCGGGCGCCGGCTGAAGGTCAAATATGTCACGCAGGCCAAGACGCGGCCGCCGGGCTTCGTTGTCCAGTGCTCGCGGCCGGACGCGATGCCGCAATCCTACGTCCGCTATCTCTCGAACAGCTTGCGCGAAGCCTTCGACATGCCCGGCGTGCCGATCCGCATAGCGCTTCGCACATCGGACAATCCGTTCGCGGGGCGGGCGAAGAAGCGCGGCTGAATGCCGGCGCCGGCGATCCGTGATCACGCCGCGTTGCGCAAACCGTTGTCATTAGCCCGCGCGCCGTCGGGCAATGCCTGCCGCGCCGCGTCCAGCAATATGTCGGCGAGGCGGGCCGCGACCGGCTCGGGTTCGGCATCCCTGCTATAGAGGAACAACGCCAATTTGGGCAGTGCCGGCAGCCCGGCGATCTCCGGCGTCAACGCGCTGACACTGGCCGGCAGGCCGATCTCGGTGCGGATCGTCAGCCCCAGTCCCGCCGCCACGGCCGCCCAGATGCCGCCAAGGCTCGGGCTGGAGAAGGCCATCCGCCACGACAGGCCGGCGCGGTCGAGCGTTTCCGTCGCCACGGTGCGCAACAGGCACGGTGCCTCGAACGCCACCAGCGGCAGCGGCTCGCCGGCGCGCGGGCTGGTCTCGATGCGCTTTGCCGGGCCGATCCAGCGCATCTGCACGTCGGCGACGTGCCGGCTATGGGGCGGCGCCTCGCCGCTGTGCCAAGCGAGCGCGATGTCGAGATTTCCTGACGTGACCCTTTCGGCGAGCTCGTGGCTGCGCGCGATCCTGGCCTCGATCTTGACCTTCGGATGGGCGCGGGCGAAGCGGCCGAGCACTTCCGGCAACACCGCCTCGCCGAAATCCTCCTGAAGGCCGAGCCGCACCCAGCCTTCCAGCTCGACATCGTGGATGGCGGCTGCCGCCTCGTCGTTCAGGTCGAGCAGCCGTCGCGCATAGCCGAGCATGGTCTCGCCAGCCTCCGTCAGGGCGAGGCCGCGCCCCGATTTGCGGAAGATCGGCGTTGCCGCCTGTTCTTCCAGTTTCTTCAACTGCGCGCTGACCGCCGAGGTCGACCGGCCGAGCCGGTCGGCGGCCTTGGCGAAGCTGCCAAGCTCCATGCCGGTGACGAAACTTCTGAGAACGTCGAGGTCGAATGTCACGCGCCGCACGATTATCGTCCTGCTTTTTAGAATTATCTATCCAAAACTTCCTGATTTTAGGGACGAAGTTATGGCGCTAAAGACATCCCGTCAAGGCCAGACCGCTGGCCCGCCACGGGAATGAAATCATGTCCGCCATCGTCGATTGCACCGGCCAAAAATCGTCCGAATGCCTGAAGCACGGGCCCGCCAACCCTGCCGAAAGGGCATTCAAGCCCGGGCACCGTTGGAAGGTCCTGGGCCTCGGCGTCGCCGCGAACGCCAGTTTCTCGGCCACGTTCGCCGGCATACCGGCCACGGCGGTCGTGCTTCGCCAGGCCTATCATCTGGGCAATGCCCAGCTTGGCCTGGCGCTCGGTCTGCTCGGGCTGGGGGTCGCGCTCAGCGAACTGCCCTGGGGCCTGCTCACCGACCGCTGGGGCGATCGCCGCGTGCTTCTGACCGGGCTCGGCGCGACGGCGGCCTGGCTCTTCGTCATGGCGATGCTCGTCGTGCCGACGAGGACCGATGTCCCCGGCGTCACCCTGCTGTCCGCGAGCCTGCTCGTCACCGGGCTGCTCGGCGGCAGCGTCAACGGTTCGAGCGGCCGCGCCATCATGGGCTGGTTTCGGGAAAACGAACGCGGCTTCGCCATGAGCATCCGGCAGACCGCGGTGCCGCTTGGCGGCGGCCTCGGTGCGCTGGTCCTGCCGTCGCTTGCGCTGTCGTCCGGCTTTGCCGCGGTGTTCGGCCTCCTGGCGGCCGCCTCCGCTCTCTCTGCCCTGTTCGCCTGGAGCTGGCTGCACGAACCGCCGGCAGCGGGCGAGGGCCACGTCGTCGCGGCGGCTGTCGCAGGCCCGGCGCCGCTGCGCAATGTCGAGGTCTGGCGCATCGCCACCGCCATCGGCCTGCTCTGCTTCCCGCAGGTGGCGGTGCTCACCTTCGCGTCGGTGTTCCTGCACGACTTCGCCGGGCTGGGAACGGCGGCGATAAGCGCGAGCCTCGCCGCCGTCCAGATCGGCGCCATGGTCATGCGTGTCTGGAGCGGCCGCTTCACCGACCGCAACGGCAACCGCCGCCAGTTTCTCCGCTCGTGCAGTGCGCTCAGCGCGCTTGCCTTCACGGTGCTGTGGTTGCTGGTTCTGGCCGGTCCCGCCCTGCCGGGCGGCCAGGTCTTGCTGATCGCGGTATTTCCCCTGGTGCTGATTGTCGCAGGCATCTCCGTCTCCGCCTGGCACGGCGTCGCCTATACCGAGCTTGCCACGCTTGCCGGTGCCGGCCACGTCGGAACCGCGCTCAGCCTCGCCAACAGCTTCGTTTTCGTCGGCTTCTTCCTGGTACCGGTGGCGATTCCGGGGCTCCTGCACCTCTGGTCGTGGCCCGGCGTCTGGCTCGCGGCGGCCATCTGCGCACTGGGCGCCTGGCCGGTCTTCCTGCGGCCGGCCCGAACCCCCGCCGCAAAACCGCCCCACTTCGAAACGACGACCCTGAGCCGACTGAGAAAACCCGATCGAAGTCGTTAACGTCCCATCAAGGTTAATGCATCATTTTGCTCTCCAGTGGGGTCAGTAGCGTTCCTGGAGAGAGTTCCGTGCATCGACGTGTCTTGACGCGGCTTGTCGCCGCCGCCGGTGAGAAGAAGCGTGGCTTTCTGACGCCGTTCGTCGTCGGCCTCGGCATCTGGATCGGCTTTCCGACCGTCGCCGCCTACCAGGACATGACGAGCCTCGTTTCCGGCCTCGAAGCGTCGAGCGCGCGCTGGAATTCCTATGTCGAGAAATCCGTCGCCGGCTCGGTCCAGGCCGCCGAGATGCCGTTCGCCGATTCCGACATCACCGGTTCGATTTCCGGCTCCGGTGTCCGCCTCCCCGGTGTCGGCGCCGTATCGTTTCGCGGCAAGGGCGGCAAGGTCAGCGCAACGCCGGACGAGGCACGCGTCCTGCGCGCCGACAAGAAGGGCCGCGTCGTCCAAATGTCTCCCGTCGCCCCGCCGAAGAACTTCAATGCCGGGTCGATCTTCGAGCGCACCTCGTCCCTGACGCGGCCGAGCATGGATGGCGACCTGAAGATGGCCTTCGCCAAGCCGCAGATCAAAGGCAAAGAAATCCAGATCGCCGCGGCGTTCCATGCGCGTGAGGACAAGAAGCCCGATCCCGGCGTGCCGTCCATGCTTGCCGGCTTGGTCAACAACGACCATCCGGACGTGCTGGCGACCGCCTATGCGCAGTCCGCGCCCGACTATGCCAAGGCCTCGCCTTTCGAAGCGCTCCTGCAGGATGAGCAGCCGAATGATGGCCGCTTCATCCCGCCGATGGCCAAGGGCGATCATTCGTGGATCCAGACCCCGTTGCCGGCAAGCGTCTTTTCCCAGCCCGAGCAAAAGTGCCTGGCCAACGGCATCTATTTCGAGGCGAGGAGCGAATCCTTGCGCGGTCAGGCCGCCGTCGCCCAGGTCATCCTCAACCGCGTCCGCAACCCATCCTATCCGAACTCGATTTGCGGCGTCGTCTACCAGAACGACAACTGGTTCAACCGCTGCCAGTTCTCGTTCGCCTGCGACGGCAGGAAGAAGCGCATCGACAGCCCTGTCGCCTACAAGACCGCGCAGGACATCGCCATGGCCGTCAGCGCCGGCAAGATCTTCATCCCGGAGGTCGGGTCGTCGACCCATTACTACGCCCAATATGTCCATCCCGGCTGGGCGCGCACGATGCAGAAGATGACCAAGATCGGCCTGCACATCTTCTACCGCACGTACGGCGGCGGCTGGAGCTGAGTGCCCGCACGCCCGCGATCTTTTCGCGCGGTCCTGCGGCCGATCGAGGAGCCATTGTCCGGGGGGATTCGCGCGACGCACCCCCGTCATCGCGGCGGGCACGATGTCGCACCTCTCTAATCCGCTGATTTCATTCACTAAAATACATGAGTATGAACTTCCGCCCGTGGCTTGACGGGCGCAAACCCTCTAACTATGTTGCCGGCGACTTTAGAAGCGGACGGACGGTGACGGTCTGACCGGGCAGGGGGGTTGCGATGGCCGAGAAGAATGGGCCAGGCGGAACCGGAGAAACCGGCCGCGGCAATCAGCATGAAACCGGCATCCGCGACGACGATCTTGAGCGACGTCGGCGTGAACTTGAAGCATCGCTTGCGACAAGGTTGCCGAACCGGCTCGAGGGGAAAGACGACGCGAAAGCGGGCAGTGTGGCCGGATATGGCCAGGCGCTCAAACTCTCCAGCGAGTTTATCGCCGGAGTAGTGGTGGGTGCCGGCATCGGCTGGATCATCGACCGGCTGGCGGGGACATCGCCATGGGGTCTGATCGTGTTTCTGCTGCTCGGGTTTGGCGCCGGCGTGCTCAATGTCATGCGTTCGGCGGGCGTTGTTGCTGAATTCGGGCAGGGCGACAGATCGCGCCGTGACCAGGACGACACGAAATGACCGCGCTTCATGTGCGGCAATGGTAACGAGGCCGCACGCGGCATTGACGGGGATTGAAAGTGGCAGCTGACAAGGTCGATCCGATCCACCAGTTCCATATCAACAAGCTGATACCGATCGAGATCGGCGGCTATGACCTGTCATTCACCAATTCGGCGCTGTTCATGGTCGCCACCGTGGTCGTCGCGGCGGCGTTCCTGTTCCTGACCACGTCGAGCCGCAGCCTTGTTCCCGGCCGGCTCCAGTCGGTCTCCGAAATGGCCTACGAGTTCGTCGGCAACATGTTGCGCGATGCCGCCGGAACGCAGGGCATGAAGTTCTTCCCCTTCGTGTTCTCGCTGTTCATGTTCGTGCTGGTCGCCAACCTGCTCGGCCTGTTCCCCTATTTCTTCACCGTCACCAGCCACATCATCGTCACCTTCGGCCTCGCTGCCCTGGTGATCGCCACCGTCGTCGTCTACGGCTTCATGAAGCATGGGTTCGGCTTCCTGAAACTGTTCGTCCCGCATGGCGTGCCGGTGTTCCTGCTGCCGCTGGTGGTGCTGATCGAGGTCATTTCCTTCGTGTCGCGCCCCGTCAGCCTCTCGGTTCGTCTGTTCGCCAACATGCTGGCCGGCCACATCACGCTGAAAGTGTTCTCCGGGTTCGTCGTCAGCCTCTCCGCGCTCGGCGCGGTCGGCGTCGCGGGCTCGGTGCTGCCGCTGGCCATGGCCGTGGCGCTGACGGCGCTTGAACTGCTGGTCGCCTTCCTGCAGGCCTACGTCTTTGCCGTGCTGACCTGCATGTATCTCAACGACGCCCTGCATCCCGGGCACTGACCAAAAATTTCCGGCCCAAGAGTTTCCAACATTGCCGCCGGAATGGAATAACAACGGAATTTCAGATCCAAAGGAGTTGAACAAATGGACGCAGAAGCAGCAAAGTACATCGGCGCTGGTATCGCTTGCCTGGGCATGGGCGGCGCGGGCATTGGCCTCGGCAACATCTTCGGCAGCTACCTCTCGGGCGCGCTGCGCAACCCGTCGGCCGCCGATGGCCAGTTCGGCCGTCTGATCTTCGGCTTCGCCGTGACCGAAGCTCTGGGCATCTTCTCGCTTCTCATCGCGCTTCTGGCCCTGTTCGGCTGAACCTCTGCGTTGATTGGACAGGCCGGCCGCGAAAGCGGCGGGCCTGATATCAGGGAATAGTCCATGTTCGTGACATCTGCCTTCGCGCAAGAGTCCGCGCCATCAACCGATACCAGCCACGCTGCGACGGAAGGCGACACGCAGTCCGGCACCAGCGTGCCTGCCGAAGCGCACGGCACGTTTCCGCCGTTCGATCCTGCGACCTTCCCGTCGCAGCTTCTGTGGCTGGCGATCACTTTCGGGCTGTTCTACCTCTTCCTGAAACGGGTCGTTATGCCGCGCGTCGGCGGCATCATCGACGTCCGCAACGATCGCATCAGCCAGGACCTCGACCAGGCAGCCAGGTTGAAGGGCGAGGCCGACGCCGCCGTTGCTGCCTACGAGCAGGAACTGGCGGAAGCCAAGACCAATGCCAATTCGATCGGCCAGCAGGCCAACGATGCGGCCAAGGCCGAAGCCGAGACCGCGCGCAAGAAGGTCGAGGCCGCGCTCGATGAAAAGCTTGGCGCGGCCGAAGCGCGTATTGCTTCCATCAAGGCCAACGCCATGAAGGAAGTCGGCGGCATCGCCGAAGACACCGCCTCGGCGATCGTCGAGGCACTGGTCGGCGGCAAGGCCAGCAAGGCCGAGATCGCGGCCGCGGTCAAATCCGTGGCCCGGTGAGGAGCGCATCATGGACGCCACATCTCTAGCAACGCTCTGGGCAACGATTGCCCTGGTCATCTTCCTGGGCGTCGCCGTCTACATCAAGGTGCCCCGCATGATCGCGAAGGCGCTCGATGCCCGCGCCGCCAGGATCAGCAACGAACTCGACGAAGCGCGCAAGCTGCGTGAAGAGGCCCAGCAACTGCTCGGGCATTACCAGCGCAAGCGCAAGGAAGCCGAACAGGAGGCCGCCGACATTGTCGCGGCCGCCAAGCGCGAGGCCGAACTGCTCGCTGCCGAAGCGCACAAGAAGACCGAGGACTACGTCGCCAGGCGCACCGCGCTTGCCGAGCAGAAGATCGGTCAGGCCGAGCGCGAGGCGATCGGCGAAGTGCGCGCCAGCGCCGTCGACATCGCCGTCGAAGCGGCACGCACGCTGCTCGCCGGCAAGATCGACGCCAAGGCCGGAGCGGAGTTGTTCAAGGCTTCGCTCGCGGACGTGAAGGCAAAGCTCAACTGAGCCGATCGCGTCAGGAATTGAAAAGGCCGCCCGGGAAACCTGGCGGCTTTTTTTATTTCGGCTGGGATGATCTCCCCCCTCGAGGGGGAGATGTCGCCGAAGGCGACAGAGGGGGTCGGTACGTCCAGGCGCAACCTCTTATCCGGCAAAAAAGGATGTCGGCGCTTCACGCGCGGCGACCCCCTCTGGCCTGCCCGTCCTCCGCAGCAGCTGCGCTGCAGCTACGGAGGGTGGACCGGCCATCTCCCCCACGAGGGGGGAGATCGGCTGTCATCGCCGCTTCGCCAATCTCTTTGTGACGCAGTCGAGCCCAACAGCTCAATCGAGCCCGTCGAAACTCTCTTCTTCCACCACTTCCGTCCCGCCGAGCCTGAAGGGCGCGAACGATACGCGGTGCAGCCGGGCGACCGGCCCGTGTGCTTCGATCGCCGTGCGATGCCGGACGGTGGCGTAACCCATGTGGGCCTCGAAACCGTAGCGGTCGTGATGATTGCCGCAGCCGCACATCATGCGGTCGCGCATCACCTTGGCGACGATGGAGGCGGCCGCGATCGACTGCGAGCGCTGATCGCCCTTGATCAGCGCGCGTCCGGCGCAAGGCAATCCGGGCGGCACGTCGCGGCCATCGGCGAGCGCGAGCTTCGGCTGAACCGACAAGCCGACCAGGGCGCGGCGCATCGCCTCCACGCTGGCCTTCAGTATATTGCTGCCGTCGATGCCCTCGGCGCTGATCGACGCCATCGAAACACCCTGCGCGGAACCGAGAATGCGCAGGAACAGCGCCTCGCGCTGCAAATGGCTGAGCCGCTTGGAATCGTCTAGGCCTTCGGGGATGTTGGCGGGGTCGAGCACCACCGCCGCAGCGACCACCGGCCCGGCGAGCGGGCCACGGCCGGCCTCGTCCATCCCGGCCACCGGCCACAGGCCTTCGGCCATCGCCTTCGTCTCGAAGGAGAAATCGGGTTTCTCGACGATTTCGAAGAGAGGCGGAGAATCAGAACGCGCGCGAGCCATGTTGCGGCGAGGTTCGCATCGGCTCCGATTCTCCGCAAGTCCCTCCGGGTCGGGTGGGGCGCCGGACCGGGAGGGCACCGTCTGCAGGCCGGGGCAGGCCGGACGGGATTCAACAAGCGAAAGGCAAGTTTAGAGCAGCATCAGCTGCTCCTGGTCCTTTCCGGCCGCGACGAACTGGTCGGTCCTGAGCGTGCGCCGCTCGGCATTGAGGCCGAGCCGCTTGGCGGTGATCTCGAAGCGCCGGCCGATCTGCCAGGCATAGGGACCGGCGCCCTTCATGCGCTTGCCCCATTCCGAATCGTAGTCCTTGCCATCGCGCATCGAGCGTATCAGCGACATCACGTGACGGTAGCGGTCCGGATAATGGCGCAGCAGCCAGTCCTTGAAGATCGGGCTGACCTCCAGCGGCAGGCGCAGCACGACATAACCCGCCTCGCGCGCGCCGGCGGCACACGCCGAATCGAGGATGCGCTCCATCTCCTGATCGGTCAGGCCAGGGATGATCGGCGCCACCATCACCGAAGCCGGAATGCCGGCATCCGAAAGCTGCCGGATCGCCTCCAGCCGCTTGGTCGGCGTCGACGCGCGCGGTTCCATGGTGCGCGCCAGCATGCGGTCGAGCGTCGTCACCGACAGCGCCACCTTGGCGAGCCCCCGTTCGGCCATGCGCGACAGGATGTCGATGTCGCGCGTCACCAGTGCTGATTTGGTGACGATGCCGACCGGATGTCCGCGCGCCTCCAGCACTTCGAGGATCTCGCGCATGATCCGGTATTGCTTCTCGATCGGCTGGTAGGGGTCGGTGTTGGTGCCGATGGCGATGGTGCGCGGCTGGTAACCGTCCTTCGACAATTCCTTGTCGAGCAGCCTTGCGGCATCCGGCTTGGCGAACAGCTTGGATTCGAAATCGAGGCCAGGCGACAGGCCCATGAAGGAGTGCGTCGGCCGCGCGAAGCAATAGACGCAGCCATGCTCGCAGCCGCGATAGGGATTGATCGAGCGATCGAAGGAAATGTCGGGCGATTCGTTGCGGGTGATGATGGTGCGCGGCTTCTCGACCTGCACCTCGGTCTTGAACGGCGGCAATTCCTCCAGCGAATTCCAGCCATCGTCGAAGACATGCCGGCTGACCGGCTCGAACCGCCCGGTCGGATTGATGCCTGCCGACCGGCCGCGGTTGCGGTCGGGACGGATACGCACGCCGCTCTGTTCGATCATCGCGTTGGCCATCTCGGCTCTTCCTGCTCCGAAAGCCGCGATGTCGGCGCGCACGATCTGTTCCATCTTCGCCCGCTCCCAGGGACTGTCCATGTTGTGCCGGATTGCTCTGTTCATGAAAATAATCCTATCTCAGCAAAAAGAACAAAGCAAGAACTTTTTTATGCTGCGTGGCAAAAACTGGCGCCCGGAACGGCTTTCCGCTATTCGGCTAGCGATGCTCAGTGTTCTCATCGAAACCCGCAATGACGAGGAGGCTCTCGCCCGCACGCTCGCTTCGCTGATCGGCGGTGCGGTGGAGGGCGTGGTGCGCGAGGTCGTCGTCTGCGATGCCGGCTCCACCGACCAGACGCATCGCGTCGCCGAGCATGCCGGCTGCCACTACGTGGCCAGCGGCGGCATCGCTGCCGGCATCCGACAGGCCAAAGGCGACTGGCTGCTCATCCTGGAGCCCGGCGCGCGGCTGGTGGAGGGCTGGATCGACGCTGTCGTCGCCCACACCGCCAGGCAAACCATGGCGGCGCGGTTCTCGCGGGCGCGCGGCAGCCGCATGCCGTTCCTGGCCCGGGTCTTTTCCGGAAACCGGGCCCTGGCCGACGGACTGGTGATCAGCAAGCGGCAGGCAGCCTCGCTGTCGAAGAATGCCGCCGGCGCCGAGGCGCTGGCGCGCGGCCTAGCGACGAAGCGGCTCGACGCCGAGATCTGGGTGGCGCCACCCAAACAGGGCGCGCGGAAGTGATTTTTTGCAACTGCACACTCTGTTGTGCATTGCACAAAATCTGACGTGAGATTAGCGTCCCCGTCAGGTGGGCGAATTGGGTTTGGGTCATGCCGAGCGGTGGGCACCGATGCAGCGTCGGTGCCGCTCTCATAACCGAGGACCCAATGAACCTTTCACCCCCCGACAACTCCGGCGCCGCCAGTCTCGAGGCAATTGCGCGCAATGGCAGCCTGCTGCGCCGTATCGCCGTGCGCATTCCGACTTACCTGAAGGATTTACGCGAAAATCCCGCCTGGCTGCCGATGTTCGTCCTGGCCCGCACCATGCCCGGGCGGCGGATGCACTGGCTGGGCGCGAAACGCGCCCGTCCGGCCGACAATGCGGGGGATACGATGTTCGCAGGCGTCGAGCGCGAGGCGGCGGTCGATGCGCTGCGCTCCGACGGGCTGTTTTCAGGCTTGGTCCTGCCGCCGGAAATCCATCAGGAGATCGCGAATTTTGCCCGACGCACGCCTTGCTTCGGCAATTTCGACCGCCGTATCGAGTTCATGCCGGACGAGCATGCCGAAGCCGAAAAGCGTTATGGGCGGCCGCTGCTCAGCGGGCATTATTTCGAGCGTGTCCTCGACTGCCAGGCGGCACTCGCCATACAGCGCGATCCGCTGCTTCTCGACATCGCCGCGCATTATCTCGGCGGCCAGGCGAAACTGATCACGACGCGCGTCTGGTGGAGCTTTCCGACCGGCGCGGCCTCGGACGCCGACAA
This sequence comes from Mesorhizobium sp. M0587, assembly GCF_040320945.1. Lineage (NCBI taxonomy): Bacteria > Pseudomonadati > Pseudomonadota > Alphaproteobacteria > Hyphomicrobiales > Phyllobacteriaceae > Mesorhizobium > Mesorhizobium sp. M0587. Next base: position 122,045 of record NZ_JAMYQP010000009.1, read on the forward strand.
GAACCTTGCCTCGCTCGGCAAATATCATTTCGATCTCGACGATTGGCGGATGCTGAAGTTCTTCTTCTACCTGATGCCTGTCGATGCCGGCACCGGTCCGCATGTCTACGTCAGGGGCAGCCACAGGCGCCGCAGCCTCAAGCACCAGCTGACGCTTCTCGTCGGCCATCCAGCCGAGGATGTGCTGAACGTCTATGGCGACGAGAGCCCGGTGACGCTGACCGGCGAGGCTGGGCTGGGCTTCGTCGAGGATCCGTTCGGCTTCCACATGGGCACCGTGCCGGCGCGCACGCCGCGGCTGATGATGGAAGTCGGCTTCGGTGTTTCGCGCCCCTCGCGCCGGCGCTTTCACGGCGAGCCGGTCATCCGCTGAAACCTTGCGTCCGGGGACGCAGGACGGCAGCTACGGAGCCGATTTGCCGCGCCGCAGATGCTCGTCCAGGCGCGGCATGATCTCGACGAAGTTGCAGGGCATATGGCGGTAGTCGAGCTGCGCCTTCAATATGCCGTCCCAGGCGTCCTTGCAGGCCCCGGGCGAGCCCGGCAGCACGAAGACGAAGGTGGCGTTGACGACGCCGCCGGTCGCCCGGCTCTGGATCGTCGAGGTGCCGATCTTGTCGTAGGAGATGCGGTGGAACACTTCCGAAAAGCCGTCCATGCGCTTTTCGAAGATCGGCTCCAGTGCCTCCGGCGTCACGTCGCGGCCGGTGAAGCCGGTGCCGCCGGTGGTGATGACGACATCGATCGCCGAGTCCTTCGACCAGTCGAGCACCTTGTCGCGGATGTTCTCGCGGTCGTCGGTGACGATATCGCGGGCGGCCAGGATGTGGCCGGCCTCGGTGATGCGGTCAGCCAGCGTCTGGCCGGATTTGTCGTCGGCGAGGCTGCGTGTGTCCGAAACGGTCAGCACCGCGATGCGCACGGGGATGAAGGAACGGCTTTCGTCAGTTCTGGCCATCAGCGCCCTCCGATGCGATGCTGCGCGTCGCCGCGACGAACCAGTCGGGCTGGCGGGCGCGGATCTCGGCGGCCGCGCGTTTGGCGACGTTGCCGGTCTCGAACAGGCCGAAGCATGTCGCGCCCGACCCCGACATTCGCGAAAAACCCGATCCAGCCTTGTTCAGCCATGAAAGCGCCCTGCCTATGGCGGGCTGTAGCGCAAGAGCTGCCGGTTCAAGATCATTGCGGGTGATCTCCAGCCAGTTGCGCAGGCTGTGAAAATCGATGCGGCCCGGCAGCGGCGGCAGGCCCTCATTGTCGCGCCGCGACAGCGCGTTGAATATTTCGGCCGTCGAGACAGGAGTGCCGGGATTGACCAGCACCAGCCCCAACGCCGAAAAATCCGGCACGATGGACAGCTCGTCGCCAATGCCGCGCGCGACCAGCGGCTTTGCCGCCAGGCACATCGGCACATCGGCGCCAAGCGAGAGGCCGATCCGCGCCAGCGCGGCGTCATCGATGTCCAGGCCCCATGTCTCGGCCAGCCCGCGCAGCACCGCCGCCGCGTCGCTCGACCCGCCGCCGACGCCGGAGGCAACCGGCAGGTTCTTTTCGAGCTTGATCGAAACCGGCGGCGTTCTCTCTGGTCCAGCCTGTTTTCGCAGGGCGTCGCGCGCCTGGAGCACGAGGTTGGCGGCGTCGAGAGGAACCGTCGGCGCGTAGCGGCCGGAAACGGTGAAATCGTCGCCGTCGGCAAGCGCGATCTCGACCCGGTCGCCGAAACGCGTGAACACCGCCAGGCTTTCGATCAGGTGATAGCCGTCGGGGCGCCTGCCCGTGACATGCAGCGCTAGATTGATCTTGGCGTGCGCTGGCCAGATGCGCGAACCGATATCGGTGTCCACGGCGTCAGTCGTCTGCGGAATGATGCTCAGTCCTTGGCCAGCCGGTATTCGCCGGTCTTCGGGTCCTTGACCAGCGTACCCATCGCGCCGTTCGCCGCCTGCTTTTCAGTGCGCCGCACCTTGGCGGTCACGCGCTCGGCTTCCCGGATGAAAGTGCGGTAGCCGAAATAGGCGGCGACGCCAACGACGGTGAAGAAAATGATCTGCGGCATGTCGAAACTCCTCCCACGCTAGGCCGGCGAAGGCGGCCGGTCGGGTCGGTTGATGCATGTCACCCAAAGCGGTTTCGGCTTTGGGGAAACGACATGCCTACGATTTCAAGCGCTCATGCTAGACGGTTTTGCATGGTTTTCAAAGCCCGAACCGAGCCCACAGCGCGCGCTCTTCCGCCGCATCGATGATGCCGCTGGCCGCGGCGGCGGCGATGTCGGGCGCCGAAAAGCCCTGGCTCGACCCGAACAGGCCGAAGCGGCTGAGGAAACCGCGCGGCGCGGTGATCAGCTTGAGTTGGGTCTTCTCCCCGAACCTTGTCTTCAGCACCGTGCGCATGTCGCCGAGCGCGTCGACCAGGCCGAGCTCCAGGCCTCTCTTGGCGGTCCAGAACAGGCCGGTGAACAGGTCCGGATCATCCTTCAGCTTCGTGCCGCGCCGCTCCTTGACCAGGTCGATGAAGGTTTCGTGGACCTCGAGCTGCAGCGCCTTCAGCCGTTCGACGTCTTCCTTCTTCTCGGGCTTGAACGGGTCGAGCACCGCCTTGTTCTGGCCGGCGGTGTGGACTCGGCGCTCGACGCCGATCTTCTTCATCAGTTCGGGGAAACCGAACGAGGCCGAGACCACGCCGATCGAGCCGACGATGGAGGACGGATCGGCGAAGATTTCGTCGCCGGCGACCGCGATCATGTAGCCGCCCGATGCCGCGACGTCCTCGACGAAGACCAGAACCTTCTTGTTCTTTTCCGTCGCCAGGTCGCGGATGCGCTTGAAGATCAACCGCGACTGCACCGGCGAGCCGCCGGGCGAATTGATCGATATGGCGACCGCCGGCGCGTCGAAGGAAAAAGCCTTTTCGATGAGGCCGGCGGTAGAGGCAAGCGACAGCGTCGGCCGGAACTGGCCGCCACCGGCCATGATGGTGCCGTGCAGCCGCATGACCGGAATGGTGACGACGCTGGAACGCCAGGATTTAGGCAGCAGGCGGTTGAAAAAGCGCTTCACGATGGCGAGGTCTCCGGCCGGTGGGTTGCAGGCATGTAGGAATTCCCCGGCCAACGGCAATGTGGCCGGCGACAATAGCTCAGTCTCCGAACAGCGAGGCGAGACCGTTGGCGATCATTTCGCTGCGCTCGTCCGGACCGTTGCCGGAGCGCGCATGCAGCATCAGGGGCGGGCGGATGGCGAGTTTCCCGCGCGCGCCGAGCGCCGCCCGCACGATGATGCGGATCGCCGCCGCATCGGGGCGCGGGTGGACGGCGAGCATCTCGGCATCGCCGAAGCGGCCGGCAAGCGCGCCGAGAATGGCGCCGAGCTGGTCGGGTCGCGCGATGACGGCAAGCCCGCCGCGCGGCCTGACCACGGCCGCCGCACTGCGGATCCAGCTCTCGAACAGCCCGTCCTCCATCACATGCGCTTCCTTTCTCAGCCGGTCTGGTGTGGCGCGGTCCCGGGCGGCGTTGAAAGGCGGGTTCATGATGACGAAATCGAAATCATTGTCGGCGAGACCGGCCGCCGCGCGCGCCCGGCCCGACACCGTGACGTCGGCGATCAGAACGGAGGCGCGGTCGCTGAGATGCGCGTTGCCGGGATGGGCAAGGGTGGCGGCCGCGAAACGTGCCATTTCCGGCGCGCGCTCGACGAGCACGGCCTCGGCGGCCGGGCAGCGAGACAGCACCGCAAGCCCGGCGGCCCCGGCTCCGGCGCCGAAATCGGCGAGGCGCCCGCCAAACGCGGATGGCACGGCCGCCGCCAGCATCATCGCATCCATGCCGGCGCGATGGCCGCCCTGCTTGGGCTGCACGAGCCAGAACCGGCCGCGATGAAAAGCGTCGACCGTGTGGGCCGGCGTGTCCGAAACAAGGGCGGCTGGCGCGGCTGACATTATTTTCCGCGGATCTCGTTGGCGATGCCGGCATCGGTCAGGATGCGCCGCGCCGCGTCGGCCTGGTCGGCGTCGACCATGACGCGCCGCGGCAGGATCCCGAGCGAACCGTCGAGCACGCTCATGTTCTGGTCGGCGACGAAGCAGCCGATGCCGGCATCGCGCATCAGCGATTCGACAAAGGAGATGATGACCGCGTCGTTGGTGCGAATGAGCTCTATCATCGGGCGAAACTCTCAGTTTGCAGCACTTCTGTAAACGGGCAGGCGGATTTGCCTGGCGAAGAAGAACTTCCTTGGCGCCGGTCGGCACGCTGTCGTCATCGCCGCGCTAATTCGCCTCTTGCCGTGGCTATGTCCGCCGCCCTAGAGTCCATGCGGGATCAAGGGTGCCGTCGCACGCGTTATATCAAGACGGGAGAGTTTGTCGTGGGTGTCGTTCTCAACATCGAAAACGGGAAGCGGGAACCCGCGTCCATCAAGGATCTGATCGACCTGACGGCGGCCGATATGGGGCGTGTCAACGAATTGATCCTGTCCAAGGCTGGCTCCGACGTCGAGATGATCCCGGAGGTCGCCAATCACCTGATCTCGTCCGGCGGCAAACGGCTGCGGCCGATGCTGACGCTCGCCGCAGCCCAGATGTTCGGTTATGCCGGCGAGGGCCATGTCAAGCTCGCCACCTCGGTCGAATTCATGCACACCGCAACGTTGCTTCACGACGACGTCGTCGACGAGAGCGGCATGCGGCGCGGCAAGAAGACCGCCCGCATGATCTGGGGCAACCAGGCGAGCGTGCTGGTCGGCGATTTCCTGCTCGGCCAGGCCTTCCGCATGATGGTCGATGTCGGCTCGCTCGAAGCGCTCGATATCCTGTCGAGTGCGGCCTCGATCATCGCCGAGGGCGAGGTCATGCAGCTTGCGGCCGCCAAGAACCTCGAAACCACCGAGGACGAGCATTTCGCCGTCATCAAGGCCAAAACCGCGGCGCTGTTTTCGGCCGCCGCCGAAGTCGGCCCCGTCATCGCCCAGGCGACCCGCAACGACCGTGCGGCGCTGCGCTCCTACGGCATGAATCTCGGGCTTGCCTTCCAGCTCATCGACGATGCGCTGGATTATGGCGGCACCAGCAAGGATCTGGGCAAGAATGTCGGTGACGATTTCCGCGAGGGCAAGGTGACCTTGCCGGTCATTCTCGCCTACCGGCGCGGCACCAAGGCCGAGCGCACCTTCTGGAAGCGCGCCATCGAGGACAATGTCACCGACGACGCCGGCCTGGAAAATGCGATCGGCCTGATGACCCGCCACGGCGCCATCGCCGATACGATCGGCCGCGCCCGCCATTTCGGCGAGATCGCCCGCGACGCGCTGGCGCCGCTGGAAGCGACGCCGCAGAAATCGGCGCTGATCGACGTCATCGATTTCTGCATCAGCCGGGTGAACTGAAGCCGTCTCATCCGGGCTCCGGCTACTTCGCTTTTCCAGGCAATACCATCGCGGCGAGCAGGGCTGATGACGATGCACGCTCCTGCACGGCCTTTCCGTGCAGGAGCGTGACGGCGTGCCGAAGAAGCGCCTTCACCATCTCGTCACCGTCGCCATGCAGGCGCTGGACGCAAGACTGGCAGAGCGCCCTTGACTTGCGGCGCCGCTTTAAAGCAGTTGTGAAAGCCGGTCCCACCATCTCGACAAGACGCCCCGCCGCAAATTATCTATAAAACATGGCAAAGGGCACGGACGACACCATCGCGGTGCGCATCAGCAAGGCATTGGCGGACCGCATCATCTCGGGCGCGATCGAACCGGGCGCTCGGCTTCGGCAGGATCATGTCGCCGAGGAGTTCAACACCAGCCATGTGCCCGTGCGCGAGGCCTTCCGCCGGCTCGAGGCGCAAGGCCTTGCCGTCAGCGAGCCGCGCCGTGGCGTGCGCGTCGCGGCTTTCGATCTGGGCGAGGTCAAGGAAGTCGCCGAAATGCGGGCCGCGCTCGAAGTGCTGGCATTGCGCCATGCCGCGCCGCATTTGACGGCGGCCATTCTCGACCAGGCCGAGGAGGCGACCAAGGCCGGCGACAAATCCCGCGACGTCAGGTCTTGGGAAGACGCCAATCGCGCCTTTCATCGCTTGATCCTGGCGCCATGCGGCATGCCGCGCCTGCTTGCCACCATAGACGATCTCCACGCCGCGAGCGCACGCTTCCTGTTCGCGGCGTGGCGCTCGGAATGGGAGGTGCGCACCGACCAGGACCACCGGGCGATCCTGGCCGCCTTGCGGCAGGGAAACACCGAATCGGCGGCGGTGACGCTGGGGCGGCATGTCCAATGGATTGGCCGCAAACCGGTCAAGACAGCCTCCGGGACCACGCGGGAAGCGTTCGCGATCGTGGGTTAGAGCAACTCCGGCAAAAATGCGAGACGGCCGTCCGGACCTGCCTGACGAACAGCGTTGGATTGGCCTTTGCACAGCGAAGGCTTGCTATCTCCGAAGAATTGTGGATTCGATAATAGATCGAAGTCAGAAATTATCTATAATTCAGATCGATCGAAGGAATCCAATGGCAAACATCGCATTCTCGTCCCGCAAGGCCTCTTTCAGCCCGCTCAGGCTCCAGGATCGCGCGCTCGGCTGGCAGGTCGGAGCCGTCGTGCTCGGCACGCTGTTTCTGGCACTGTCGTCCTACATCGAGGTGCCGATGGTGCCGGTCCCGGTGACCATGCAGACCTTTGCCGTGACATTGATCGGTGCGCTCTATGGCTGGCGGCTTGGCGCGGTCACCATCGCCGCCTGGCTGGTCGAAGGCGCGGTGGGCTTTCCGGTCCTGGCCGGAGGGGCAGCCGGTTTGTCGCATTTCGTCGGCCCGACAGGCGGTTATCTCTTCGCCTTTCCGGTCGTCGGCGCGCTTGTCGGCTGGCTGGCCGAACGCGGCTGGAACGGCAACAGGGTGGTGCTTGCCTTCGCCGCCATGCTGCTGGGCAATCTTGCCTGCCTGGTCCTCGGCACGATCTGGCTCGCCGTCATGATCGGCACCGAACAGGCCATCACCTTCGGCTTCTTGCCTTTTCTGCTCGGCGGCTTGCTGAAGTCGGCGCTCGGCGTGGCGACCCTGAAGCTGTTTTCAGGCTACAGGCCGGAGCCGACCGATCTCAGGCCGTAAGAATAGCCGCGAATGACGATCAGGCTGCGCGCCCATCACCTCCTTTGCCTGCTCACCTATGTGGGCAAGGGATACAGCCCCGCTTTCACCGCCAATTATGACGGGATCGCGAAGCGCCTGAGCCTGGGCGAGGACATCCTCCTCGTTTCCGGGCCCGACGACGTCTGTGCCCCATTGCTCGACGATCCGGAACCGCACTGCCTGCGTGAAAGCGCGGCCGAGCGGGACCGGCAGGCAGCGGCAGACCTGGGGGATCTGCTGGCCCGGCCAACCCGGATCGGCGACCGCCTCGATCTCGATGCGGCAACCTTGGCGCGGATGCGCGAGGCGTTTTCGGCCGGCCTCGTGCGCAAGGCCTGTGACGGCTGCGAATGGAACGCGCTGTGCGGCACGGTCGCGGCTGATGGGTATCGCGATATCCGGGTACGGCGGTCGGCTTTGCCGGGCAAGCGCTGACATTGGCGCTGACATCCCTGCATGTCCGGGCTCCGCGCAGCGCCCAAGTCCAGCCTCGAAGGCGAAAACGATCCTTCCACCATGTTTTGTTAATCGGGTGCCCCGATTGTGAATTGGAAGCGGATTGAAGCCCGACCCCAAAAAGGCCATGCTTTGCCCCGAAGATCGAGTAAAGTTCGAGTCTACGTCGATCCCGCTGACGCGGAGATGGCGCGCGGCTGAAAGGGATATGATGCAGCAAGGACGTGCACGCTGGCTGGCAAGGCTGGCAATTGTGACAGGCATGGCGATCTCGGCTCTGCCGGCCTATGCCAAGCAAACCAGCGAACCGGTCAAGATTACCTCGTTCTCGGGCGCCTATCTGGCGGCCCGGATCGCCGAAGGCGACAACGATCTCGACGGCGCCATCGCCTACTACAAACAGGCCCTGGCCTTCAATCCGGGCGACACCGCCCTGCAGCAGAGCCTGATGCTGTCGCTGATCGCGCAAGGCCGCTTCGACGAGTCCCTGGTCTATGCCGACAAGCTCAAGGAAGTTCCCGATGTCGAGCGCTTCTCGCGCCTGGCGCTCGCGGTCGATTCCTTCCACAAGAAGGATTTCACCAAGGCGCAATACTGGCTCAAGCTGTCGCTGGAATCCGATCTCGACCGGCTGATCTCCGGGGTCATGTCCGGCTGGGCCGAGCAAGGTGCTGGCCAGCCTAGCGATGCGATGGCCTCGATCGACAAGCTTCAGGGACCCGATTGGTTCGGCCTGTTCAAGTCCTTCCATCGCGCGCTGATCGCCGATGCCTCTGGCATGCCTGAAAAGGCCGACGCGATCTACGCCGCGACGATGCAGGATACGGCGGCCGGCGGTGCGGCCCCCGAGACCTGGATGCGCAACGCGCAGGCCTATGCCTCCTTCCTGGCCCGCAAGGGCGACAAGGCAAAGGCGATATCGGTGCTCGATCAGGCCGAGGCGTTTTCGCCGGGCAAGCTGGAAATCGTCGCCTTGCGCGACAGGATCAGCAAGGGCGACAAGATCGAGCCCCTCATTGCGGGCCCGTCGGATGGCGCGTCGGAGATACTGCTTGACCTTGCCACCGCGCTCAACCGCGGCGGCGGCGAGCCGTTCGTCCGTCTCTACCTGCAATACGCGCTGGCGCTCAAGCCCGACAGCGACGCGGCCCTCGTGCAACTCGCCGCCGTCTCCGAACAGTTGAAGGACGGCGAGGGCGCCATTGCGCTCTACCGGCGCATCCCCGACTCTTCGCCGCTGAAGCAGCTGTCTGACCTCCAGCTTGGCCTCAACCTTGCCGATCTCGACCGCCACGATGAGGCCATCACCCATCTGAAGGCCTTCATCGACGCCCATCCGAACGATATGCGCGCCTATCTGGCGCTCGGCGGGGTCTATTCGTCGAAGGACGATTTCCGCTCGGCTGCCAATCTCTACGACAAGGCTGTCGAGGCGCTGAAGACACCGACCGCCGCCAACTGGAACATCTTCTATCAGCGCGGCATCGCCTATGAGCGCCTTAAGGAATGGCCCAAGGCCGAGCCGAATTTCCGCAAGGCGCTGGAGCTGCAGCCTGACCAGCCGCAGGTGCTGAACTATCTCGGCTATTCCTGGGTCGACATGAATATGAACCTCAAGGAAGGCCTGGCGATGATCCAGAAGGCCGTCGATCTCAGGCCGAGCGACGGCTACATCGTCGATTCCCTGGGCTGGGCCTATTTCCGGCTAGGCAGGTTCGATGACGCGGTCCGTGAGTTGCAACGCGCCGTGTCGTTGAAGCCGGAGGATCCGGTTCTGAACGACCATCTCGGCGATGCCTACTGGCGCGTCGGCCGCAAGCTGGAGGCAACCTTTCAGTGGAACCAGGCGCGTGACCTGAAACCCGATCCCGGCGTGCTCGCCGCCTTGCAGCAGAAGCTGATGAAGGGCCTGCCGCCGATCGTATCCAACACGGCGCAGGAAAGCCCGAAGGTCAAGCCCGAACCGGTGCCCGCCCCGAAGGGCTGACGGGCAATCGATTCACGAACGAATTGTCGAAGCTAGCGCCGCCCCTCGATGAGGGGGCGGCGCAAATCTGAAGCGATTGCCCCTGCAAGGGCCTGACCCCTTTGCCTTGACGGTTGCCGGCCGGGCATCTACGAGGTGCCGCATCCTGCCGGAGGCTGCCGTGACGATTGAAATTCCCGCCCATATGCATCCCAGCCGCTCGTTTCAGGGGCTGATCCTGACCTTGCACAATTACTGGGCCGACTATGGTTGCGTCATCCTGCAACCCTACGACATGGAGGTCGGCGCCGGCACGTTTCACCCGGCAACGACCTTGCGTGCGCTCGGGCCAAAGCGCTGGAACGCCGCCTATGTCCAGCCTTCGCGCCGTCCCAAGGACGGCCGCTATGGCGAGAACCCGAACCGGCTGCAGCATTATTACCAATACCAGGTGATCCTGAAACCGAACCCGCCTAACCTGCAGGAGCTCTATCTCGGCTCGCTGGCGGCGATCGGCGTCGATCCGCTGCTGCACGACATCCGCTTCGTCGAGGACGATTGGGAAAGCCCGACGCTGGGCGCCTGGGGGCTTGGCTGGGAATGCTGGTGCGACGGCATGGAAGTCTCGCAGTTCACCTACTTTCAGCAGGTCTGCGGCATCGAATGCGCGCCGGTGGCGGGCGAGCTGACCTACGGGCTTGAGCGCCTGGCCATGTACGTGCAGGGCGTCGACAATGTCTACGACCTCAATTTCAATGGCCGCGAGGGCGCCGACAAGGTCACCTATGGGGACGTTTTCCTGCAAGCCGAGCAGGAATATTCGCGCCACAATTTCGAACACGCCAACACGGCAATGCTGCTGCGCCATTTCGAGGACGCCGAGGCCGAATGCAAGGCGCTGCTCGATGCCGGCGCGCCGGCGTCGAACGACAATTCGCCGATGCACCGCATGGTCTTCCCGGCCTATGACCAGTGCATCAAAGCCAGCCATGTCTTCAACCTGCTCGACGCGCGCGGCGTGATCTCGGTCACCGAGCGGCAGAGCTACATCTTGCGGGTGCGCAATCTGGCGAAAGCCTGCGGCGAGGCGTTTTTGCTGACGCGGGCCGGCGGGCTGGCGGCCTGAGTTCAGGCACCCTCCGTCATCAATTCGAGGGAAGTGTTGATCGGCGATAGAATGCCGCTGGGACCAGCCATTGTACGCAATGCCTGTCGCACGCCCGGCATCGAGAAGGCGCCGTGGGCCTGCGCGGTGAAGCAGGCGCTGAGCGCGAGGATCTGCAGAAGTCTCGATGCCGTTTTCATGGTTTTCAGCCAATAGTTCCCTGCCTGAGCGTGGGTCGCTCCAGCGCTGCGTTCGGTTCATGGAAATCTTTGATCCAAGGACGAGCGGGATCGTCCCGCCCCGACAAGAGGGCTAAAATTTCTGGAAAGGGTGACAGCGGCCAACCGAGTTGCTATGGCCTCTTTACCTCCCCCTTGATGGGGGAGGTCGCCGCGAAGCGGTGGGTGGGGGTGATAGCGCGATTTCCCATGCCGAAACTCGATCGGTTCAAGTTGCAGTCCGCACAACGGCTGCGTGCGGCAATGACCGATGAGGAGCGCATATTGTGGCGGCATCTCTGGCGCATACCCGTCGAGGGCACGCATTTCCGCAAACAGGCGTCGATCGGTATTTACTTCCCCGACTTCATCTCACATCGGCTGAAGCTGATTGTCGAAGTCGACGGCGCCCACCATGGTTTCGACGACCAACAGCGCCATGACGAGCTTCGAACAAAATGGTTTGAGAACCAGGGTTATCGCGTCATCCGCTTCCGGAACCATGAAATCAAAAACGAACTGGATTCCGTGCTCGATACGATCTATGCGGCGGTGGAAGAACGAAAATCACACCTTGGCCTACGAGACGCCGACGGCGCTTGAGACCGAGACGCCGCCACCCCACCCCGGCGCTAACGCGCCGACCCTCCCCATCGAGGGGAGGGTGAGGAGCTACGCATGCCCGACCTGCTTTTAGAACTCCGCTCCGAGGAAATCCCTGCCCGCATGCAGCGCAAGGCGGCGGGCGATCTGAGGAAGATGCTGGCCGACGGTCTGGTCGAGGCTGGGCTGACCTATGAGGCGGCGCGCGAGTACTGGACGCCGAGGCGCCTGACCCTTGATATCAGGGGCCTCACCGCGCGCTCGAAGGATGTAAGCGAGGAGATCAAGGGGCCCTCGACGACGGCGCCGGACCAGGCTGTCCAGGGTTTCCTGCGCAAGGCCGGGCTTTCGTCGGTCGCCGAGGCGCACGTCCATTCGGACCCCAAGAAGGGCGACTTCTATGTCGCCCATATTTCGAAGCGGGGCAGGGCGGCCGAGGAAATCATCGCCGAGCTGGTGCCTGATATCATCCGCAATTTCCCCTGGCCGAAGTCGATGCGCTGGGGACCGGCCTCGGCTAGGCCCGGCTCGCTACGCTGGGTACGGCCGCTGCAATCCATCCTGTGCACCTTCGGGCCGGAAACCGAGGAGCCGGTGGTGGTCGATTTCGAGATCGACGGAATTCGGTCGGGCAACATCACCTATGGCCATCGCTTCCATGCGCCGGGTGCCATTACGGTGCGCCGCTTCGACGATTATGTGAGCAAACTGGAAGCGGCGAAGGTTGTGCTCGACGCCGACCGGCGCAAGCAGATCATCCTTGCCGATGCGCGAAACCTGGCCTTCGCCAACGGACTCGACCTGGTCGAGGACGAGGGGCTGCTGGAGGAAGTGTCCGGCTTGGTGGAATGGCCGGTGGTGTTGATGGGCGAGTTCGAGCAGGATTTCCTCGCCATTCCGGCCGAGGTGATCCGGCTGACCATCCGCGCCAACCAGAAATGTTTCGTGACATCGCGCCTGATCTCCCCCCTTGAGGGGGAGATGTCGGCGAAGCCGACAGAGGGGGGCGCCTCGCGTGAAGCGCTGGCGCCATCTGCGCCGAGCCCGGTCGAACCGACCCCCTCTGGCCTACCGGCCATCTCCCCCTCGAGGGGGGAGATCAGCCAGCTTTCCAACCGCTTTATCCTCACAGCCAACGTCGAGGCCAAGGATGGCGGCAAGGAGATCGCCTACGGCAACGGCAAGGTGGTGCGCGCCCGCCTGTCCGACGCACTGTATTTCTGGACGACCGACCAGGGCGATTTGCCTGACCTTGGTGAGCTCAAGCCATCGGCTGAAAAGTTCGGGCTCGATCTGAAAAAACCGCTCGACCAGCGCATGGCCCGCCTCGACCATCTCAATGTGACCTTCCACGCCAAGCTCGGCACGCAAGGCGAGCGCGTGGAGCGGATCAAGCGGCTGGCTGGAGAATTGGCGCCGATCGTGGCGCAGTCGATCTCCCCCCTTGAGGGGGAGATGGCCGGTCCACCCTCCGCAGCAGCTGCGCTGCAGCTGCGGAGGACGGGCAGGCCAGAGGGGGTCGTCTCGCGTGAAGCGCCGGCCTCTTCCGTTAGAGATGGAGCGTCGCGCCCCGTCGTGCCGACCCCCTCTGTCGCCTTCGGCGACATCTCCCCCTCAAGGGGGGAGATTGCCGCGCTCGCAAGTCGCGCCGCTGTTTTGGCAAAGGCCGATTTGACGACCGAAGTCGTTGGCGAGTTTCCCGAGCTGCAGGGCGCCATGGGCCGCAAATACGCACTGCTCCAGGGCGAGCATCCGTCAGTGGCCGCCGCCATCGAGGAGCATTACAAGCCGCAAGGCCCGTCCGACTATGTGCCGGGCGATCCGGTGTCGGTCGCTGTCGCGCTTGCCGACAAGCTCGACACGCTGGTCGGCTTCTGGGCCATCGATGAAAAGCCGACAGGGTCGAAGGATCCCTATGCGCTGAGGAGGGCTGCGCTGGGTGTGGTGAGATTGGTGTTGGATAGTGAGACGCCGGTAAGCCTTCTTTCGATCATAGGAGAACATCGAAAAATCATCGAAGGCCAAATCGAGCGAAGGCACGTTGAAGAGCAAACCAAGTCGGGCGGCGACTATGCGACCGCACAAGCGGTTGTCGGCGACGGAAGGTCTAAGGACCGAGACCTTCTCGCCTTCTTCCACGACCGCCTGAAAGTCTATCTGCGTGAACAAGGTGCGCGACACGACTTGATCGACGCGGTGCTGTCGGCGGATTCGCGCCCAATCTCCCCCCTTGTGGGGGAGATGTCGGCGAAGCCGACAGAGGGGGGCGCTGTCCCGCCGACCCCTCAGCACGAGACGCCCCCCTCTGCCCTGCCGGGCATCTCCCCCACAAGGGGGGAGATCGGCCAATCGTCCAATGACGATCTCCTGCAAATCGTGCGCCGCGTCGAGGCGCTGGGGTCCTTCCTCGACACCGAGGATGGCAAGAACCTGCTCGCCGGCACCAAGCGCGCGGCCAACATCCTGGCTGCCGAGGAGAAGAAGAAAACGGCGGTCGCCGACACCGTCGAGCCGGCGCTGTTCCGCGAGGATGCCGAGAAATCGCTGTTTGCGGCGGTGAACCGGGCCGAGAGGCAAGCCGGCGAAGCGATTCAAAATGATGACTTTTCCGGCGCCCTGCTGGCGCTTAGCGCATTGCGCGAACCGGTTGATTCATTCTTTGAACGTGTTCTCGTGAATGATGAGGACCAGGCGGTGCGCGCCAACCGCCTGGCGCTGCTCGGCCGCATCCGCGCCGCCACCGGTCAGGTCGCGGATTTCTCGAAGATTGCTGGTTGAAAAGCATGATCCCGGAAAGTGGGAACCGGTTTTCGGACAAGATCATGCTCGGGCAAAACAGGCCGTAGGGGCCCAAGAAAAATATCTTCCGGCGAGCCGTTCGAGCCGGCTTACAGTCATATGGCGATGATCTCTCCGTGGCAAAAGGGACATGTTCCCCGACCCCACTTCCCCAACCACGGAGGCTTCCATGAATTCCGATCACGAAATCGAAGTGACAGAAGAAGAAACCTCGGCCCCCGCCGAGGCGCTTGAATCCGCTTCCGAAACCAACCTCGACCATGCCGCCGCTGCGGTGGTCGAAGCCGCCGATCAGTCTGACGACGACGAGGACGGCGATGAAGACGACGATGAAGGCGAAGATGAAGGCGAAGATGAAGGCGAAGAGTCCCACGACGCCGAAGCCGCCACTCTCTCGGGTGACGATGAGGATGAAGACGACGACAAGTCCGAGGACGACGAGTCCGAGGAAGGTGAGTCCGAAGACGACGACAAGGACGTCGCCGCCTGAGATTTCAATCCGGCTTTGCCGGAAGAGAGGGCGGTGCTGACGCGCCGCCCTTTTTTTCAGCGTTGCCGGATACGGTCAGTTCTCGAGGATACTGACGCGCACGCTGTTTTCGAAGACGTCGACCTGGATCAGCGGTTCGCCATTGACGATGGCGCGCCTGGTCGAGCCGCTCATGGCGCGGGGACGTTCCAGCATGCGCTGCAGATCGGCGCGCTGGTCGTTGGTCCTGAACCAGCCGTCACCCTCATCATCGCTGTCGCGGCGATGGAATTTGTGCCAGTTGGCGCGGTCCTGCCGCACCATCTGCGCCGCGCCGTCCAGCGCATAGCCATCACTTGCCTGGTGATCGCGATCGGAAATACGCGCCACATAGGATCCCAGCATCTCATCGGCATTGGCCGTTCCCGGCAACGACGCCAGAAGAAGTCCCGCTATGGCAACGTTTCTCAGTGTATTCATGGTCAACCCCCCTTATCCAAACCATATCTCGTCTGCCGAGCCGCTGGCGAAAATCCAGGCGGCAGCGCAGGCCGCGAGTGATGCCGGAACGGGCTTGCCCGGCAATGGTGCGCCTGGCGCCGGACCGCCGTCAATCCAGCCGGCTGCTGGCGATCTGTTATCCACGCAAGGCATTACTTGACCTGGCCGACCCCGGGAGCGGGCTCTTGTGCCACCGGTGCCGGGGCGGCTGCCGCGGGGGTGGTTTTCTTCTGTTGTTCGCCCGCCGCAGGGGCTGCGGAAGCCGTCGCTGTGGCAGGGACGGCGGCTGCGGCTGGTGCCTGGCCAGAGGCCGGTGTCGAGAAAGCACCGCCGGCGACGCCGCCACGAATGATCATCGGGCTCTGCGTGAACCCGTGCCGGGCTGCGGGCGCGTGGGGGATCGCCGCCACCTTTTCGTAGGTGACGTCGGGCTCGCCGAGCGCCACGACCGATTGCCCATCGCTCGCCTTGTCAGCGGCCGCTGCCTGCAGCAGGAGGACGGAGGGCGTCGAGGCCGGCGCGCCGGGAAAGATCAGCGACGAGGCTTGGGCCGTGCCGCCCGCCGCGGCCAGGGCGATCCCCAGCAATATACGCAAAGACATGATATGGCTCCCCATTGCCCAGAAGCGCGATGATAACGGACCGGAATTGATCCCGGCTTTCGCGAAAACATAGCATTTTAGGGATTGATAATTCGCCAACGCCCGACTTGCTCGGCAGCCGGCTTGCCCAACAGCTGACTTGCCCAACGGCCACCATCGTACTACGCACCCCTCATCTGTGAGGTGACGAGAGTGGCTGAAATACTTGCCGTCGGCGAAGCTCTGGAGCGGGCGCTGACGCTGCTTAGGGGTGGCGATGTCGTCGCCATTCCGACGGAAACGGTCTACGGGCTGGCCGGCGATGCCACCAATGGCATTGGCGTGGCGCGCATCTTCGAGGCCAAGGGGCGGCCGCGCTTCAACCCGCTGATCGCCCATGTCTCAGACATGGCGATGGCCGAGCGCATCGCCTCGTTCGATCCGTTGTCGAGGAAGCTGGCGCTTGCCTTCTGGCCTGGTCCGCTGACGCTGGTGCTGCCGCAGCGGGCCGGCAACGGCATCCATCCGCTGGTCACGGCCGGGCTCGACACGATCGCCTTGCGCATGCCGAGGGGCTTTGGCGGCGACCTCATCGCCAGGCTTGGCCGCCCGCTTGCCGCTCCGAGCGCCAATTCGTCCGGCAAGATCAGCGCCACGACGGCGCAAGCGGTGGCGGCGGATCTCGGCGCGCGCATAAAGCTGGTGGTCGACGGCGGCGCAACGCCGGTCGGGCTGGAATCGACCATCGTCAAGGCCGAAGGCGAGAACTTGCGGCTGCTGAGGCCCGGCGGCATCGCCGCCGAGGAGATCGAAGCGGCAATCGGCATGAAGCTGTTGCGCGGAGGGGCCGCCGGCGTCGAGGCGCCCGGAATGCTTGCCTCGCATTATGCGCCGGGGGCCGCGATGCGGCTCAACGCCGGCACGGTCGGTGAGGGCGAAGCCTTGCTCGCGTTCGGCAGCCAGCGAGCGCAAGGCTGGCGGCATGCTGCCGCGTTCCGCAATCTCTCCGCAGCGGGTGACCTGCGCGAAGCGGCGAGCAATCTTTTCGCCTATATGCAGGATCTCGACCGCAGCGGCGCGCGCACCATCGCCGTCGAGCCTGTCCCCTTCGACGGCCTCGGCGAAGCGATCAACGATCGGCTGTCGCGCGCGGCCGCCCCTCGTGACAACATCCCGCCAGCAACATAGTTTTCGCCATGACCGAAATTTCAAAGAAACTCGATCCCGCTCTCATCGACCGTTTCGCGGCGATCGTCGGCGACAAAAATGCGCTGCGTGACGAGCAGGACATCGCGCCTTATCTCATCGAACGGCGCGGACTCTGGCATGGCGCGACATCGCTGGTGCTGCGGCCGGGCAGCGTCGAGGAGGTCAGCCGGATCATGCGGCTGGCGACCGAAACCGGAACCCCGGTCGTGCCGCAGAGCGGCAACACCGGGCTGGTCGGCGCCCAGGTGCCGGACAGGTCCGGCCGCGAGATCATCCTGTCGCTGTCACGGCTGAACCGCATCCGCGAGATCGATGTCCTGTCCAATACGGTGACGGTCGAGGCCGGCGTCATCCTGCAGACGCTGCAGGAGGCGGCCGATGGCGTCGACCGGCTGTTCCCGCTTTCGCTGGCCGCGCAGGGGTCTTGCCAGATCGGCGGCAATCTCTCGTCCAACGCCGGCGGCACCGGCGTGCTTGCCTATGGCAATGCGCGCGAGCTCTGCCTTGGCGTCGAAGTGGTGTTGCCCACCGGCGAAGTGTTCGACGATTTGCGCAAGCTGAAGAAGGACAATACCGGCTACGACCTGAAGGACCTGTTCGTCGGCGCCGAGGGAACGCTAGGCGTCATCACCGCCGCCGTGCTCAAATTGTTCCCGAAACCGAAAGGGCGCGATGTCGCGTTCGTCGGCCTGTCCTCGCCCGAGGCCGCCCTTTCCGTGTTCGGCCTGGCCATGGACCGCGCCGGGGCCGCACTCACCGCCTTCGAACTGATCGGCCGCAGGCCATACGACTTCACGCTGGCGCATGCCCAGGGCGTTACGCGGCCGCTGGCGCAAGATTGGCCTTGGTATGTGCTGATGCAGATTTCGTCGGGCCGCTCATCGGACGATTCGCGGGCGTTGATCGAGGACGTGCTCTCGGCTGGGCTTGAGCAGGAATTCGTCGGCGATGCCGTGATCGCGGCCAGCATCGCCCAAGGCGACGCCTTCTGGAATTTCCGCGAGGTGCTGCCCGAAGCGCAGAAGCCGGAGGGCGCCTCGATCAAGCACGACATTTCGGTGCCCGTCGCATCTATCCCACGCTTCATCGAAGAGGCTGCCGGCGCGGTGGCGTCGGTCAGTGCCGGCGCGCGCGTCGTCTGCTTCGGGCATATGGGCGACGGCAACCTGCACTATAACATTTCGCGGCCCGTCGACGGCGACGACGAGGCGTTTCTCGATCTCTATCACACCATGAACAAGGCGGTGCACGACGTCGTGCGCAGCCTGCACGGGTCGATCTCGGCCGAGCATGGCATCGGCCAGTTGAAGCGGGACGAACTGATCGCCACCGCACCGCCGATGGCGATCGATCTGATGCGCCGGGTGAAGGCTGCCTTCGATCCGGCCGGCATCATGAATCCCGGTAAGGTTATCTGATCCTTTCAATATCTTTGGCTGGTGGCATTCCGATAACCATCCCTGAGATCAGCAAAATTTAACCGACTTTCTTAAGCGGGGCGGTAAGGAGCCCGCGCTACTGTTTCCACACAAACGAGGCTGGAAAAACCGGCCCGGAGAGAACCGGATACCGGCTCTCAGGAGACAGACAGGAAGGCACTCGATGAACACCGGACTGAAGCCAGTCTGGGCCGGACGCAACATGCGCCTCGACCCATTCCGCCTGCCGCAAATGGTGACCTACGCCACGCGCGACGACTATGGCGACGTGACCTTCACCATCGACCATCGCGGCGCCGTGATCCGCCGCTTGCTCGAAATGAGCGGCGTGCCGGCGATCATCGCTCTGCCCGCCAACGCGTTCCGCGGCGTTGCCGCCCGCGCGATGGAGGACCCGGACGGCAATGTCACGGTGACATTGGAACTTCTGCACAACGATCCGATGCTGTCGGTGCCTCTGCTGGTGGCCGACGACCTTGACGATGTCGCAGCCGACTGGCGCGCCTGGGCCGAGGCCTACCGCCTGCCGATGCTGCTGATCGAGTCGGATGGCGTCGCCCGTACTCTTGAAGAATCGCTCGGCGCCGCCATCAAGACGCTGCCGCCGCAGGCACGCCGCAAGGGCCGGGTTTCGACCACGCGCCGCCCGCGCTTCCTCGCCCGCCGCAGGGCCGGCGACCTTGGCCTGAGACTGGTCATCGGCGGCCAGGAGATCATTTCGCGGGAATAGTCTGCTGTGCCTTTCGCCTTCTGCAAAGTCGGCGCTGCCCCTCATCCGGCTGCCGCCACCTTCTCCCCGTAGAACGGGGAGAAGAAGACTACACCAGCGGCTTCAACGCCACCCACAGTGCGCCGCCGATCAGGCCGAGGAAGATCAGCCAGCCGACCTGGTTGTTCGACCGGAATAGCCGCAGGCACTGGTCCGGATTGTCGATGTCGAGAACCGCGATCTGCCGGGCCATATGGGCGCCGGCGGCGATCAGGCCGGCCAGCGCAACCACCGGAGCCTGCGCCGACGCAAAGGCAATCGCGAAGCAGATCAGCGTTCCGCCATAGAGCCCCGCCAGCCACGATTTGGTGTTTTCGCCGAACAGGCGCGCCGTCGAGCGCACGCCGACAATGGCATCGTCTTCCTTGTCCTGATGCGCGTAGATCGTGTCGTAGCCGATGACCCACAGGATCGACCCGATATAGAGCATGACGGCCGGACCATCGAGATCGCCGAACTCGACCGCCCATCCCATCAGCGCGCCCCAGGAAAAGGCGAGGCCCAGAACCAATTGCGGCCAGTCGGTTATGCGCTTCATGAATGGGTAGATGGCGACGACGACCAGCGAACAGATGCCGAGCAGAATGGCGAAGCTGTTGAATTGCAGCAGCACCGCCAGCCCGGCCAGGGCCTGCAGGACGAGAAACAGCCACGCCCGCCGGCGTGTGACCTTGCCCGCCGGCAGCGGCCGCGAGCGCGTGCGCTCGACCTTGTTGTCGATGTCCTCGTCGACAAGGTCGTTGTAGGTACAACCGGCGCCGCGCATGGCGATGGCGCCGATGAGAAACAGCACGAGATACAGTGGCGCCGGCAACAGCGAGAGCAGCGGATCGCCATGGCGCGGATAGGCGCTCGCCGCAAGCGCCGCCGACCACCAGCATGGCCACAGCAGGAGCTGCCAGCCGATCGGCCTGTCCCACCGTGCAAGCTGTGCATAGGGCCATATCGAGCGCGGCAGCACGCGGTAGACCCAGTGGCCGTTCGGCGCGTCGGCGACGCGGCCCTGGGCCGCTTTCGATTGGACAGGTTCCATGATCATGGAGTGGCAGCAGCGGCGGAAACCGTCAAGCGGCAAGCGGGCTCGGTCAGTCCGTCACGAGGCAAAGATTTCGTACGTGGCGAACCAGTCTTTGGCCACCTCCACGAATGCCAGCGCCGCATTCGACACGCGCTGCTGCGTGTCATGGGTGAGGATGATCCGCTGCATGGGCAGCGGATCCGACAACGGCTTGCAAATGAGGGGCAGCCCGTCATAGCTGCGGTCGCCGTGCGGGCGGGTGTAGCTGACGGCGACGCCGAAGCCGTTCGCCACCATGCTGCGCTGGAGTTCGAACGAACTCGTCGCTCTGTCCGCCACCGGCGACAGGCCGCGGCTGCGGAACAGATCCAGCATATGCTGCCAGCTGTGCGGCTGGTCCGTGGTGATCAGCGGATAGGCGGCGAGATCCGCCAGGCTGATTTCGGGGCGATCCGCCAGCGCATGGCCCGCCGGCAGCAACGCATGCGGCCGCAACTCGTGCAAAAGGATGCGGGCGAAATGCGACGGCAGGCCGAGATCGTAGGTGAGGCCGAGATCGATGGCGGCGTCTCCAAGGCGCCGCCCGAGCGTCTCGAACGTCTCGTCGCCGACAATGACTTCGACGGCAGGATAGCGCTCCGAAAAGGCGCGGATGAGACCCGGCGCGAAATAGGGCGCCAGGTCCTCGAAGCATCCGAGCGTCAACTGGCCGGCGACCGCGGACTTGCGCGAACCCAGCCCAATGAGTTCGTCGGTCTCGGCAAGAACCTGCCTTGCCTTCGCCACCACAGTGCGGCCGAAGGAGGTCAGCGAAACGCCGCTTCCCCGTTGCCGCACGAAGAGCTTCTGGCCAAAGTCCTTTTCAATCGCGTCGATCGCCACCGAGATCGACGGCTGAGAAATGTTCAGCGCCCTGGCCGCGCCGGTGACGCTGCCTTGGCGGGCGACCGTGACCAGATAGCGCAGCTGCGTGAGGGTGATGCTCATAGTCCAGGTCTATGCGTCGGATGCGAAGTTATTATTTTACTGAATAAGCTGGGGTTGCGATAGTCGGCCGATCCTGAAAGGAGGACACCATGGCTTCCCAAGTTGCGACCCGCACAATTGATGCCGGACTGATCGATGGGGACACGATTGCCGATTACCAGCGTGACGGCGCGGTCTGCATCCGCGGCGCGTTCAAGGGCTGGGTCGACACGATCGCCGCCGGCATCGAGCGCAACATGCAGAACCGCAGCGCCACGGCATCGGACATCGCCAATGGCCGCGGCAGTTTCTTCGACGATTATTGCAATTGGGAGCGCATCCCCGAATTCGTCAAGCTGGTCCGGGAATCGCCCGCCGCCCAAATGGCGGCAGCGGTGATGCAGTCGCGCACCGCGCAGTTCTTCCACGATCATGTCCTGGTCAAGGAACCCGGCACCCAGAAGCTGACGCCCTGGCATCAGGACATTCCCTACTACTTCGTCGATGGCCGGCAGACGGTAAGCTTCTGGATCCCCATCGACCCGGTGAAGGAAGCGACGTTGCGGCTGATCGCCGGCTCGCACAAATGGGACAAGATGATCCTGCCGGTGCGCTGGCTCGACGACGGCAATTTCTATGCCGGCGAGGGTGACTATCTGCCGGTGCCGGATCCCGACAAGGACCCGTCGATGAAGGTGCTCGAATGGGAGATGGAGCCGGGCGACGCCATCCTGTTCGACTTCAGGACCGCGCATGGCGCGCGCGGCAACCTCACTGCGGCGCGGCGCCGGGCGCTGTCGCTGCGCTGGGTCGGTGACGATGCGCACTATGTCGAGCGGCCCGGCCGCACATCGCCGCCCTACCATGGCCATGGCATGCAACCGGGGCAGAAATTGCGCGAGGACTGGTTCCCGATCGTCTATCAGGGCTGAATTGGCCTGGGACGTCCGCGGCCGCGCGACGTTCCGGTGCCCAACGGCGGTCGATCGAGCCAAAGGTCTTGACCCGCTGCCCTGAGAGCAATAGCGCAGTCCCTGTCGTGGAATGAAGGGACATGGGCATGCGCGTTTTGTTGATCGGCTCCGGCGGCCGCGAACATGCCCTGGCCTGGAAGATCGCCGCTTCGCCGCTGCTGACCAAGCTTTACGCCGCTCCCGGCAATCCGGGCATAGGCAGCGAGGCCGAACTGGTGAAGCTGGACATCGCCGATCACGCCGCCGTCGCCGCCTTCTGCCGAGAGAAAAAAATCGACCTCGTAGTCGTCGGCCCTGAAGGGCCGCTGGTCGCAGGCATTGCCGACGACCTTCGCGCCGAAAACATCCGCATCTTCGGTCCATCCAAAGCCGCCGCGCAGTTGGAAGGCTCGAAGGGTTTCACCAAGGACCTCTGCGCCAGATACAACATCCCTACCGCCGCCTATGGCCGCTTCGCCGATCTGGCTTCGGCGAGAGCTTATGTCGAGAAGGTGGGCGCGCCGATCGTCATCAAGGCCGACGGGCTCGCCGCCGGCAAGGGCGTCACCGTCGCCATGACGCAGGATGAGGCGCTCGCCGCGCTTGACGCCTGTTTCGACGGTTCTTTCGGCGCCGCCGGCGCGGAGGTGGTGGTCGAGGAGTTCATGACCGGCGAGGAGGCGAGTTTCTTCTGCCTCTGCGACGGCACCACAGCACTTCCCTTCGGCGCCGCGCAGGACCACAAGCGCGTCGGCGATGGCGACACCGGCCCCAATACCGGCGGCATGGGCGCCTATTCGCCGGCTCCGGTGATGACGCCGCAGATGATCGAACGCACCATGCGCGAGATCATCGAGCCGACCATGCGCGGCATGGCCGAACTGGGAGCGCCCTTCGCCGGCATCCTCTTCGCCGGGCTGATGATCACGGACAATGGGCCGAAGCTGATCGAGTACAACACCCGTTTCGGCGATCCGGAATGCCAGGTGCTGATGATGCGGCTGAAGGACGATCTGCTGGTGCTGCTCAATGCGGCGACCGACGGCCAGCTTGCGCACATGTCGATACGCTGGCGCGACGAGGCGGCACTGACAGTGGTGATGGCGGCCAGAGGCTATCCCAGCACGCCTGAAAAAGGATCGGTGATCCGCGGCGTCGAAGAAGCGGCGAGCGACGGCGTCCAGATATTCCATGCCGGCACGGCCATCAATGGCGGCGCTCTGGTCGCCAATGGCGGCCGCGTTCTCAATGTCACCGCGACCGGCGATACGGTCGGTGAGGCGCAGGGACGGGCCTATGCGGCGCTCGACCGGATCGACTGGCCTGATGGGTTCTGCCGCCGCGACATTGGCTGGCAGGCCGTGGCGCGTGAACAGGCAGGCTGAAAGTCCGGGACGCCGGCTTACCGCTGGCCGCGATCGATCTCGGTCGAACCAGTGCTGAGCGGATCGACCGCCGTGAAAGCTGCGTCGAGTTGGTCGGGAGAGCGCTGTCCGGTCCGTTTCCAGGCGACATATTGGACGATGCCGAAGCCCGGCCGCCGCGGCACCGTCTTCACGACAGGCATGTGGAAGCCGTCGCGGAAGCGCGACCAGCGCGAACCGAGCACAGTCATCATTTCATCGAAAGTCGGGGGCGTCGCTACGTCGGCATAGGTGATGATTGTCTTGCCGGCCAAGGCTGCTTCCCGCGAGACCGGCACCGGCACGCTGGCAAGATAGTCGACCGGCACGTCGATCAGCCCGCCGAATGGCCATTGCTGGCGCAGTGTGGCGACATCCATCGGCGCGGCGTTGACGTCGATATCGTGAGGCGTTCCGGCAACCCGGTAGGGACAACGGAAACGGCCGCAATTTGCCTGCGCCGAAAACTGCCAGAGCGCGTAGCCCTGCCAGTTGCCCATCGGAAAATGCACATCGATGTCAGGCTTGTAGCGCGCGTACCAGAGCGGCAGGCGCGACAGAAGCCGGTATTCATAGCGGTTGTCGGCGATATATTGGGCTGTCTTGCCGTTGGTGTAGAGCACCGGGAAGCGGCCGATCCGCCGATGCACCTGGCGCACGAACTCCTCTGCGTCGTCGAGCGACATCCATTGCGAGGGATCGTTGCCTTCCAGGTCGAGAGCCAGCAGGTCGTCCGGCGCGGGTTCGGCGAAATCGAGGAAATTGTTGGCCTGCTCGACCGGATTGCCCGGGCGGGCGAGGTGGTAGGCGCCCCATTTCATGCCGAGTGCCTTGGCGACGACCTTGCGCGTCTGGAACAGCTCGCGCGTCACCGCATAGCGTTTCCACAACGCCTTGCACAACTTCACCTCGGTATCGCCGCCGAAACAGAAATAGGGCGGCGGCATGCCGTCGGACGCCTTGTTGATGAAGCCGGCGATGCGCTTGTCTGTGGCAAGTTGAGCCCAGTCGATGGAATTGTATTCGTAGGCGTCAACGACCAGGGCGCGGTCTGCGTCTTTCCACGGCTCGGAGAAATCCGAGGCCTTTGCCGCTGTCGACAGCGCCATCGTCGCCGCCAAGGCGAGAAGCGCCAGCGCATGTCGCCCAAAAATGTGCAGCGGTTTTGAGCCAACGACACGCACGGAAAACAAAGGCTTGAAGAGCGTCGGCGCGACGCTTTTCAAGCAGCGAATGAGGCGCGCCGTCCTTTTCAAACAAGGAGTCCCCGTCGTTCAAAGGCAAATCCTGGACCGCTATGGTTAAGGAAATGCTTCGATCCGAAAGCTGGATCTGAGGCGGTTTGGCGGATCGACGCGCGGGCGATTGCAAAATCCGCGTGACAAAATTTGACGTTTACGTAAAAAGAAAGAAGGGAAGACCGCCCCAAGGCGGACGGTTTGCGGCCCCGTCGCCGCCGGTCGGTGGGCGGGAGTTGAGGAGGATAGCGGCATGTATCGGGCACCGGTCGAGGACATCGCGTTCACGCTGAAGCACGTGGCCGGCATGAAGTCTGCCCTCGATGCCGGCACGTTCGGAGATCTCGGCGAGGATCTGGTCGATGCCGTTCTGAGCGAGGCCGGCCGCTTCGCTACCGAGGAGGTGGCGCCCCTCTACAATATCGGCGATAAGCAAGGCGCAGTGCTGAAGGACGCTGCCGTCATCACGCCGTCCGGCTGGAAGGAACTCTATCGCCGCTGGATCGACGGCGGCTGGAATGCGCTCTCCGGGCCTGAAGAGTTTGGCGGCCAGGCGCTGCCGACCATGCTTGGCGTCGCCGCGCTCGAAATGTGGAATTCCGCCGCCATGGCCTTCGGCATCGGCCCGACGCTGACCATGGGAGCGGTCGAAGCGCTCGACAAGCACGCCTCTGAAGACCTCAAGGCCAAATATCTCAAAAAGCTCGTCTCCGGCGAATGGATGGGCACGATGAACCTAACCGAGCCGCAGGCCGGCTCCGACCTCGCTGCCTTGCGCGCCCGCGCCGAGCCTGCTGGCGACGGCACCTACCGTATCTTCGGCCAGAAGATATTCATCACCTACGGCGAGCACGATTTCACCGACAACATCATCCATCTGGTGCTGGCGCGCCTGCCCGACGCGCCGGCCGGCACGCGCGGCATATCGTTGTTCCTGGTGCCGAAATTCCTGGTCGGCGACGACGGCTCGCTGGGCGCGCGCAACGATGTCTTCTGTTCCGGTCTTGAGCACAAGCTCGGTATTCATGCCTCGCCGACCTGCACCATGATCTATGGCGATGGTTTCGCGGGTGCCGAGCCCGGCGCGATCGGCTGGCTGATCGGCGAGGAGAACAAGGGGCTCGCCTGCATGTTCACCATGATGAACAATGCCCGTCTCGCCGTCGGCATGCAGGGCGTGGCAGTCGCGGAAGCCGCCACCCAGAAGGCGATCGCCTATGCCAATGAGCGCCGCCAGGGCAAGGCGCCGAGCTACACCGGCGCCGGCATGGCGCCGATCGTCCATCACCCCGATGTGCAGCGCAATCTCCTGACCATGAAGGCGCTGACGCAGGTGGCGCGCGCCATCAGCTACTGCTGCGCGCACGCCATCGACATGGCGCGCGTATCGTCCGGCGACGAGGCCGTGCATTGGCGCGACCGTGCCAATCTCTTGACGCCCCTGGCCAAGGCGTTCTCGACCGACGTCGGCGTGGACGTCGCCTCGCTCGGTCTCCAGGTGCATGGCGGCATGGGCTTCATCGAGGAAACCGGTGCGGCGGCGCTCTACCGCGATGCCCGCATCGCGCCGATCTACGAGGGCACCAACGGCATCCAGGCGATCGATCTGGTGACGCGCAAGCTGCCGCTTGGCGGCGGCGACCATGTGCATGGCTTCGTCGACGAATTGGCGGCGGTGGCCGGAGCCGTGCGTATCTCCAATCTGCAAGGGTTTGGCCGCACGGCCGATGCCCTCGACCAGGCGCTCGGTGATCTGACGCAAGCAACCCGCTTCCTCCAGAAACTGTCGGCCGACGGCCGGTCGGACGAGGGGTTGGCGGGTGCGACGCCTTACCTCAGGCTGATCTCGCTGGCTGCCGGCGGCGCCTATCTGGCGCAAGGGGCACTCGCCGATCAGGCCCGTATCGCGCTTTGCCGCTTCTTCGCCGAAAACCTGCTCGGCGAGGTCGGCGCGTTGAAGCAACGCGTTGTCGATGGTGCCGAAAGCCTTGCCGCTGCCGGCAAGACGCTGATTTCAGCCTGACGCCCACAAGGAAAACACCATGACGGACCATATCCTCGTCGAGCGCCAGGGCGCCATTCAGATCATCCGCATGAACCGCCCGGACAAGAAGAACGCGCTGACGCGGGGCATGTATGCCAAGATGTCCCAGACGCTGGCCGAAGGCGATGCCGATCCGGCGATCCGCGTTCACGTTTTTCTTGGCGTGCCCGGCGCCTTCTCCTCGGGCAACGACCTCGGCGACTTCATGGTCGTGGCCACCGGTGGCGATGGCGGCACCGAGGTCTGGGATTTCCTAATGGCTCTGGCCAAGGTCGAAAAGCCAATGGTTTCCGGGGTCGATGGCATAGCGGTCGGCATCGGCACCACGCTCAACCTGCATTGCGACCTGACTTTCGCGACGCCACGCACCGTGTTCAGGACGCCTTTCGTCGATCTCGGCCTAGTGCCGGAGGCGGGATCGAGCCTGCTTGCCCCGCAAATCCTCGGCCGGCAGAGCGCTTTCGCCCTGCTCGGCCTTGGCGAAGGCTTTTCGGCCGAACGGGCGAAAGCCGCCGGCCTGATCTATGAGGTGGTCGAGGAGGGCGCGCTGGAGGCCTTGGTCCTGGCCGCGGCCGGCCAGATCGCCGCCAAACCCCCGCAGGCGCTGAAGATAGCGCGCGATCTGATGCGCGGCTCGTGTGACGACCTCGTCGCGCGCATCAAGGTAGAAAGCGAACATTTCCGCGAACGGCTGAAATCCGACGAAGCGCGCGCCGCGCTGACGGCGTTCATGACCAGGAAGAAGACGTAAGCCCGACCTGAATGGGGGCGCGGACGCGGAAACTGCCAATCTCCCCCCTCGTGGGGGAGATGTCCGGCAGGACAGAGGGGGGCGCTGTCCCGCCAACCTCTCAGCCCATGCTGGTAGCGCTCGCAAACAAGTTCACATGATCATCAAAGTCCGAAGGCTGGCGATCCTTCGCGCCCCCCTCTGCCCTGCCGGGCACCTCCCCCACGAGGGGGGAGATTGGCGCGCTGCACCTCAGGGATAAAGCCGCGTCTTGTCCCAGCCGCCTTTCGCGTTGCGCGAGAACACCACCCGGTCGTGCAGCCGGAACGGCCTGTCGTGCCAGAACTCGATCGTCTGCGGCACGATGCGGAAGCCAGACCAATGTTTGGGGCGTGGAATTTCGCCGATCGCATAGCGCGCGGTGTATTCGGCAACCGCCTTCTCCAGCGCGAAGCGGCTTTCCAGCGGCCGCGACTGCTTCGAGGCCCAGGCGCCGATGCGGCTGCCGCGCGGGCGCGTCGCGTAGTAGGCATCGGCCTCGGCGTCGCTGACGATCTCCACCGGCCCGCGGACGCGCACCTGCCTGCGCAGCGATTTCCAATGGAAACACATCGCCGCCTTCATGCTGCCAAGAATTTCGCGGCCCTTGGCGCTCTCGAAATTCGTGTAGAACACGAAGCCGCTTTCATCGAACCCCTTGAGCAGTACCATCCGCACATCCGGCATGCCCTCGGCGTCGACGGTGGCCAGTGCCACGCCGTTCGCGTCGTTGATTTCGCTCTTCGTGGCGTCGTCCAGCCATGCGGCAAAAAGGCGAAACGGCTCGGCTGCCTCGGTAAAGTCACCGCTTGTTAACTCAGTGTCACTCATAGTTTTTCTCAATTGTCGCGAAGCCAGATTTTACGAAGCCCAGATTTTACGAAGCAGGGGAGATTGCCGATTGTCGCGTATCGCGCAAGCTTTTGACAGCAGGCAATGGGGCGTTATCGCTTCGGCCAGCACGAAAGCGGCGATCGTGATGGTCGCTCTGCCGCTTGCCGCCTGCGGTGCCGGTGGTTTCAGCCTCGAAAAGGCCGAAGTCGATCGCTCGATCCTGACCGGCAGCACGTCGGCTTCAGCCGCACCGGTCGATTCCGATCGCAATTCCGACCAGACGACGATCGGCAATGCCGTGTCTTCGGTCGACGTCGAGCAACTCGGCGGGCAGTCCGTGCCGTGGGCAAACGCCGGCACCGGGTCGCGCGGCTCCATCACCGATCTGGCGGAATTGAAGGACAGGGGCCAGACATGCCGCCGCTTCAAGGCCTCGCGCGAAAGCTTCGACGGCGTTGTCATGTTCGAGGGTGAACTGTGCCTCGCCAGCGCCGGCGGCTGGCGCATGCAGGACTTCAAGCCGCTCTGATTTTCCATCTTTGACGCTCCGATTCTCCATTTTCGATGCTAATATTCCGCCCTTGAAATGACCGCTCACCACTGGAATTTCTTCCTATGCGAGCGCATATAGAGGGCAACTATGGACTCACTCCTATTCCAGGGCAGGACGCATGCGCGACCCCTATGAAGTGCTGGGCGTTGCCAAGAACGCATCAGCCAAGGACATAAAATCGGCGTACCGGAAACTCGCCAAGAAGCATCATCCGGACCAGAATCCGAATGATCCCAAGGCGAAGGACCGTTTTGCCGCGGCCAACCAGGCTTATGAGATCGTCGGCGACGAGAAGACACGCGCCGCTTTCGATCGTGGCGAGATCGACGCCGACGGCAAGCCGCGTTTCCAGGGTTTTGAAGGAGCGGCCGGGGGCGGCGATCCCTTTGCCGGTTTCCGTCGCCAGCAGCAGGGAGCCGGCGGCTCGCGTTTCGAATTCCGCTCCGGGCGTCCGGGCGGCGATCCGTTCGATGGCAACAGCGACATTTTCAGCCAGATTTTCGGCGACGCCTTTTCCGGCACGCGCGGTGCCGGCATGGGCGACCGCCGCCAAGCGGCCACCGCGGCCGATCTGAACGTGACGCTCGATGTCACCGTCGAGGAAGCGGCGACCGCCGAAAAGGTGACGGCGATGTTCCCCGACGGACGCAAGATGGCGGTCAAGCTGCCGGCCTATGTCGAGGAGGGCCAGATCATCCGGCTGAAGGGACAGGGCGAGCAAGGACCGGGCCAGCCCGGCGACGCGCTGGTCAAGATCCACATCCGCCGGCATTCGCGGTACCGCATCGAGGGCCGCGACTTGCATGCCGATCTGCCGGTGTCGCTGGCCGATGCGGTGCTGGGCGCCAAGGTGCCGGTCGAGACTCCCACCGGCAGGCTTGCGGTCAACATCCCGGCGTGGTCGAGTTCGGACAAGGTCCTGCGCCTGAAAGGCAGGGGCCTGCCGGAAAAAGCCGGCGGCCATGGCGATCTCTACGCCCATGTACGGATTATGCTGCCGGAAGGCGGCGACAGTGCGCTCGAAGCGATGTTCCGCAACCGAAAAGGCTGATTGGCGGCTCTTGTCCCCCGAACTGTCCCGTTTGAGCGCTTGAAGGGGCTTTGTGCCTGTGCGATAGGGCTCTCCACAAAGCAGAAATCTTGCGGAGAGCACGCACATGGCGGGTGGACAGGGGCTTATGGCCGGCAAGCGCGGCCTTATTCTTGGCGTCGCCAACAACAGGTCGATCGCCTACGGCATCGCCAAGGCCTGCGTCGACCACGGTGCCGAAATTGCGCTGACCTATCAGGGTGAAGCCTTCAAGAAGCGCGTCGAGCCACTGGCTGCGGAACTCGGCGCCTTTGTCGCCGGTCATTGCGATGTGACCGATCCGGCGAGCCTCGATGAGGTTTTCGCCAATGTCGCCAGCCATTGGGGCAAGCTCGACTTCCTCGTCCATGCCATCGCTTTTTCCGACAAGGACGAGCTGACCGGCCGTTATGTCGAGACGACGCGCGACAATTTCCTGCGCACCATGGATATTTCGGTCTATTCCTTCACCACCATCGCCAAGCGCGCCGAGGCGCTGATGACCGATGGCGGTTCGCTGCTGACGCTGACCTATTATGGCGCCGAGAAGGTGATGCCGCATTACAACGTCATGGGTGTCGCCAAGGCGGCGCTCGAGGCCAGCGTGCGCTATCTCGCGGTCGATCTCGGCGGCAAGAAGATCCGCGTCAACGCGATTTCCGCCGGCCCGATCAAGACGCTCGCGGCATCCGGCATCGGCGATTTCCGCTACATCCTGAAGTGGAACGAGTACAATTCGCCGCTGAAGCAGACAGTCACGCAGGAAGAGGTCGGCGATTCCGCCGTCTATTTCCTGTCCGACCTGTCGCGTGGCGTTACCGGTGAAGTACACCATGTCGATTCGGGCTATCACGTCGTCGGCATGAAGGCGGTCGACGCGCCTGATATTTCGACGGTCAAGGATTAACTTCCTCCGCCCAGGCCCTGGCCCGACCTCCGGAAGACCTGATGTACCCGCTGGTTTATATCGTGCGCCACGGCCAGACCGCGTGGAATGCCGAATTCCGGCTTCAGGGGCAAGCCGATACCGACATCAACGCGCTCGGCCGCGAGCAGGCGAGCGCGAACGGGCATCGGTTGGCTAGCCTGATCTCCAATCCCGAAGAATTCGACTTCGTTGCCAGCCCGATGCGGCGGACGCGCGAGACGATGCAGCGCATTCGCGCCGCGATGAAGCTCGATCCGGATGCCTACCGGACCGATCCTCGCCTTGTCGAAGTCCATTTCGGCGATTGGCAGGGATTTACCTTTGCCGAGCTCGAGACGCGCTATCCCGGCGCGGGCAGGACGCGCGCGCTGGATAAATGGAACTTTCAGCCGCCCGGCGACGGCGCGGAGAGTTATCAGATGCTGCTCGTCCGGGTGAAGCCGTGGTTCGATGCGCTGAACCGGCAGACCGTGTGCGTGACCCATGGCGGCATCATGCGCACCTTGTTCCGCTTCGTTCTGGGAGTGGCCGAGAACGAAGCCGCGAATCTGCAGATACCGCAGGATCGCGTGCTGAGGCTCGAAGGCAGGAGCCTCGACTGGCTTTAGGCCGGCAATGCAGGGCAACCCTCAGCTTCGCCTCAGGATTACGAAGCGATGGGCATTTTCGCTCAACCGCGCCAGGCAGCTAGTTGGCCGAGCTGTCCGGCAGTTCCATGTCGGTGATGACGTTTTCGCCATTGGTCACATCATAGGCGATGACGATGTCCATGCCGGGCTTCAGCGCGTCGAGATCGGTCTCGTCGTTCATCTTGTACGATTTGCCGTCGTCCAGCGTCAGCGTCAGCGCATCCTTGTCGACCTTCTTGATCAGGCCTTCTGTCTGGCCGGCGAAAGCGGCGGTGGAAAGCAGCAGTGTGGCGGCAACAACGCCAATCAGGGTACGCATCATCGTCCTCTTTGGTCATTACGCCGCCTTGGATGGCGGCGGATCCTCAACGGCGGTTGGAAGAGAGCAGAAACCAACCGAATGTGTCAAAACTAAATCCGCCAGATCACAGTTTGACCCCTGTGAAAAACGCCAATAGAAGGCAGGCTTCAGCCGGTTCCGATGCCGGGCAGGGCACTTTGCGATGTCTCACAACACGTTCGGCCATCTTTTCCGTGTCACCACCTGGGGCGAAAGCCACGGCGCCGCACTTGGCTGCGTTGTCGACGGCTGCCCTCCCGGCATCCGCTTCACGCAGCGGGATATCCAGGCCGAACTCGACAAGCGCCGGCCGGGCCAGTCGCGTTTCGTCACCCAGCGCCGCGAACCGGACGAGGTGAAAGTGCTGTCGGGCTTCGTGCTCGACGAGGACGGCGAGACGATGACCACCACCGGCACGCCGGTCTCGATGATGATCGAGAATGTCGACCAGCGTTCGAAGGACTATGGCGAGATCGCCCGTCAATACCGGCCGGGTCATGCCGACTACACCTACGACGTCAAATACGGCATACGCGATTATCGTGGCGGCGGCCGCTCCTCGGCCCGCGAGACCGCCGCGCGCGTGGCGGCTGGCGCCTTGGCCCGCAAGGTGGTGCCCGGCATGGTGGTGCGCGGCGCGCTGGTGTCGATGGGCGAGAAGTCGATCGACCGCGCCAACTGGAACTGGAATTTCATCGGCGACGCGCAAAACCCGTTCTTCACCCCGGATCCCGCCTCCGTTCCCGTCTTCACGCAGTATCTCGACGGCATTCGCAAGTCCGGCTCCTCGGTCGGCGCGGTGATCGAGATTGTCGCCGACGGCGTTCCGGCAGGCCTCGGTGCGCCGATCTACGCCAAGCTCGACCAGGACATCGCCTCCGGCCTGATGTCGATCAACGCCGTCAAGGGTGTCGAGATCGGCAATGGTTTCGAGGCCGCCCGCATCACCGGCGAGCAGAACGCCGACGAGATGCGCATGGGCAATGACGGCAAGCCGGTGTTCCTGTCCAACAATGCCGGCGGTATTCTTGGCGGCATCTCGACCGGCCAGGCGATCGTTGCGCGCTTTGCCGTCAAGCCGACTTCATCGATCCTGACGCCGCGAAAGTCGATCGACAAGGACGGCAAGGACGTCGAGGTCATGACCAAGGGCCGCCATGACCCCTGCGTCGGCATCCGCGCGGTGCCCATCGGCGAGGCGATGGTTGCCTGCGCCATCGCCGATCATTATCTGCGACACAGAGGACAGACGGGAAGGGAAGGCAGTAGGGCAGTAGGGCAGTAGGGCAGTATGCTACGCCGTCCATCGAGACAGCGAAATTTTTCCTTTTCCCCTACTGCCCTACTGCCCTACTGCCTTACTCCCCTGTCTCTGCGAGAGAAGCGAGCATTCCATGTCTTACGACCAGAAGAAAATCGTCGAAGCCCTGCGTGCCTTCGAGCGCGGCGAGATCGTCGTCGTCATGGACGATGACGGTCGCGAGAACGAAGGCGACCTGATCG
The DNA here is from genome assembly GCF_040320945.1 of Mesorhizobium sp. M0587. NCBI lineage: Bacteria > Pseudomonadati > Pseudomonadota > Alphaproteobacteria > Hyphomicrobiales > Phyllobacteriaceae > Mesorhizobium > Mesorhizobium sp. M0587. The sequence goes on from NZ_JAMYQP010000009.1 coordinate 155,519, forward strand.
TCGCTGCCGTCCACTGCACACCGGAGAAGATGGCTTTCATCGTGCGCAACACGTCGGGCATCGTCTGCACGCCCATGCCGCGCGAGGAGGCAAAGCGGCTCAACCTGCAGCCGATGGTGGCCGACAATGATTCTGCCCACACGACCGCTTTCACGGTCAGCGTCGATTTCAAGCATGGTACGACGACAGGCATTTCGGCCGAGGATCGCACGCTGACCGTGCGCAATCTCGCCAACGGCAATGTCGGAGCTTCCGATTTCGTTCGTCCCGGCCATATCTTCCCGCTGATCGCACGCGAGGGCGGCGTCTTGATGCGCTCTGGCCATACCGAAGCCGCGGTGGATCTCTGCAAGCTCGCCGGCCTGCCGCCGATCGGTGTCATTTCGGAACTGGTCAATGACGACGGCACCGTCAAGCGCGGCCCGCAGGTGCAGGCATTCGCCGAGGAGCATGGACTGAAGCAGGTTTCGGTCGCCGACCTCATCGCCTACCGGCAACGCAAGGAAACATTGGTCGAACGCGTCGCTTGCTCCGAGATCGACACGCTAGGCGGCAAGGCGCAGGTCTTCACCTACACGCTGCCCTGGGACACCATGCATCACGTCGCCATCGTCTATGGCGATATCCGCGACGGCGAGGACGTGCCGGTGCGCCTGCATTCCGAGGATGTGGTGACCGATGTCTTCGGCACCAGCCACCGGCTCGACGGCATCATGAAGGCCATGGGCGAGCGCAAGCGCGGCGTCATCGTCTACCTGCGCGAGGGCTCGGTCGGTGTCGCCCACCAGGAGCGCAACCGGCCGGCGAGCGGCGACCGCGAGGACCACGAAGAGGCCCGCCGCCGCGAGAACGAATGGCGCGAGATCGGGCTCGGCGCCCAGATCCTCAAGGATCTCGGCATTTCGTCGATCAACCTGATCGCCTCGCGCGAACGCCACTATGTCGGTCTGGAAGGTTTTGGCATCCACATCGCCAAGACCGAGATTCTCTAACAGGCCGCCTAAAAGGGCTCCGAAAGTCCAAACTGTGGCCGAGAGTGTAGGGCGGGCGCCACGAATTCCGTCATCCTCGGGCTTGTCCCGAGGATCTGCCAGCATCGATGTAGGTGATTGAATGTAATAGTAATTATTCCCGGGCAATAGATCCTCGGGACAAGCCCGAGGATGACGGCGATAGCTATGACGCGCTTGCCCGCTGACGGAGCTGTTCGCCATTCCGTGAAACGGTGATGGCTCTGGAACCGGCTACGCAGGCGTCTGCCTGTTCGAAACCGGGCGCGTCACGGATCATTCGGCGGGAACGACGTCCGCTTCGCACCCATCCAACTCGCATTCATGGGTGGCAAGGCTGCGCTGACCCAGCAGCACGGTGACCAGCGCGATCGTGCCGGCCGCCACCGAGACCCAGAATCCGTTCTGGGCGCCGAACGCATCCACAACCGCGCCGGCGGCGAAGGAGCCGAGCGCCATGCCGATGCCGATGCCGGTCATCACCCAGGTGATGCCCTCGGTCAGCATCCCTTCCGGCACGTGGCGCTCGATCAGGCCGAAGGCTGTGATGAAGGTCGGCGAGATCGCCACGCCGCTGATGAAGACGGTCAGCGCCAGGAGCGGCACGCCGTCGGCGGTGAGCGGCAAAAGGGTGCTGACCGCGATGATGGCGATCGCGATTGCCAACTGGCGTTGCAGCGGTGCTTTCAGGTTGAGCGCGCCGACGACGATGCCGAGCACGAACGATCCCAGCGCGTAGACGCCGATGACGAGGCTGGCAGCGCCCGGCTGGCCGAACTCCTTGGTGATCGCCACGGTGCTCACTTCCGTCGTTGCAAAGGTCGCGCCGATGAAGATCAGGGCGAAGGTGATGATCTGCACCTGCCGCAGGCGGATCGCCGAGCCGCTTGAGCCATGGTCCACCGGTCGCACCTTCGGCTCGGTCGAGCGCTGCAGGATGAACGCCGTAGAGCCGAAGGCGAGGAAAAGTGTGCTCACGAGCATGCCGGCTTCCGGGAACAGTGCGGCAGCAAGGCCCACCGACAGCGATGCACCGGCCATGTAGACCAGCTCGTCCGCCGCCGACTCGAAGGCGAACGCGGTGTTCATCTGCGGTCGGCCGCGAAAGATCTCGGTCCAGCGCGCGCGCACCATGGCCGGGATGCTTGGCATGGCAGCGGCCAGCAGCGCCGACGCGAACAGTGTCCACACCGGCCAGTCCTGATTGGCGGACGCAATCAGTGCTGCGAACGCGAGCACGGAGATGATCGTGGTTGGCACGACGACCCGCGTCTGGCCTAGACGGTCCACCAGCCTCGATATTTGCGGCGCTAGGAACGCATTGGCCAACGCGAAGGTCGCCGAGACGGCGCCTGCCAGCCAATATTCGCCGCGCGTCTGCGACAGCATCGCGACGATGCCGATTGGCGCCATGGCGATCGGCAGGCGCGCCATGAAGCCGGCGGCGGCAAAGCCCTTGGCTCCTGGGGCGCGAAAGATTTCCGAATAGGGATTTTGCATGGTCCGGTTCCTCGACAAAGGACGATTCGACAATTACATACGCAGCGTATGAGTGTTAAATAGCCCATACGTCGCGTATGTCAATTGGCATACGCAGCGTATGTGAATAAGGCCAGAGCCATGCACAAGCCCCGCAAGGAAATGATCGCCGAGACGCGCGCCAAGCTGATCGCGGCCGCCCGCGAAGCCTTCGGCACGATCGGCTATGCCGAAGCGTCGATGGATGATTTCACCGCCTCGGCCGGACTGACGCGCGGCGCGCTCTACCACCATTTCGGCGACAAGAAGGGACTGCTGCAGGCGGTCATCGCCGAGATCGACGGCGAGATGGCCGCGCGCGTGAACGAAGTGGCGTCGCGAGCGCCAACCCGTTGGCAGCATTTCGTCGATGAATGCACCACCTATATCGAGATGGCGCTGGAGCCGGAAATCCAACGCATCATGTTCCGGGATGGCCCGGCCGTGCTGGGGGATCCGGCCCAGTGGCCGAATGCCAACGCCTGCATCGCTTCAATGACCGGCCACCTAGCCACGCTGCAGGAGGAGGGCGTTGTCGTTTCCAGCCTCGACCCCGAGACGGCCTCGCGGCTGATCAACGGAGCCAGCAGTCAGGCAGCGCAACGGATCGCCAATTCGACTGACCCTGAAGCGACGTCGAAGATGGTGGTGACGGCATTCAAGCAGCTGCTCGAGGGTTTGCTCAAAAGGCCCGGCCCGCCGGCTGTCTAGGTGTGTTGAGGTTCAGATCAGGCCGAGCGTAGAAAACCGCCATTTGCCGGCCGCACTTACCTGAAGATCGATCCACCCTCACTCGATCTTGCCATCGACAATATGGAGGCGGCGGTCCATCCGATCTGCCATGTCGATATTGTGCGTGACCGCGACTACTGTCTTGCCACGTTCGCGCACCAACTTTTCGAGAATCGTGAAGACCTGCTCGGAACTCTTCGAGTCCAGGCTTCCCGTCGGCTCGTCGGCGAGGATGAGCGGCGGATCGTTGGCGAGCGAGCGCGCTACCGCCACACGCTGGCGCTGGCCTCCCGAGAGCTGGTCGGGCCGCTTGTCGAGATGCTCGGCAAGTCCCAGCGAGCCAATCAGCTCGCCGGCGCGCTCGCGCATCTTTTCGCGCTCCAATCTGCCGAGCTTGCGCATCGGGATCTCGACATTCTCACGCACCGTGAATTCGGGCAGCAGGAAATGGAACTGGAACACAAAACCGAGCATCTCGAGCCGCGTCCTGGCCCGCTCCTTTTCGTCCATGGGGCCCGCGTCACGGCCGCCGATCATCAAGGTTCCGCGGGTCGGCCGATCGAGCAGCCCGAGCAGATAGAGAAGCGATGACTTGCCGGAGCCGGATGGGCCGGTGACGGCGATGAACTCCTTCTCGCCGATCTCAAGCGTGATGTCCTCGACCAGCGTGACGGGGACCGTTTCCGGCAGGATGCGCGTCAGCCCTTCGGTCTCGACCAGCGTGGTCATGTCGCGCCTCGGATGATGTCGACCGGGTGTTGCATCGCCGCTCGACGTGCCGGCAAATATCCGGCCACCGCCGCAGAACCGACGGCGAAGGCCGTGGCGATGACGTAATGCAGCACGCTCCAGGCGATCGGCAGATGCGTCATCTCCTGGCCGGTCGCGGCGATCTCGAAGCGCACCAGCGACAGCGCGTAGACCATCGCGAAGCCGAGCACCCAGCCGAGCGCCGAACCGCTTGCGCCGATCGCCACCCCTTCGAGCAGGAACAGCCGGCGCATGTCGGCCTCGGGGAAACCGAGCGACTTCATGATGGCGATGTCGCGCGCCTTCTCGTGGGTGATGGTGGAGATGATGTTGAAGATACCGAAGCCGGCCACCAGCATGATCGCGCCGACCACGGTGTACATGATGACGTTGCGGATGACGAAGGCTTCGAGGATGGATTCATTGGCCTCCTGCCACGCCACGGCCTTGTAACCGAGCTCGGCTTCGGCCCGCCGCGCCACCGCAGGCGCGCGGTTCGGGTCGTCGAGCTTGATGCGGATTTCGTTGATGGCGTTCGGCCGCACGGACAGGATCTGCGCATTCTTCAGAAGAATGTAGGCCTCGCTCTCGTCGCGCTGGGTCGTGCCGGTGTGGAACAGCCCGGCGATCTTGAAATTGCGCGCCTGGCCTTCCGAGGAAACCGCCGTGATCGTGTCGCCGAGCCCGGCGCCGAGCCGGTTCGCCATGGTGTCGCCGACGAGCACGTTGTTGCCGCCGGCCGCGAGCGCGGCGAAGCTGCCCTGGACGAAATCCTCCACGATTGGCGACACGCCGGGCTCGCGCTCCGGTTCGACGCCGAAGATTGTCGCGCCCACTTCGCGGCTCGAATAGCGGATCACGCCTTGTGTCTTGAGGCTCGGGGCGAAGCGTCCGGGAATCCAGCTTTCCAGCCAGGCGGTCGCCTCGGTCGGGTTGATGATGCCGCGGCGGTCGTCGCGCGGCCTCAGCCCCGAGATCGCGACAGCGTCGAACATATCCTCGGCCGGCTGGCGTCGGGCAGTGCGTTGCTCGTCGGTGATGTCGACATGGGGCATGGTGTCGACGAGTTGGCGCACGAAGTCATCCTGGCCGCCCTGCATGAGCGCTGCCATGGCGACCGAAAAGCCGACGCCGACCGCCACGCCGATCACCGCGACGAGCGTCTGCCGGCCGCGGCCGGCGATGTGCGTGATTGCGATGTCTAGGATCAGGGGCATCTTCACCTCATGATCCTTGGGCCGCCACACGGGCGCCGTCGGCGAGCTCCGCGGGGTAGGGCGACACGACCCGGTCCTGCTCGCCGATGCCGGACCACACCTCGACACCGTCCACGCCGCGGATGCCGGCGCGGATCTCGCGCCGCCGCGCCCGGTCGCCTTCGACCACGAATACATAGTTCCCCTGGACCGCAGCCGAGGGGATCAGCAGCGCGTTCTTCGCTTCGCGGGTGACGATGTTGACGTCGGTCGACATGCCGATCCTCAGCGGCGTGTCGTCCGGCAGGCGCAGGTAGACGCGATAGGTTTTCGCCACCGGGTCGCCCTTGGGCGTGATGCTGTCGACCATCGCCTGGAGGTTTTGTCCGAGGAACGCATCGGCCCTGAGGAGCACTCGCTGGCCGACCTCGACGCGCGCGATGTCTTCCTCGTTGACCTCCGCGACCACACGTAGCGGACGCGGCTCGCCGACCCAGAATAGCACGGTGCCGAGTTCGGCAATCTCGCCCACCTCGCCGTCCTGCCTCAACACGACGCCGGGGGCCGGCGCCCGCAATATGTAAGTCTCAAGCCGTGCCTTCTGCGCGGCAAGCAGCGCCTCGGTCTGCGATAGTTCGCTGCGTGCACGATCGAGCGCCTGCTGGCTCGCGGCATTCTTCTGCGCGAGCACGGTTTGGCGTTGGAACTCCTGTTCGGCTAGAGCCCGCCGCGCCTCAAGTTCGCCGAGCGCGGCCTTCGCCTCGCTGTCGTCAAGCTTGGCGAGCACATAGCCGCGCCCGACTCGCGATCCTTCGCAGTCGCATTGCTCGACGATCCTCTCGCGCACCACCGGCGCCACCTTGGCCCAGATCTTCGGCTCGACTGCGCCGCTGGCATAGACGATCTCGGCGGCGTTGCCGCGCTTGGCGGTCACCACCGAGACAGGTGTCGGTCTGAGAAAATACCAGGCTGCGGCACCGCCTGCCGCCGCCGCAACGATGATCATACCCGCAATCCAGCGCCTCAACCGCATGCAATGCTCCTTTTTGGCGGGACTTGTGGCGTCAGACCGACCGTCGGTCTATAGTGCCGGAAAACGTCTTGTCGGCTGCTGCGTTCCGGTCCGTCGATCACGTTTTCAGGAAAGCCGCCGGTGGGGGAACCTTATTGACCAGAGCCAGAAAAGCGCCCGAAATACGCACCGCCGAGCTTCTCGACTGCGCACAGCGCTTGTTCTTCGAGCGCGGTTATGACGACACGACGGTAAACGACATCATCCGCGCGGCCGGCCTGTCGAAGGGAGCCTTCTACCATTACTTCGCCTCCAAGGAGGCACTGCTGGAAGCGCTCGCGGCGCGGCTTGCCCGAGACAGCCTCGCCGAGCTGCAACCCATGCTCGACAATCCATCGCTCGACGCGGTCGGCCGGCTCAACGCGCTTTTCGCAGGTTCCCAGCGGCTGAACGTCGAACTCGCGCCGCAACTCAGGACGACCTTTGCGGTCCTGTTTCGGCCCGAGAACGTCGTGCTCTTCCACCGGGTCGACCTGGCCGCCAGGCAGCTTGCCCTGCCGTTGATCGCTGATCTGCTGGCGAAGGGCAGCGAGGAGGGCGCTTTCGACGTACCCGACCCCCTGGCGTTCGCCGACATGCTGCTGCAGATCAGGCTGATCTTTCGCGACGTGATGCATAGCGCGCTGCGCCAGGCCGACCAAGGAAACATCGAGGAGGCCGCACGCCTGCTCGACGAACGCCTGAGGCTATACGGCGTCGCGATCGATCGCCTGCTCAAGCTGCCCGACGGAACGATCAAAGCCGTGGAGCCGGGATTTGCCCGCGCTTTCCTGCAGGCGGGCTAGCCATCCTGCTTTACCAAAGATCGAGGTTCCGCTTCCGGACGGGAAACCGTTTCGCAGTTTTCCTGGAATTGCACTGATCAATCGCGGCAGTTGCGCGTGGCGTCACCTCCAGCGATTGACAATCGCCGGGTTGGGCGCATGCTCCCCAGCAGTCTCTCGGCGGGAGATTCGGGGCATGTGGGATTTCGATATCGGCAGGTCGGTGTCCATCATGATGCGGACATGGCCATTCATCGTCTTTCGCATGATCGTCTATTTCGGCATCACGCTGGCCTACATCATGGCGACGGGAACGGGTGCCTCCGTCGGCTACGGTCTCGGCCATATCTCCACCGATCCCGACGGGCCGCTGTCCTTTGCCTTATGGGGCGGCGTGGTCGGCTTCGGCGTCGTCTCGATCGCCGTTTACTGGATCCGCGAATACATCCTCTATGTCGTCAAGGCCGGCCATATCGCCGTCATGGTACATCTGATCGACGGCCGGGATGTCCCCGATGGTCAGAACCAGATCGCCTATGCCAGGCAAGTCGTCACAGAGCGTTTCGCCGAGGCCAACATCCTTTTCGTCATCGACCAGCTGGTCAAGGGTGCCATCCGCGCCATCACCGGCTTGCTAGGCGGCGTTGCCGCCTTCCTTCCTATTCCGGGCCTGAGCGGCTTGGTCTCTTTCCTCAACACGGTGATCCGCCTGTCGCTGACCTATGTCGACGAGATCATCCTCGGCTACAACATCCGCCTCAATTCGTCCTCGCCGTTCGAGACTGCCAGGCAAGGGGTCGTGCTCTACGCCCAGAACGGCAAGACCATGGTCAAGAACGCCGTCTGGCTGGCAGTCATCATGTGGGGCGTCTCCTTCGTGATTTTCCTGCTGATGCTGGCGCCGGCCGGCGCCATTCTTTTCCTGATGCCCGGCCAACTCGCCGGCTGGGCTTTCGTGCTCGCCATCGTTTTCGCCTGGGCTTTCAAGGCGGCCTTCATCGAACCCTTCGCCATCGCCTGCCTGATGCAGGTCTATTTCAAGACCATCGAGGGCCAGGTGCCCGACCCCGCCTGGGACGACCGGCTGGCCGAGGCGTCGTCGAAGTTCAGGGAACTCAGGGACAAGGCGCTGGCCTCCTTCGGCGGCTCGCGCTGGGGCACGGCCGGCGCGACATCCTGATCCGCGGGGCTGGCGGTCGCAGGTGCGGGGCCAACCGCGTTGAAGCGCGCCACGGTGGATTTGAGCGGCGCCTCGCCTGGGCCGCCAAAAATCTCGCTCATGATCAGTTCGGGCAGCGGCAGCCGCCGTCGCCAGCCATGCATCTCAAGGTCCGGTTTTGAGGCGAACTCCGAAACGCGGCCGACACAGAGGTAAGCGACCGGCGTCACATGCTCGGGAATCGATAGCAGGTCTTTCAGCGCCTGTGCCTCGATGATGCTGACCCAGCCGACGCCGACGCCTTCGGCGCGCGCCGCCAGCCAGAAATTCTGGACCGCGCACACCGTGCTGTAGAGATCCATCTCCGGATTGTGCCAGCGCCCAAGCGGCGAGTTCTTCGAGCGCTCGCGGTCGCAGGTGATGCAGATGTTGAGCGCGCTTTCGCAGATGCCTTCCAGCTTGAGCTTGCGATAGAGCGCCTGCCGCTCTGCCGCGATGGCGGGCAATTCCTGTTCGCGCGCGGCCAGGAACAGGTCGCGCACCTCCGCCCGTCGTGCGGCATCGCGAATGACGATGAAATTCCATGGCTGCATGAAGCCGACCGACGGCGCGTGGTGCGCGGCAAGCAGCAGCCGCGCCAGCAATTCGTCGTCGAGCGCTGTGGGCAGGAAATGGCTGCGCACGTCGCGCCGCGTGAACATGGCGCGATAGACCGCGTCGCGCGCCATCTGGTCAAATCCGTCGCCCATAGGAGCGGTCATGGTGTCCGGCATCGCTTGTCCCCTTGCGATTGCTATGATGCCAGCCGCCTGACCATGCGGATGACGATGCCTGCCAGGCCGGTCTTCTGGCTCGGGATCAACCCGCGTCCGGTGCCTTCCCGTCATCGACAGTGGCATTTACCGGCGCGGTCCCTCTTACAGCGTTGGGCACGCCACGGAGTTCAACCGTGTTCCCGATTCTCCCGCTTGCGCGGGCACCAGGCAGTGGCCGAGACCTTACGACGAAGCGCCGGCACCGCCAATCCCCTCGGCGACACGAACAGGCTCCGAACTCAGCTTGGCAGCTTTTTGTGCGCCGGCAGCTGTTCACGGTAGGAATTTTTTCCTTGACACCGTGACCGCCGCTATGATAGATATTCATCCATGGTGCTGATTTGCTCGAATGACCCACCGCACAGGCGGGTTTCTCGTCTGCTGCTTCTCAAACCAGCGCGCCGACGAACGCTCCGAAGGAACCGCTAACCCGGATTCGTTGCCTAGCGACAAGAATGGACGCAGGTGCGATTTCCCCAGCCATCAAGCCGCAACGCATGGCCATTGCGCCGTCAGGGCACTAGATAGAAAACATGGCCACCCGTCTCTACACCCATCCGATCTTTCTCGAGCACATCACGCCACCCGGCCACCCCGAGCGGCCCGATCGTTTGCGCGCCATAGAACGGGTGCTCGATGACGAAGCCTTCGCCGCGCTCGACCGCGTCAAGGCGCCTCAAGGCGATGAGGCCACCATCCTCTACGCGCATCCCGCCGACTTCGTCGCGCGCGTGCGCGCCGCCATTCCCGACGAAGGCATAGCTCGCATCGATGCCGACACCACCGCCAGCCCGAAGAGCTGGCAGGCGGCGATAACCGCGATCGGCGCCGCCAACGCCGCCGTCGACGACGTCTTTTCAGGCCGAGCCGACAATGTTTTCGTCGCCGCCCGCCCGCCTGGCCACCATGCCGAGAAAACCACCGCGATGGGGTTCTGCCTGTTCAATACCGCTGCGATTGCGGCGCGCTATGCGCAGAAGAAGCATGGCATCGAGCGCGTCGCCATCGTCGACTGGGACGTGCACCACGGCAACGGCACGCAGGACATTTTCTGGGACGATCCGTCGGTGCTCTATTGTTCGACGCACCAGATGCCGCTCTATCCCGGCACCGGCGCGAAGACCGAGACCGGCGCCGGCAATATCGTCAACGCCCCGTTGGCGCCGCAGACCGGCAGCGAGGTCTTTCGCGATGCCTTCCTGTCGCGCGTCCTGCCGGCGCTCGACAATTTCGCGCCCGAGCTGATCATCATTTCGGCCGGTTTCGACGCGCACCATCGCGATCCGCTGGCCGAGATCAATCTGACCGAGGACGATTTCGACTGGGCGACCGGCCAGCTGATGCAGCGCGCCGCGCGCCACAGCGGCAACCGCCTCGTCAGCCTGCTCGAGGGCGGCTACGATCTGCAGGGATTGGCATTTTCGGTCGCCGCCCATGTCGGGCGACTGATGAAAGGATGAATGATGGCTGATGCGACCAACGAAGACGTCAAGGCTATGAGCTTCGAACAGGCACTCGAGGCGCTGGAGAAGATCGTCGATGACCTCGAGCGCGGCGACGTGCCGCTCGACCAGTCGATCCGGATCTATGAGCGCGGCGAAGCGCTGAAGGTGCATTGCGACCGGCTGCTGAAGTCCGCCGAGGACAAGGTCGAGAAGATAAGGCTGTCGCGCGACGGCAAGCCTGTCGGCACCGAACCGCTGGATGCGGATTGAGGCGTCCCCCAACGGCGGTCTCGTCTCACCGACTTTTGGACACCATGATGATTAGGGATAAAGCTCGTCTCGATTGAAACGGCTCCACGGCAAGAGGAGATTAGGAAGCGATGTGCAGAAACATCAAGACCCTGTTCAATTTTGATCCGCCGGCAACCAATGACGAAGTCCGCGATGCGGCACTTCAGTTTGTCCGTAAGCTGAGCGGAACGACGCGGCCCTCGAAGCAGAACCAGCACGCGTTCGACCACGCCGTCGAGGCCATTGCCGCGTCGGCGCGCGAGCTGCTGGATTCGCTCGAAACCCATCAGCATCCCCGCAATCGCGAAGAAGTGGCGGCCAAGCTGCGGGCCAAGGCGGCGACCCGGTTTGCCTGATCCGGCCAAGCAGCCATTGGTCGCTGACAAGGAGAGTTCATGAGCTTCTTTCCCGGGAAGGATCCCGAAGTAGGCGACGCCTTTGCCAGCGACCAGATCGAGCTGATGGTCATCCCGAACGCCAAGGATATTGGCGGCTTTGAGGTGCGCCGCGCCCTGCCGACCGCCAAGAGGCGGCTGGTCGGGCCTTTCATCTTTTTCGACCGCATGGGGCCGGCGATCCTGCGCGCCGGCCAGGCGCTCGATGTCCGCCCGCATCCGCATATCGGCCTGTCGACGGTGACTTACCTGTTCGACGGCAAGATCCGGCATCGCGATTCGCTCGGCACCGAGATGGTCATCCAGCCCGGCGACGTGAACCTGATGACCGCCGGCCGCGGCATCGTCCATTCCGAGCGCACGCCGGAAGAACTGCGCGGTGCGCCGATGTCGGTCTCCGGTCTACAGACATGGCTGGCGCTGCCGGACGACAAGGAAGAGGTGGCGCCGGTGTTCGAGAACACTGCCGCCTTGCGCCTTCCCGGGATCGATGCCGAGGGCGTCAGCGGGCGCGTCGTCATCGGCGACTTCCAGGGATTGCAGTCTCCGGTCACGACAGCCTCCGACACGCTTTATGCGGACCTGCGCCTGGCGCCGGGCGCCAGCGTGAAGATCCCGCCCGATGCCGAGGAGCGCGCCATCTACACGCTGGAAGGCGAGGTATCGATTTCAGGCGATGTCTTTCCGGCGGAACGGCTGCTGGTGTTCCGGCCCGGTGACGAGATCGTCGTTTCGTCGGAGCGTGGCGCCCATTTCATGCTGTTCGGCGGCGCTTCGCTCGGCTCGAAGCGCTACATCTGGTGGAATTTCGTATCGTCCTCCAAGGAGCGCATCGAACAGGCCAAGCAGGAATGGAAGACAGGCCGCTTCGATATCGTTCCCGGAGATGAGGAAGAATTCATCCCGTTGCCGGAAAGCTAGTGTACGTCGCCCAAAAGTGGCCCCGGTTTTGGGAGAACGACATGCATGAAACAACGACCTAAAGCCTGATCCGCGTCGCTGCCAAGCATTTACTTTCGCCGGCCGGCGGCCTATCCCGCCCATGAACATACCGAGCAGGCCAACCCGTGAACGCTACGCCGCATACGCCGCTTCTCGACACGGTCCGCATCCCGGCCGACCTGCGCACGCTTGCCGAGAGCGATCTGCCGCAACTGGCTTCCGAGCTTCGCACCGAGCTGATCGACGCCGTGTCCCGCACTGGCGGCCATCTTGGCGCCGGCCTTGGCGTGGTCGAACTGACGGTGGCGCTGCACTATGTCTTCAACACGCCGGATGACAGGCTGATCTGGGACGTCGGCCATCAAGCCTATCCGCACAAGATCTTGACCGGCCGGCGCGACCGCATCCGCACCTTGCGGCAGGAGGACGGCCTTTCGGGCTTCACCCGCCGCGCCGAGAGCCAATACGATCCGTTCGGCGCCGCCCACTCCTCGACATCCATATCGGCCGGCCTCGGCATGGCCGCCGCCCGCGATCTCTCCGGCGGCCGCAACAACGTCGTCGCCGTCATCGGCGACGGCGCGATGTCGGCCGGCATGGCCTATGAGGCGATGAACAATGCCGGCGCGCTCGATGCCAGGCTCATCGTCATCCTCAACGATAACGACATGTCGATTGCCCCGCCGACCGGCGCGATGAGCGCCTATCTGGCGCGCCTCGCCTCGGGCAAGGCCTATGTCGGCCTGCGCGACTTCGGCAAGAAACTGACCTCCTATCTCGGCAAGCGCGCCGATCGCGCTATCACCAGGGCGGTCGAGCATGCGCGCGGCTACGTCACTGGCGGTACTCTGTTCGAGGAGCTCGGCTTCTATCATATCGGTCCCATCGACGGTCACAATCTGGAGCATCTCATCCCGGTTCTGAGGAATGTCCGCGACAATGGCAAAGGCCCGGTGCTGATCCATGTCGTCACTCAGAAGGGCAAGGGCTATGCGCCGGCCGAAGCCGCCGCCGACAAATATCACGGCGTCAACAAGTTCGACGTCATCACTGGCGCGCAGGCCAAGGCGCCAGCCAATGCGCCAGCCTACACCAAGGTGTTCGCCGAAAGCCTGATCAGGGAAGGCCGCGAGGACGACCGTATCGTCGCCGTCACCGCGGCGATGCCGAGCGGCACCGGGCTCGACCTGTTCGGCGAAGCGTTCCCGGCCAGGACGTTCGATGTCGGCATCGCCGAGCAGCACGCCGTGACCTTTGCCGCCGGCCTCGCCACCGAAGGCTACAAGCCCTTCGTGGCAATCTATTCGACCTTCCTGCAACGTGCCTACGACCAGGTCGTCCATGACGTCGCGATCCAGAAACTGCCAGTGCGTTTTCCCATCGACCGCGCCGGCTTCGTCGGCGCCGATGGCGCGACGCATTGCGGCGCCTTCGACACCACTTTCCTGGCAACACTGCCTGGCTTCGTCGTCATGGCGGCCGCCGACGAGGCGGAACTGCGCCATATGGTGCGCACCGCGGCAAGCTATGATGACGGCCCGATCGCCTTCCGCTATCCGCGCGGCAACGGCGTCGGCGTCGATATGCCGGAACGCGGCTCGGTGCTCGAACTTGGCAAGGGCCGCATCGTCAGGGAAGGCACGAAGGTCGCCCTGCTGTCTTTCGGCACCCGGCTGCAGGATTGTCTCGCGGCGGCCGAGGAACTTGGCGCGGCTGGACTTTCCACCACGGTTGCCGATGCCCGTTTCGCCAAGCCGCTCGACGAGGATTTGATCCGGCGGCTGGCGCGCTCGCACGAGGTTCTGGTGACGGTGGAAGAGGGCGCCGTCGGCGGCTTCGCCAGTCATGTGCTGCAGTTCCTCGCCCATGAGGGCTTGCTGGAAAGCGGCCTGAAAGTGCGTCCCCTGGTGCTGCCCGACGCGTTCACCGACCACGCCAAGCCGGAAAAGATGTATGCCGATGCCGGTCTCGATGCCGCCGGCATCGTGCGCACCGTTTTCATGGCGCTCGGACATACGGTCCGCGCCCAGCGCGCCTGACTCAAAACCTCAAGGACCTGCCCGGTTTACCGGCTTGCTTCCTTAACGCGTTGGTAATACTGCCGTTTGGCGTTTTGCTTACCGTGTCTCTTGGCCGTTTTTCAATGGCGCCCTGCTAGATCGGAACCAGGCAGGGAGACAACGACAATGAAGAGGCTTCTATGCGGCGCGGCCGTCTTGGCGGTCATCGCGGCACCCGCCGCCGCCGAAACGCGTTACGACCGCAATCTCGAAAAAGCGGCGGTGGGCATCGTCGCCAACAAGATGGGCGATATCCGCGGCGGTTTTTCCTACAAGCAGGTGCCGCAATTGGTCATCGCGCCGGCCGCGCCGGTCGAGCATCCGCGCAAGGAAGCAGCCGGCGACGTGGACGATGGCCTGTCTCCTGCCGTCGAGCGTCGGGCTTCGCGGACGATCTTCTAATGCATGTCGCTCAAAAGTGGCCCCGGTTTCGAGACAACGACATGCGTGAAACAAATAATGCATGTCGCTCAAAAAGTGACCCAGGTTTCGAGACAACGACATGCATGGAGCAAAGACCGGAGCGCGTCGCATGGATCCGTTTCGACGCGACGCGCGCTAGACCACATGTCGCCTACGCAGCGACCATCGCGCGGCAGGTCGTCAAAGGTGTCGAGACCGTCGAAATGGTCGATCGGCAAGCCGGCGACGGCCTCCGGTGCTGCAAGCCGCACATTGACCGCGATGCGTGTGCGCCCGGAGGCATCGGAGCGCAAGCCTCGCCAGGCAAGCACGCAGGCGCAAGTCGGACAGAATAGGATTTCGAGCGAAGGCGATTCCTTTCCGGGGCGCCTATAGCTGCTGACCGGTCCGGCAACGCGGACGCGTTCGTCGACATAGTCGTAGGCCCAGAGCGTGCCATAGCGACGGCAAAGCGTGCAGTTGCAGGCTGTGATCGACCCGGGATCGCCCTCCAGGGTCCAGTGGGTTGCCCCACAGTGGCAGGTTCCCGTCAGCATCCATCCTCCTCCGCACCGAGGTTCCAACGAGCGGTATCTGCTGCTTGAGAGGGGCATTTTATCGCGCTTGCCGCATGCAGGCGATCTAAAAAAGCTGGCAATGTTACTCCGCGGCCAGCTCTGCTTGTCTCGACGGTTTCTCGGAGCGCCAGGAATTCGTGGCGTGGCGGGCGCGGTCCGCCAGGGCGGCGAGGCGTCCGCGCAGGCTTCGCCCACCCATCACCGACGACAAGATCACCGATTGCGTCGCAAAACGGCGCTTGAAATCCTCCCCGCCGGAGAGAAAGTCGACCGTGGTCAAGCCCCGGTCAAGCGACCACTGGATGTAATCCATCATCAAGACCATGCCCGGCGAGGCCCGCTCGAAGGCCGGATCGTAGGTTGTGACGAAAGCCATCATCGTTCCATGCTGCTCGAAATTGATCGAGACGGCGATGATCGCATCGTCGCGTTCGAGCACGAAGATGCGGAGCAATCCGAGTTCGGCCAGGACCGAGACCAGGGCCGCCAGAGCGGCGGAGCCTTCGTCGAAGAGGTCCGAAACACGGCCGTGCTTTGCAAGCCATAGCCGCTTCAGCGCCGCCAAGCGCTCGAGCACCGGCTCGCGGGCTTCGTGCGCATCCATCAGGCGGAAGCGCAGCGCGCCGCCTTCTTCCATGAATTTGCGGCCGCGGCGATAGTTCTGCCGGGTCTTCTTCGATTGGCTTTCGAACCACTGCGCGCCGCTTTGCCCAGCGCCAGCGACACGATAGCTGATCTCGCTGCGGTGGTTTGGCTGCAAGATCCTGCCGCGGCCCGGGGCGGCAGCACTGAGCAGGGCCTGGAACCGGGCGTCGGGCAACAGGCGATTGAGATAGACGAGGTCGAAGCCGCCATGGTCGAGAATGCATTGCCAGAGCTGCGGCAGGATGTCCGGGTCGCCATCGGGAGCAAACAGGACATCGCCATAGTCGCAGTGATCCTTCGCCGCCCATTCCAGGACGCGGATGCCGGAGCGCCTGAAGGTCGCGAGCGCAATGACGGCTTCGAGCCGCTCGCCTCTCCAGACCAACCCGATCCTGAGGTCGCGCCGGTCCCGATGCGACGTCGTGCGCCACCAGGCCGAGATCCAGTCCGGATGCTGGAAGACGAGGCCGCCGGCGCGCTGCCAGAGCGCAGCCCAGGCGGGCGCGATTTCTTCAAGGCGCGCCGCCGAAGTCGCGATTTCGATCCGGTGCGTTCGCGGCAGCCGGTACACGACAGGCGCGTTCAAGGCTCGCTCCTTTGCAACGATTGCCGCGGCTCGGACTTGTCGGTTCGGAAGCGTCTGGCGATCAGCCGCCATATCCGCTTCAGCGGCAGGATGTAGAGGCCCGCGAGCGACTGATAGTCGCGCACGTTGCGTTCGATCAAGCCGAACTTGAAGTCCTCGTCCGGCCTGGGAACGCATAGGGTTCCGAAGAGCCGATCCCAGAACGAAAAAAGCAGGCCGAAGTTCTTGTCGTAATGGCGCGGGTCCGTGCTGTGGTGCAACTGATGCCAGTGCGGGCACAAGATCAGGTTGTTCAGCGGCCCAAACGAGATCTTGAAATGCGTGTGCCTGACGAAATCCATCATCAGTATGTTGCGTATGACATAGACGTTGACGCCGAAGACCGTCAGCTCGACCAGGTTCAGCGAGACCAGCGACCAGATGCCGAAGCAGATGCCGGGAATGACGCCGTCCCAGGCTCGGTTCATCAATTCGTCGAGCGGGTGGACGCGATCCTTGGTGATGCCGACCATCACCTCGGCCGAATGATGCACCTTGTGCAGTTCCCAGAGCACCGGATAGCGGTGCTGGGCGACATGATAGAGATAGTAGGAGATGTCGTAGGCGAGAAGCATCGTGATGGTGAAGATCGTCACCGTTACCGGCCCTGCCGGGCCCTCGATCAGGGGCGACTGTATCGCCAGGGGCGTCGAAAGCAGCCAGTTCGTCGCATAACCGACGGCGCCGACGAAAACGATTCCGGCAGGCAGCATGAGGAACGGCATCAGGGCCTTCCTCGTCACCCAGAACAGCAGGTCGGCCCTTGCCGAGGGGTGAGTGATGATTTCCTGCGGGATCGCGAACTCGAAGAATTCTTTCAGGCTCTTTTTCTCGACCGTGCGCCAATAGGCGACGATGGCGCTGGCGAGAGCAGTCAGAAACAGAAGCCCCGTCGCCAGCAGCCCGGCCCCAGAAATCCGGTCGAGAGCCTTGTAGACGATATCGATGGCCGTTTCCAAGATTGCCGCCTTTTCATCCCGTTTTACCGGTCTTCTCGATCATAACATTGAAGTCCTCAAGCAAATGCGACGAAAATAGGTTAATAATTCCTTAGGGTTTCTCGAATTCGAAACAGTGGTCTGCAAACGGCGACGTATCGTGCTTCGACGACGACCAGCCTCCAACGAGTGCAAACGCAGGGATTTTCAAAAGGATGGCGGGCGTGACAGAACCATCCAGCATCGTCTCAAAACCCAGTATTGCCGCGCACGATGGCGGCAATGGAGACTATCCCTCCCTTCGATGCCCGCTTAGCGCCTTGCCATCGCCGTCGGCTTTCGCCATGAAGGCCGATGAACTCGCCTCTGCCAGCCAGCACACGCCAGCGGCTCGACGACCTGCTCGTCCAGCGCGGGCTGTTTGCCAGCCGTTCGCGTGCCCGCGACGCGGTGGAACGCGGCACGGTAACGGTCGACGGCGCCATTGCCCGCAAGCCCGGCCAGGCCGTTCAGCCCACCTGCATCATTGCCGTCGATGATCCGGCGCAAGGCTATGTCTCGCGCGCGGCGCTGAAGCTGATCGCCGGGCTCGACCATTTCGGACTCGATCCGGCCGGAAGCGAGGCGCTCGACATCGGCGCCTCGACCGGCGGCTTCACCCAGGTGATGCTGGAGCGTGGCGCGTCCCATGTCACCGCTATCGATGTCGGTCACGGCCAGATGCATCCAGACATTGGCGAGGACGCGCGCGTGACCGTGATCGAGGGGCTTAACGCCCGCGATCTCACAATCGCCGATCTTGCCGGCCGCATTCCGGATTTCATCGTCTCCGACGTCAGCTTCATCTCGCTGAAACTGGCGCTGCCGCCGGCACTCGCCTTTGCCAAGCTGGGAGCCGCCGCGGTGTTTCTGGTCAAGCCGCAATTCGAGGCCGGCAGGGAAGCAATCGGCAAGGGCGGGCTGCTGAAAGATCCGTATGACGCCGCCCGCGTCGCCGGCCTGTTGCAGGATTGGCTGGACACCGTGCCTGGCTGGCGCTCGCTCGGCCTGCATCTGTCGTCTATCGAAGGCAGCGACGGCAATCGCGAATTCCTGCTAGGTGGGGTCAAGGACCGATGAGCGCGCGCTTCACCATCACAAAGCTTGGCGCCCAGGGCGACGGCATCGCCGAGACCGAAAGCGGCGATCTGTTCATTCCCTTCACGCTGCCCGGCGAGGTTGTCACCGCCGCGCGCGAAAGGGATCGCGCCACGCTGATGGCGGTTCTGGAAGCCTCGCCGCTACGCGTCGATCCCGCCTGCCGCCACTTCACCGAATGCGGCGGCTGCGCCCTTCAGCATTGCCAGGCCGAAGCCTATCGCCAGTGGAAACGCGAGAAGGTGGTGCACGCCCTGAAAGGCAAGGGCATCGATTGCCAGATCGGCGAGCTAGTGGCCTGCGCACCGCAGACACGGCGCCGTGTCGTGCTTGCCGCCCGGCGCACCGACAGCGGCATGCTGCTCGGCTTCAATCGCCATCTATCGTCGGAACTCATCTCGATATCGGAATGTCCGATCTCGCTGCCCGAGATCGTCGTCGCGCTCGCCCCGCTGAAGGCGCTCGCCGATTTGATATGCGCTACCACCAAATCGTTCCGGCTGGCGGTCACCGTGACGGGTTCGGGCCTGGACGTGGCCGCTCATGACTCCGGCAAGCTTGGCGAACACCAGCGCCGTGTCGCGGCCAATTTTGTCATGGCGCAAGGCTTTGCCAGGCTGTCCATCGATGACGAGATCATCATCGAACCAAGGAAGCCTGTCGTCATGTTCGGCAGCGTCGCAGTCGCCGTGCCGCCGGGCGCCTTCCTGCAAGCGACCGAGGCCGCCGAACAGGCCATGGCCGACGTCGTCGGCGGACATCTGAAGCGCGCCAAGAAGGTCGCTGATCTTTTCGCCGGGTGCGGCAGCTTTGCGCTCCGGCTTGCAGCGAAATCGGAAGTCCACGCCGTGGAAGGCGATGCGGCCGCACTTTCGGCGCTCGACCGGGGATCACGCTTCGCCACCGGCTTGAAGCGGGTGACGAGCGAACGTCGCGACCTGTTTCGCCGTCCGCTGACGTTCAAGGAATTGAACGCCTTCGACGGCCTCGTCTTCGATCCGCCGCGGGCGGGCGCCGAGGACCAGTCGAAGCAGATAGCCCGCTCGGATGTCCCGTTTGTCGCCGCGGTGTCCTGTAACCCGGTGACGCTGGCGCGGGATTTGCGGATCCTGCTCGACGGCGGCTACACGCTGAAAAGCGTGACGCCGATCGACCAGTTCCTCTGGTCGCCGCATGTCGAGGCGGTGGCACTGCTGGAGAAGCCGAGAAGAAGGCGTTAGGACGCGCCGCACTGCGCGTCGATAAGTGTCGTCGGTCAGCGCCGCCCCTCATTGCCCTGCCGGGCATTTCTCCCCGTATAGTGACGGGGAGAAAGGGACCCTGCGCCAAAGCCGTCGCCAATTACCCGCTGTAGGAAGAGTCCGGCACACGGTCTGCGTCTTCTCCCCGTCCCTATACGGGGAGAAGGTGCCGGCAGGCGGATGAGGGGCAGCGCTACTCCAACTGCAACAAATCGACCGGCGGACAAAATCAAACCCGGGTGCCGCCCACCGTCATCTGGTTCATCCTGAGATGCGGCTGGCCGACGCCGACCGGCACGCCTTGGCCGGCCTTGCCGCACATGCCGATGCCGGTGTCGAGCTTCATGTCGTTGCCGATCATGGAAACACGGTGCATGGCGTCAGGCCCGTTGCCGATCAGCATGGCGCCCTTGATCGGCTGCGTCACCTTGCCGTTTTCGATCATGTAGGCCTCGGTGCAGCCGAAGACGAATTTGCCGGAGGTGATGTCGACCTGGCCGCCGCCGAAGGAGACGGCGTAGATGCCGTTCTTGACCGAGGCGATGATCTCGTCCGGCTCCATGTCGCCTGCGGTCATGTAGGTGTTGGTCATGCGCGGCATCGGCTGATGCGCGTAGCCTTCGCGCCGGCCGTTGCCAGTCGCCTTCATGCCCATCAGCCGGGCGTTCTGGCGATCCTGCATGTAACCGACCAGTTTGCCGTCCTCGATCAGCACGTTGCGGGCCGACGGCGTGCCTTCGTCGTCGACGGTAAGCGAGCCGCGCCGCTCCGGCATGGTGCCGTCATCGACGACGGTGACCCCCTTGGCGGCGACCTGCTGGCCGAGCAGGCCGGCGAACGCCGAGGTCTTCTTGCGGTTGAAGTCGCCTTCGAGTCCATGGCCGACGGCCTCGTGCAGCATGACGCCCGGCCAGCCGCTGGACAGCACGATATCGAAGGTGCCCGCCGGCGCCGGAACGGCTTCCAGGTTGACCAGCGCCTGCCTGAGCGCCTCCTTGGCGGCGTGCTTCCAGCTGTCCTCGATCAGGAAGTCGCCAAACGCCTTGCGTCCGCCCATGCCGTAGGAGCCGCTCTCCTGGCGGTCGCCGTCGCCGACGACGACCGAGACGCTGACCCGGACCAGCGGGCGGACGTCGCGCACCATTTGGCCGTCGGCGCGCACGATCTCGACATGCTGCCAAGATGAGGTCAGCGATGCCGAAACCTGGCGCACCCGCGGGTCCTCCGCGCGCAGCCAGGCGTCGATTTCCTGCAAAAGCTTCGCCTTGACCTCGAATGAAGGCGAGGGGATCGGGTTCTCTTCGCCATAGAGATGGCGGTTGGTGCGGGCGGGTGCCGCGGCGAGCGTGCCGGAATAGCCGCCCTTGACGGTCGACACGGCATCGGCGGCGCGCAGCAGCGAGGCTTCGGACAGATCGCTGGAATGGGCGTAGCCGCTGGCCTCACCGGCGACTGCACGCAGGCCGAAACCCTGGTCGGTGTTGAAATTGGCGGTTTTCAGCCGGCCATTGTCGAACATCAGCGCTTCGCTCTCGCTGTATTCGAGAAACAGTTCGCCATCGTCGGCGCCGTTGATGGTCTCGGCGACGATCTGCTTGATGCGATCGTCTGAAATATCGAATTGGCCGATCAGGCTGTTCATGGCGCGTGCCCTTCAGTAAGCGGTTTCACCGGCATGTAGGCGTCAGCGCGCCATTCGGCAATCTTTGCGAGTCGAATACGGCAGATGCTAAATCAGGCGTCGCGCCATCATGATTTCGTCGATCTCTCGGCCTTCATGAAGCAAGGCGCCAGGTATGCGGCCGATTTCGTGAAAACCCTCGCGTAGATAGAATCGGATGGCCGCCTGATTTTCCGCACTTACAGCCAGTTCGACCTGCCTTATGTGCAATGTGCGGGCGTGATCGAGCAGCAGATTGAGCATCGCCACCGCATGCCCGCCGCCACGCTCCGAGCCACGCAAATAGACCATGACGATGGTGGCGCGATGCGCCATCTTGCCGGCCTGCTGCCGCATCAGGCCCATTAGGCCGACGGGTTCCTGGTCTTGAAAGCTGACGACGACCGGGGTGTTCGTCAGGCGCCGCCGCCATTCCTCGTCCGGCAGACTTTCCCAATCCGCTGCGCTGCTGGCGAAGGCTTCGGGAACTGTGCGCAAGGCCTCCAGGCGAATTCGCTTGAATATCTCGAAGTCGTCCGGATCGAGCAGTTTCAAGGCCAAACGGGGAGCCTCAGGGCAGGGCGGCAAAACCGTCTGCGAAACCCTTGAGGTCGACCGGGATGCCGATGCCTTCTTCCGGGGTCTGGAAGACGATGAAGGTGGCGGACGTGCCGGTCTTCAACGTGTCGAGCAGCGGCTTTTCGAGAATGACCTCGGCATAGCAGCCGTCCTGGAAGCAGCGCACGAAATAGGCGCGGCCGATATCCTTGCCGTCGACGTTGAGGCCGAGCCCGTTGGGCAACAGCACGCCGAGCGGTGCCAGCACGCGCAGGATCTCGGCCTTGTTGTCGGCGGTGCGCAGCACGACGACCGACAGCCCCATCTCCGGGCGGTCCTCGGCGACGACGTTCTGCATCATCACGCATTGTTCCGAGGTGGCGCCGGCGGGCGTGTCGCAGATGATCGACCACGCACCATGCGTCGAGCGCACGGTGCCGCTCGGCTGCGCCGCATTGGCCGTGCCTGAAAAGACCATTGCGGACAGGCCGATTGCGGACAGGGCGGCGAGGAAGCGGATCATCGCCAAGCTTCTCGAAAGCCCAAATCCCGAAAGCCAAGAGTTCATGACGGCTCCATTGCGAATCACGGCACTTTAAGCCGCGCCAAAGCCAAGTAAAGGACGAGACCGCGGCCGGTCTGCCCTGAAAAAGCCAACTCGGCGCTTTTCCTTGCCAATTTCGCCCGAATTGCGACGCTCCGCACGTGGAGCCCACAGGAATGTGGTGATAGCCCGACCATACGCGATTCGAGGCTGTCGCCGCAGCCTTTCAGGGTGCATCGTGGCTTGCGCGCAAAATGCCGCACGGTTTCGCCCGCTCCTTTCTTGCGGTGGGAAAAAGAGTGTGGTTTGAACCAGCTTGAAACTGTCGGGATTCCCGTCCGGGCATTGTTCGTTATTCTCGCGCACACAGCCGCGAGGAACTGGGAGACGAAGAGGGCGATGAGAAATTTCCTGGCAAACGCCAAGTTTCCAGCAAGTGCCAAGTTTCTAAGCACTTGTGCCGCTATTACGCTTTTCGCCGGCACATCCGCTCGCGCCGATCAACCCGTGGATTGGGAGACGACCTTCCAGCCGCCGGCGACCGATATGATGCGGCAGATCGAGTGGTTCGGGAACTACACGATGTGGTTCATCGTCCCGGTCACCGTGCTGGTGTTGCTTCTCCTCGCCTACTGCATCGTGAAATTCCGCGCGAGCGCGAACCCGGTTCCCTCCAAGACCAGCCACAACACGCTGATCGAGGTGATCTGGACCGTCGGCCCGGTCGTGATCCTGCTGTGTCTCGCAATTCCCTCGTTCCAGCTGCTGACGGCGCAGTACACGCCGCCTGAAGAAGCCAAGCTGACGGTCAAGGCGACCGGAAACCAGTGGAACTGGGACTACGAATATCAGACTGAGAATACGCTCTCCTTCAACTCCGCCATACTGCAAGACGGCGACCGTTCGGCCGCCGGCAAGGAAGATCGCAAGGTCTATCCGCGCCTGCTCGCCGTCGACAATGAATTGGTGGTGCCGGTCAACACGATGACCCGCGTGCTCGTCACCGCGACCGACGTGATCCACTCCTTCGCCATGCCCTCCTTCGGCATCAAGATCGACGCCATTCCGGGACGCACCAACGAGACCTGGTTCAAGGCGGAGAAGGAAGGTCTTTACTACGGCCAGTGTTCGCAGCTCTGCGGCAAGGACCATGCGTTCATGCCGATCGCCATTCGCGTGGTCTCCGACGCACAGTTCAAGACCTGGCTGGCGGCGGCCAAGACCGATCTGCCCGGCGCCAACAGGACGCTGATGGCTGCGGTCGACGGCCAGAACAAGATAGCTGTCGCCGGCAACTGAAGCCTGCGGCCAGAAAAGATCAGGGAACGGAGCGGAACATGGCAGACGCTGCAGCTCACGACGGGCACGACCACAAACCTTACCGTGGTTGGGTGCGCTGGGTTTATT
This sequence comes from Mesorhizobium sp. M0587, assembly GCF_040320945.1. Classification (NCBI taxonomy): domain Bacteria; kingdom Pseudomonadati; phylum Pseudomonadota; class Alphaproteobacteria; order Hyphomicrobiales; family Phyllobacteriaceae; genus Mesorhizobium; species Mesorhizobium sp. M0587. The sequence goes on from NZ_JAMYQP010000009.1 coordinate 179,403, forward strand.
CGACCAACCACAAGGACATCGGCACGCTCTATCTGATCTTCGCGATCATGGCCGGCGTCATCGGCGGCGCCCTGTCCGTCGCCATCCGCATGGAGCTGCAGGAGCCCGGCATCCAGATCTTCAGCGGTCTGGCGCAGATGGTCTACGGCATGAACGGCGATGCCGCGGTCGACGGCGGCAAGAGCATGTACAATGCCTTCGCCACCGCACACGCCCTGATCATGATCTTCTTCATGGTCATGCCGGCACTGATCGGCGGCTTTGCCAACTGGATGGTTCCGATCATGATCGGCGCGCCCGACATGGCGTTCCCGCGCATGAACAACATCTCGTTCTGGCTTCTGCCTCCGGCTTTCATCTTGCTGCTCACCTCGATGTTCGTGCCGAGCGCGCCGGGCGCCTTTGGCGTCGGCGGCGGCTGGACGCTTTATCCGCCGCTCTCGACCTCCGGCCAGCCCGGACCGGCCATGGATCTGGCGATCCTGTCGATTCACATCGCCGGTGCTTCCTCGATCCTCGGCGCCATCAACTTCATCACCACCATCTTCAATATGCGCGCGCCTGGCATGACGCTGCACAAGATGCCGCTGTTTGCCTGGTCGGTGCTGATCACCGCCTTCCTGCTGCTTTTGTCGTTGCCTGTCCTGGCCGGCGGCATCACCATGCTGCTCACCGATCGCAACTTCGGCACCACCTTCTTTGCTCCCGATGGCGGCGGCGACCCGCTCCTGTTCCAGCACCTGTTCTGGTTCTTCGGCCATCCGGAAGTCTACATTCTGATCCTGCCGGGCTTCGGCATCATCAGCCATATCGTCTCGACCTTCTCGAGGAAGCCGGTGTTCGGTTATCTCGGCATGGCCTATGCCATGGTCGCGATCGGCGCCGTCGGCTTCATCGTCTGGGCGCACCACATGTACACGACCGGCCTGTCGCTCGACACGCAGCGCTATTTCGTCTTCGCCACCATGGTCATCGCGGTGCCGACGGGCGTGAAGATCTTCTCGTGGATCGCGACGATGTGGGGCGGGTCGATCTCGTTCAAGACGCCCATGCTGTGGGCGTTGGGCTTCATCTTCCTGTTCACCATCGGCGGCGTCACCGGCGTTCAACTGGCAAATGCCGGCCTCGACCGCTCGCTGCATGACACCTACTTCGTCATCGCGCACTTCCATTACGTGCTGTCGCTGGGTGCGGTGTTCGCCATCTTCGCCGGCTGGTACTACTGGTTCCCGAAGATGACCGGCTACATGTATTCGCCGGTCATCGCCAACACCCACTTCTGGGTCACGTTTGTCGGCGTCAACCTGATCTTCTTTCCGCAGCATTTCCTCGGGCTGGCCGGCATGCCGCGCCGCACCATCGACTATCCGGACGCGTTTGCCGGCTGGAACATGGTTTCGTCCTACGGTTCGTATATTTCGGCCGTCGGCGTGGCGATCTTCCTCTACGGCGTGTTCGAAGCCTTCCAGAAGAAGCGGATCGCCGGCGCCAATCCATGGGGCGAGGGCGCAACGACGCTCGAATGGCAGTTGCCTTCGCCGCCGCCCTTCCACCAGTGGGAGCAGCTGCCGAAGATCAGGTGAAGCGGCGACCGCTCGAATACGAAACCGCCGGCACGCCGGCGGTTTCGGCCAACGGAATAATGGACTTGAGTACGCATGGCCCTAGTCGACGAAACCAGCATTGACGAAGCGGGCTTCCGCATGTCGGAAGCGACGGCGGGCGATTTCTTCGCTCTGCTGAAGCCGCGCGTCATGTCGCTGGTGGTGTTCACCGCCTTTGTCGGCCTGGTCGCGGCGCCCGTCACCATCAATCCGCTGCTGGCGGTGATCGCCATCCTGGCGATCGCCATCGGCGCCGGAGCGTCGGGCGCTCTCAACATGTGGTACGACGCCGATATCGACGCGGTCATGACCAGGACAGCCAGCCGTCCGGTACCGGCCGGCCGCATCCAGCCGCACGAGGCGCTGAGCTTCGGCCTGGTGCTTTCGGTGTTGTCGGTGATGACGCTTGGCGTGCTGGTCAACTGGCTGTCGGCGACGCTGCTGGCCTTCACCATCTTCTTCTATGCCGTGGTCTACACGATGTGGCTGAAGCGCTGGACGCCGCAGAACATCGTCATCGGCGGTGCCGCCGGCGCCATTCCGCCTGTCATCGGCTGGGCCGCGGTCACCGGCACGGTCAGCCTCGAAAGCCTGATCCTGTTCCTGATCATCTTCCTGTGGACGCCGCCGCATTTCTGGGCGTTGGCGCTGTTCAAGTCCGAGGACTACCAACGCGCCGGCATCCCGATGATGCCTGTTATCGCCGGCCACGCCTCGACCCGCCGCCAGATCTTCGCCTACGCGCTGGTGCTGGCCCCGGTCGGCGTGCTGCCATGGCTGCTTGGCTATACCACGCCGGTCTATGGCGTGGCCGCTGTGCTGCTTGGGGTCGGCTTCGTCTGGTATGCGTGGAAGGTGCTCGGCATGGCCGACACCGACCGCGTCATGAAGCCGGCAAAGGCCTTGTTCGGTTATTCGCTGCTCTATCTCTTCGCCATCTTCGCCGTCTATCTGGCGGACAGCGTCCTCGAGCGCGCGCTTGCCGTGGGTGGAGTATGACCATGATCGAGGAAAAGCTCGAGACGGTAACGTTGACCGAGCGTCAGAAGAAGGCCCGGCGCAGCCGTTCCGTTGCCATCGGCGTGGCGCTGGCCGTGCTGGTCGTCATCTTCTATGTCGCGACGATCGTGAAGTTCGAGCACAATTTGTCGGGCACGATGTGATGAGCCTCGAGACGTCTGAAAAGCCGGCCGGGAGGAACAGCAACCGCATCGTCGCGGCGGTCTGCCTTGCCTTCTTCAGCGGCATGATCGGCATGGCCTATGCGGCGGTGCCGCTCTACAAGATGTTCTGCCAGGCGACAGGCTATGGCGGCACGACGCAACGCGTCGAGAAGCAGTATGCCGGCCGCGTGCTCGACCGCGAGATCACGGTGCGCTTCGACGCCAATATTGCCGGCGTGCCCTGGGAGTTTCAGCCGGTCCAGCGCTCGATGACCATGAAGATCGGTGAGACCGTACAGGCGCATTATCAGGCCACCAACAAGTTCGATCGCCCCGTCACCGGCCGCGCCACTTTCAACGTGCAGCCGGAACTGGCGGGTCCCTATTTCAACAAGGTCGAGTGCTTCTGCTTCACCGATACGACGCTGAAGCCCGGCGAGACGCTCGATATGCCGGTCCTGTTCTATGTCGACCCCGACATCGTGAACGTGCCCGAACTGAAGGACGTCAAGACGATTACCTTGTCCTACACGATGTTCCCGGTCGAGAAGAACAAGCCGGTCGCCTCGTCGGAGCCGGTCAAAGTGAATAGCAAGACAGTTTCGGATACCGAAGGAAATCTCGGGGGTTGATATGGCAGACGCGCACGCAAAAAATCACGACTATCATCTCGTCGATCCGAGCCCGTGGCCTTTCCTGGGATCGGTAGGGGCGCTTGTCACCGCATTCGGCGGCGTTTGCCTGATGGAATACCTGAAGGGCGGCAGCTTTCCGATCTTCGGCTTCAACATCGCCAATCCCTGGCTGTTCTTCATCGGCCTCGTAATCGTGCTCTACACCATGTTCGCTTGGTGGTCCGACACGATCAAGGAAGCGCATGAGGGCCATCACACGCGCGTCGTATCGCTCCACCTGCGCTACGGCATGATCATGTTCATCGCCTCGGAGGTGATGTTTTTCGTTGCCTGGTTCTGGGCCTATTTCGACGCCAGCCTGTTTCCGAGCGAGGCGCAGCAATATGCCCGAACCGCGTTTACCGGCGGCGTCTGGCCGCCGAAGGGCATGGAAGTTCTCGATCCCTTCCATCTGCCGCTCTACAACACCGTCATCCTGCTCCTGTCGGGCACCACGGTCACCTGGGCGCACCATTCGCTCATCCACGGCGACCGCAAGGGGCTGATCAACGGCCTGGTGCTGACCGTCGGCCTCGGCATGCTGTTCACCATGGTCCAGGCCTACGAGTACATGCACGCTCCGTTCGCCTTCAAGGATTCCATCTACGGCGCCACTTTCTTCATGGCGACCGGCTTCCACGGTTTCCACGTCATCATCGGCACCATCTTCCTGGCTGTCTGCCTGATCCGGGCGATGAAGGGCGACTTCACCCCCAAGCAGCATTTCGGCTTCGAGGCGGCTGCCTGGTACTGGCACTTCGTCGACGTGGTCTGGCTGTTTCTGTTCACATCGATCTACGTCTGGGGATCGGTCGGCGCGGTCATCGAAGCCCACTGATACCAGTCGGCTGATATCGATCCGGGGAGGGCGGCCGCGGCGACGTGGCCGCCTTCTTCTGCTTCAATTGGTCGACTGGACCGACGGCTGCATTGCGGCTACGGACTCCGACACGGACGAAACCTGGGCAATGGCGGTCGATGGGACATCCATCGAGATTGAGCGGTAAGCAATGAGCGACGACGCTTCCATGCGTGAAGACAAGGCGATCTGGCCTCCGATCGACCCGATTTCGGCTGGCTTGCATGGACGCTGCCCGCGCTGCGGCGAGGGGCGGCTGTTTGCGGGCTTCCTCACCGTCGGCAAACGCTGCACCAATTGCGGCCTCGATTACTCCTATGCCGATGCCGGCGACGGGCCCGCGGTCTTCGTTATCCTGATCATCGGCTTTATCATCGTCGGCCTGGCGCTTTGGGTTGAAGTGACGCTGAGCCCGCCGCTCTGGCTGCATCTGCTGGTCTGGATCCCGCTAGCCGTGGTGCTGTGCCTGACGGCGCTCCGGCTGATCAAGGGCGTTCTGCTCACGCTGCAGTACCGCAACAAGGCTGCCGAGGGCCGGCTGGACCGCGGCGAATGACCGACATGTCCGCCAAGGACGGCGGCCGTTCGCGGCCGGGATCGGTATTGCTGCTCGGCCTTGGCCTGGTTCTGCTGCTGATCCTGCTCGCGCTCGGCACCTGGCAGATGCAGCGTCTGCACTGGAAGGAAGGTCTTCTCCAGACCATCGATCAGCGCACCCACTCGGCGCCGCGGCCGCTGGCCGAAGTCGAGAAGGAATTCGCCTCGACCGGTGACGTCGACTACACGCCGGTGACCGTCAGCGGCACGTTCCTGCATTCGGGCGAACGGCATTTCTATGCGACATGGGAAGGTGACGCGGGCTTCAACGTCTACACACCGCTGGCCCTCGACGATGGCCGCTTCGTCCTGATCAATCGCGGTTTCGTACCCTACGACCTCAAGGACGCCGCCAAGCGCGCCAAGGGACAGGTCGCGGGCAAGGTGACGGTCACCGGGCTCGCCCGCAATCCGCTGCCGGCAAAGCCATCGATGATGCTTCCCGACAATGACGTGCCGAAGAACATCTTCTACTGGAAAGACCGCGACGCCATGGCGGCGAGCGCCGGCCTGCCGGCGGGCGCGACGCTGGTGCCGATCTTCATCGACGCCGACAAGAGGCCTACCCCGGGCGGTTTGCCCATCGGCGGTGTCACCATCATCGACCTGCCGAACAGCCATCTGCAATATGCGATGACTTGGTATGGGCTCGCAGCGGCACTCGCCGCTGTTCTCGTCCTGCGGCTTCGCAAGCCTGCGAAAGCGGAATGAGCCATCGCCCTTGACAGGACGGGGGTAGGCACCTCATTTCGGCTCTGTTCAACCCGGCCCGGATTAAATGCTTCAGACCACGACAAAGCCTCCCCTCACGATCCGGCTCTGCCAGCCGCGCGGTTTTTGCGCCGGCGTCGACCGTGCCATCCAGATCGTCGTGCTGGCGCTGAAAAAATATGGCGCGCCGGTCTATGTTCGCCACGAGATCGTGCACAACCGCTATGTCGTCGAAGGGCTGCAAAGTCTTGGCGCCGTCTTCATCGAGGAACTCTCCGAGATCCCCGCCGAACATCGGCAGTCGCCGGTCGTTTTCTCGGCGCATGGCGTGCCGAAATCGGTGCCGGCGGATGCCCAGGCGCGCAACCTGTTCTATCTCGACGCCACCTGTCCGCTGGTCTCGAAGGTCCACAAGCAGGCGATGCGCCACCAGCGGCTCGGCCGCCATGTGCTCCTGATCGGCCATGCCGGACACCCCGAGGTGATCGGCACCATGGGACAATTGCCGGAAGGCGCGGTAACGCTGATCGAGACCGAGGCCGATGCCGCGAAGCTTGCGCCGGCCGACCCGAAGGCGCTCGGCTTCGTCACCCAGACCACGCTTTCGGTCGAGGACACCGCCGGCATTATCCGGGCGCTGCAGGATCGCTTTCCCGACCTGCGGGCGCCAGCCGCGGAATCGATCTGCTATGCCACCACCAATCGCCAGGAAGCGGTCAAGGACACCGCCGCGGGCGCCGATCTCTACCTGATCGTCGGCGCGCCCAATTCGTCCAATTCGCGGCGTCTCGTCGAAGTGGCGGAGCGTGCCGGCGCCACCATGTCGCTTCTCGTGCAACGCGCCGCGGAGATTCCGTGGGATGATATCGGCGACATCTCGACGCTCGGCCTGTCGGCGGGGGCGTCGGCGCCGGAGATCATCGTCGACGAGATCATCGATGCGTTCCGCCAGCGCTTCGATGTCACGATCGACCTGGCCATCACGGCCACCGAAACGGAGGATTTTCCCGTCATGCGGGTACTGCGCGATGTCGAACTGACGGCGGCCGACATGGCCTTCGTCAACGGGGCCGCGTAAGGCGCATGGCGGTCTATACCGACGTTGCGGAAGGCGAGCTCGGCGCATTCCTGAAGCACTACCCGGTCGGCAATCTCCTGTCCTACAAGGGCATAGCCGAGGGCACCGAGAACTCGAACTTCCTGCTGCACACCTCCAGCGGTTCCTACATCCTGACGCTCTACGAAAAGCGGGTCGAGAAGGCCGACCTGCCGTTTTTCCTCGGGCTGATGGGTCATCTCGCCAAAAAGGGCGTGTCCTGCCCGCTGCCGGTGACCGCGCATGACGGCAGCGTCATCGGCACGCTCGCCGGGCGGCCGGCCGTCATCATCACCTTCCTCGAGGGGCTCTCGCTGCGGCGGCCGGCATCGATCCATTGCGCCGAGGTCGGCAAGGCGCTGGCCGCGCTACATCTGGCCGGAGCCGATTTTCCAATGACCCGCCCGAATGCACTGGGCATCGAGGGCTGGCGCAAGCTTTGGGCAGCAGCCCGCGACCGTGCCGACGAGGTCGAGCCGGGCCTCGCGGCCGAAGTCGACACCGACTTCACCGACTTCGAGCGGAACTGGCCGAAGGGCCTCCCGGAAGGCATCATCCATGCGGATCTTTTCCCGGACAATGTTTTCTTTCTCGGCGAGAAGCTCTCCGGCCTGATCGACTTCTATTTCGCCTGCAACGACCTTTACGCCTACGACGTCGCCACATGCCTGAACGCCTGGTGCTTCGAGAAGGATTTTTCCTTCAATCTCACCAAGGGCAAGGCATTGCTTGCCGGCTATCAGAGCGTGCGGCCCCTGAGCGATCAGGAAAAGGCAGCACTGCCGATGCTGGCGCGCGGATCGGCGCTGCGTTTCATGCTGACCCGGCTGTATGACTGGCTGACAGTTCCCGATGGCGGGCTGGTGATGAAACGCGATCCGACCGAATATATCCGCAGGATGCGGTTTCATCGGGCAATCAGGTCTGCTTCGGAATATGGATTGGCATGAGCAAAAACGTTGAGATATTCACCGACGGCGCCTGTTCGGGCAATCCAGGCCCTGGCGGCTGGGGCGCTATCCTGCGCTTCAACGGCGCCACCAGGGAACTGTCCGGTGGCGAGGCCGAGACGACCAACAACCGCATGGAACTGCTTGCCGCCATCTCGGCGCTGAACGCCCTGAAGGAGCCTTGCACCGTCGCTCTGCACACCGACAGCAAATATGTCATGGATGGCATTTCCAAATGGATCCATGGCTGGAAGAAGAACGGCTGGAAGACCGCCGACAAGAAGCCGGTCAAGAACGGCGAACTCTGGCAGGCGCTGGATGAAGCCAACCGGCGTCACAAGGTCACCTGGATCTGGGTCAAGGGCCATGCCGGCCATATCGAAAACGAACGCGCCGACGAGCTCGCGCGTGAAGGCATGGCGCCGTTCAAGAAAGGCCCGGCCAAACTTGTTGCTGCGCCACCGCAGGCGGTCACGCAGACCAAGCAACCGGCGGTGGCAAAGGTGCGGCGCTCCACCCAGAGCTATTGAATCGGGGTGCGGGACCATCGTGCCGGTGCCGCGCCGTAACAGTTGACTTGACTAGCGGATCAGCAGCGCCGTGCCGTAGAGCCCGAGCGCGAACACCGTGTGCGACACCAGGTTGAGCGCACGGATCTTCGTCGGATTGGGCCGCTTCGAGGCGGCCCAGCCGGCACCCATGCCGGGCGCCAGCAGGAACCAGCCAGCGCCGACGGTGACGATGCCGAGGATGAAGGCGGGCAGGAATGTCGGCACAGTCAGCCAGCTCGCTCCGGCCACCACGACCAGGATGATGCCGTAGACGATGCCGACGAAATAATGAAAGGCCCAGCCCAGCGCCGATTCATGCGCGTAGGGCGCCGCATCGCCGATATCGTCGTGGAAGACCTTGTCGCGAAGATGCCAGACCCAACGTCCGACCGGCGCCCAGTTCGGGCGTTGCTGGCCGAACACTTTGTAGAGGAGGGCGGCCCAGAGATCCATCAGCACGGTGGCGCCGATGCCGATCGCGATGCTGCGCCAGATGATGTCAGACATCGTTGAAGTTCCTTGAAAACCGGCGGTTCTGGAGTGCAGGTGCGACGTCGGGACCGTTTGCAGGTCCCAAGGCCCGACGCAATCTCGGACGTTCAGAGCTGGCCGAGAATATGAGCCGCGCCCGACTCGTCGACACCGGGCTTGGTCTCGACATTGAGCGCTGTGACCTTGCCATCGTCGACGATCATCGAAAAACGCTTGGAGCGCAGCCCCATGCCGCCTGCGGAAAGGTCGTTGTCGAGGCCGACCGCCTTGGCGAAATCGCCATTGCCGTCGGCGAGATAGAGGATCTTGCCTTCACCGCCGGTAAAGTGCGCCCATGCGCCCATGACGTGGACGTCGTTGACCGAAACGACGGCGATGGTATCGACGCCGCGCGCCAGGATGGCGTCATGGTTCTCGAGATAGCCGGGCAGGTGGTTGTTGCTGCAAGTCGGCGTGAAGGCGCCGGGAACGCCGAATAGAACCACCTTCTTTCCCGGGAATATCTCGGCCGTCGTGATCGCCTTCGCGCCATCGGCGGTCATCGTCTTGAAGGTCGCGTCAGGCAGCTTGTCGCCAACAGAAATGGTCATGAGTTCCTCGCTTGGGATGGGGAAGGACGTGTCCTTGCCTAGCGAACTCGGCGACTTCCCGCAACCGTCCGGGCCAGCTGGATCAAGGGAAAGGCAGAAGTCCTTCGACCGCGCCCGCCGAACTCGTCAGCGTATAATGAAGTCCGCCATCCGTGGGTTTCGTCGAAGGACGATCGAGGATCGGCACCGTGAAGATCAGCTTGCCGTCCTTTTCGCTGCGGGAAGGGGCGCCGAACATGTAATCCCGCTCGGCGGCGACGAAGAAATCCGCTGCCGCCGGATCGCCGGGAAAGCTCGCCTCGACAACCAGTGTCTCATGATCGCCCGGCAGCACATTAATGCCGAAATCGGATCTTGCCGGCGCCGGCAACGCCGCGAAACTTGCCTTCACCAGTGCCGCGTCATCGGCATTATCCGGGTCGGAGCCGGGGTCGACGCTCAGCCGCGTCTGCACCGGTATGCAGATCGTTTCGCAAATACCAAGAAAAATATCGGCATCGATGACCGCCGGGTCCTTGGTCGCCGACAGCGTGAAAACCACCGGCAGCGAGACCGGATAATCGTAGCCCGCCCATTTGCCGTAGCCGTCGTCATGGCGCCGCGGCGCCGGGAAGGACAGCCGGGCGTCGGCGATGTTCGTGCTGGCCGAAATGTCGAGCTGCGGCGGCACGCCGGCATCGCCGGGGTCGCGCCAGTAGGTTTTCCAGCCGGGCTTCAGCGCTATGTCGAGAACGCCCTGGATACGGCCGGCATCGTCCGGCTTGCCGCTGGTTACCAGCCGCACCTTGCCGCCTTCGCTGTTGTACCAGCCGGACGAGGAGGCGGAGGCGGGGGGGACAGTCGCCGATCCGATAGCGGCACCGAGCAACAGGATTTTCAAGCTTCGCATGGTCTTGATTTGATCGTCCGTTCGTGGCCGCGCAATGATTTCACCGGCTTGTCGATATCATATTTGCGTGACCTTCGCGCGCAAGTCATCCAGCCCGGTAATATGGGCTTTGATCGATTCCGGTATGGTGCACCTTTTCGACGCCTGGGAAACGCGTTACGCTCTCGGCATGGATTTGTTGCGCCATAAGAAGACGGAAGCCCGCCGCGGTTTTCTCGACGACCAGTTTCTGATTGCCATGCCTGGCATGAAGGACGACCGCTTCACGCGCTCGGTCATCTACATCTGCGCCCACAGCGATGAAGGCGCGATGGGCCTGATCATCAACCAGACACAGCAGATGCTGTTTCCGGACTTGTTGGTACAGCTCGGCATCATGAAGGAGCAGGAGGCGATCCGCCTGCCGGCACAGGCGCGCGATTTCGTCGTGCGCAATGGCGGGCCCGTCGACCGCAGCCGGGGTTTCGTCCTGCATTCGGGCGACTATCGTGTGGAATCCTCGCTGACCGTTTCCGACGACATCTGCCTGACCGCGACGGTGGACATATTGCGCGCCATATCGACGGGCCGCGGCCCCCGCCATGCGCTGATGGCGCTGGGCTACTCGGGCTGGGGCGCCGGCCAGCTGGAGACCGAGATCGCCGAGAATGGCTGGCTGACCTGCCCGGCCAGTGCCGAGCTTCTGTTCGACACCGACATCGAGCGCAAATACGACCGGATTCTCGCCTCGATCGGCATCAATCTCGCGCATCTCAGCCTCGCCGCCGGTCACGCGTGAATCGCAAGCATTCGGAATGGCCGAAAGCCGCCCTAGGCTCGTCATCCTAGGGGTCTGCGCCGCGTCGCTGCGCTCCTTGCTCCGCCCCAGGATGACGAGGTGACGGTAACCAAGGCAGGAGTTCGGCTACGAGGCCTCTAACTAAGCCTGCGTCAGCGGATACTGCTCCTTCAGCGTCTTCAGCACCTGGTCGCCCGGCATCGGCGCGCCGAACATGAAGCTCTGCACATATTCGCAGCCCATCTGGCGCAGCTCCAGCGCATCGCGTTCATCCGAGATGCCCTCGGCCACCACCGACAGGCCGAGCTCATGCGCCATGTTGACCATGGATTTGAGCAGCACCGCGCGTTTGGGCGTGTTGTCGTCGACGAAGCTCTTGTCGATCTTGATGGTGTCGAAAGGGAACCGCGTCAGATAGGCGAGCGAGGAATAGCCGGTGCCGAAATCGTCCAGCGACAGGCCGATGCCGAGCTGTTTGAGCTTGGTCAGTACGTGCGCGGTCTGCTCGGGATTGTCCATCACCAGCGATTCCGTGAGTTCCAGCCGGAAGCAGCGCGGCTTCAGATTGGCCCTTGCGATGACGGAGCGGACGTCGCTGACGAGGTCGCGGCGGATCAGCTGGCGGCTCGACAAATTGACCGAGACCGACAGCGGCGCGTCGCCGATCTGCTTTTGCCATCCGGCAAGATCCTCGGCCGCCTGCTGCATGGCGAACAACCCAAGCTGCACGATCAGCCCGCAGCTCTCGGCGACCGGGATGAAATCCGCCGGCGGGATCATGCCGCGGCGCGGATGGTCCCAGCGCAGCAAAGCCTCGAAGCCGGCGACGCTGCCGTCCTCCAACCGCACGATCGGCTGGTAGGCAAGTGTGAATTCACGCCGTTCGATGGCGCGCCGCAGGTCGGATTCGAACTGCAGCCGGTCGGTTCCGACGGTGCGGAACGCCGGGCGGAACGGTTCGATCCTGTCCCCGCCGAAGCGCTTGGCCTGATGCATGGCAAGCTCGGCGTCCTTGACCATGTCCTCGGCCGAGGTCTGCGCCGATGTCCAGGTGATCAGGCCGATCGAGGCGGTCAGCACGATCTCGCGCTTGGCAAAGGTGATCGGGTTGTTGATCGCATGCTTGATTGCATCCGCCACCCCGGCGATGCGGGCGGGGTCCTGCTCGGAAAGCAGCATCAGGGCGAACTGGTCGCCGGCAAAACGCGACAGCGAATCCTTCGGCTTCAGGAGCCGGTGCAGGCGTCGCGCTATGGTGAGCAGGATGGTGTCGCCGGCCGAGATGCCGAGCCCGTCATTGACCTGCTTGAAGCGGTCGATGTCGATGACGAAGACGGTCGGGCGCACCTTCTCTTCGGTTCGCGCGATCGAGATGATCGCCTCGAGCCGGTTCATGAACAATTCGCGGTTCGGCAGCCCGGTCAAATTGTCGTGCACGGCATCGTGCAGCAGTCTTTCCTCGGACTTCTTCTGCTCGGTGACGTCGACCATGGTGCCGACGCAGCGTATGACCTCGCCGTCCGATCCGATCACCGGCCGAGCCCGCAAGGCGAACCAGTGATAATGCCCGTCGGCGCCGCGCAGCCGGAAATTCTGCGACACCCGCCCGCGCCGGTGTTCCAGCACCACGTCGAGCGTGGTGCGGAAAGTGTCGCGGTCGTCGGCATGCAGCACCGGCAGCCAGTTGCGCGCCGCACCGCCGAGGCTGTTGGGCGCAAGCCCGAGCTGCAGGCTGACATCGGGCTTGGTGACGACGCGGTCGCGCAGCACGTCCCAGTCCCACACCGTGTCGCCGGATCCGGCGACGGCCAGCGCCTGTCGTTCCAGATCGGAGAACAGCCCCTGGTGCAGCGCGCCGCCGGCAAAAGCGTGCTGCATGACGGTGAAGCCGATCAACAGGATGATCAGGATCAGCCCGCCGCCCAACGCCGGCTGGGCGATGTCGTTGTCCAGCATGCCGGTGATCGCCATCCACGATCCGCATAGCCACAACAGCACCATCACCCAACTGGGCACAAGCATGATGGCGCGGTCGTAGCCGCGTATGCCGAGGAAGACGATCAAGCCGAGCCCGGTGAGAGCCGTGGCGGCGAAGGACAGCCTGGCGATGCCGGCGGCGACCGCCGGATCGACGATCGCCACACCGGCGATCAGCAAGAGCCCGAGGATCCAGACCAGCGCGCCATAGCTGAAATGGCCGTGCCATCGGTTGAGGTTGAGATAGGCGAACAGGAACACCACGAAGGTCGCCGCGAGCGCCACCTCCGTTCCCGCCCGCCACATCTGCTCGTTGCCGGGCGAGATCTCGATGATCTTGTTGAGGAAGCCGAAATCGACGCAGATATAGGCAAGCACCGCCCACGCAAGCGCCGCGGTCGCCGGGAACATCGACGTTCCCTTGACCACGAACAGGATGGTCAGGAACAGCGCCAGCAGGCCGGCGATGCCGATGACGATGCCGCGAAACAGCGTGTAGGAATTGACCGAATCCTTGTAGGATTCGGGATCCCACAAATAGACCTGCGGCAGCTTCGGCGAGGCGAGTTCGGCGATGAAGGTGATCACCGTGCCGGGGTTCAGCGTCACCCGGAACACGTCGGCGTCGGGACTTGTCTGGCGATCGAGCGCGAAGCCTTCGCTGGGCGTGATGGCGGCGATGCGCGTCGAGCCGAGATCAGGCCAGAAGATGCCCGAATTCACCAGCCGGAAATGCGGCGCCACGATCAGCCTGTCGAGCTGCTGGTCGGTGGTGTTGGCGAGCGCGAACACCGCCCAGTCGCCGGTCGAGCGGGCATCGTTGGCCTCGACCTCGATGCGCCGCACGATGCCGTCCGGCCCGGGCGCGGTCGACACCTGGAAATTCTCACCCTGGTTGCGGTAGATCTCGACGGCGCCCGAAAGGTCGAGGGCGATGTCGTCGCGGGCGATCTTGATCGGCTCGACGGCAAAGGCGGACGAAGCCGCGCACAGCATCAGGATTGTCGCGAGGACAAAAGCGAACAACGGCCCGTTTCGCAGGAAATTCGTCAAAATCAGTCCTTCGTTTCCGCGCTTGGCGGATCGTCCGCGATCCGGGCGTAGAGGTAGTGGTCCTGCCAAATGCCGTTGATCCTGAGGTAGGATCGAAGAAGTCCTTCGCGCCGGAATCCGGCTTTTTCAAGCACGCGGATCGACCTGATGTTGTCGGGGATACAGGCCGCTTCGATCCGGTGCAATCTCAGCGTATCGAAGGCGAAGCGGGTCACGACCTTGACGGCGTCGGTCATCAGGCCGCGGCCGCCGAAACGTTCGCCGATCCAGTAGCCGACATGGCCGCTCTGCGAGACGCCGTGGCGTATGTTGCCGAGCGTAATGCCGCCCGCCAGCCTGCCGCTGCTCTTCTCGAAGATGAAGAAGGCGATCGCGGTTCCCTGCGCATAGTCCTCGCGGTAGCGGCTGATGCGCAGCCGCCATGCCGTGCGGTCGAGTTCGTCGGGAGTCCAGCGTGGCTCCCACGGTTCGAGGAAGGCGCGGCTCTCGCCGCGCAGCGCCGACCATTCGCGATAGTCGTTGGTCAGCGGCACCCGCAATGTCACGCGCTCGCCTTTCAGCGCCGGCAGGTCACGGCGAAAGAAAGGGAGCGCGAACACGACGCTTTGGGGCTTAGACGGCGAGCTTGCGGGCCGCGGTCTGCGTGCCCGCAAGCGAATCAAGGACCGCTTCGTATGGCGCCAGAGTACCCACGGGCCCGACAGCGGTAAGCGTCGGCTTGGTCGAGAACAGCCGCGACGACAGGTCGGTCAGTCGCTCGACCGTCAGCGCCGCCAGACGCTCCATCAGTTCCTCCTTGGCGATCGGCCGGCCGAAGAGCAGCAATTGCCGGGCAATCTGCGAAGCGCGGCTGGCCGGGCTTTCGGCCGACATGATCAGTCCGGCGCGATATTGGGCGCGAGCGCGGTCGAGCTCTTCCTGGAGGATGTTTTCCCCCACCTTCTGCAACTCGTCGATGATGACGGGCACCAGCTTGGCGATGTCGCTCTGCCCGGTTGCGGCGTGGACGCCGAAAATGCCGGTATCGGAGAAGCCCCAGTGGAAAGCATAGACGGAATAGCAAAGGCCGCGCTTCTCGCGGACTTCCTGGAAAAGGCGCGACGACATGCCGCCGCCGAGGATCATCGACAGCACCTGCGAGGCGTAGAAGTCGCGCACATGGTAGGCGCGGCCTTCGAAACCGAGCACGATCTGCGCGTCCATCAGGTCGCGATCCTCGCGGAAATCGCCACCGACATATTGCGCGTATTGCGGGATGGTGCTGTCGGCCTTGGCACGGAAGCCGCCGAGCTGCTTTTCGACCTCGCGCACGAACTTGTCATGCTTGATGTCGCCGGCAGCCACGATCACCATCCGCTCGGCGCCATACTGGCGTCCGATGAAATCGTGCAACTGCTTGGAGGTGAAGGATTTGACGGTTTCCGGCGTGCCCAGGATGGAGCGGCCGATCGTCTGGTGGCGAAACGCCGTCTCGGTGAACCGGTCGAAGACGATGTCGTCGGGCGTATCGTGCGCGGCGCCGATCTCCTGCAGAATGACGTGCTGCTCGCGTTCGAGCTCCTGCGGGTCGAATTCGGACTCCTGCAATATGTCGGCAAGGATGTCGACGGCCAGCGGCACGTCGTCGGACAGCACCCTTGCATAATAGGAGGTGGTCTCGACGCTGGTGGCGGCGTTGATCTCGCCCCCTACATCCTCGATTTCCGAGGCGATTTCGAAGGCGGTTCGCCGTTTCGTGCCCTTGAACGCCATGTGCTCGAGCAGATGGGCCATGCCATGCTCTTCGTCACGTTCGTTGCGGGCGCCGGACTTGACCCAGGCACCCAGGGCAACCGATTCGATGCTTGGAAGGGTTTCGGTCGCGACTGTCAGGCCGTTCGACAGACGGCTTACCTCAACACCCATATGGCTCGTACTCCCTAACGCGCCGCTCGCGCGTGGCGGCTGACGTAATCTTCCACCATTTTGAGGTCGGATGGAAGTACCGTGTATTTTTCATCAGCCGTCATCAACCCACCTAGCCATGCGGGCAGTGCGGGCGAGACGCCGCTGGCGGCCTCCACGGCGGCAGGAAATTTTGCCGGATGGGCGGTGCCCAGCACCACCATCGGCACGGCATTCGCGGCCTTGCCAGCCGCCACATGCACGGCCGCCGCCGTATGCGGATCAAGCAGGTAGTTGCTGGCGGCGAGCGTCGAGCGGATGGTGGAGGCGACCTCGTCCATATCAGCGCGGCCGGCGTCGAATTCGGTCCGCATTGCAGCGATTTCGGCGGCTTCGATGGTGAAGGCGCCGGACTGCTTCAGGCCCGCCATGTAGCGACGCACCGTCGCCGCGTCGCGGTTGGAGGCCTCGAACAGCAGGCGCTCGAAATTGGACGACACCTGGATGTCCATCGATGGCGAAGTGGTCGCAAAGACGCCCTTGGTGCGGTATTCGCCGGTCGCGAAGGTGCGCGCCAGGATATCGTTGTCGTTGGTGGCGATCACCAGCCGCTCGATGGGCAGGCCCATCTTCTTGGCGGCGTAGCCGGCGAAGATATCGCCGAAATTGCCGGTCGGCACCGTGAAGGATACCGGCCTGTCCGGCGCGCCGAGCGACAGCGCCGAGGAGAAATAGTAGACGATCTGGGCCATGATGCGGGCCCAGTTGATCGAATTGACCCCCGACAGCGCCACCCGGTCGCGGAAACCGTGGTCGTTGAACATGTCCTTGAGCAGGCCCTGGCAGTCGTCGAAATTGCCTTCGACCGCCAGCGCGTGGACGTTTTGCGCGCTCGACGTCGTCATCTGCCGCTGCTGCACCGGCGAGACGCGGCCATGCGGGAAAAGGATGAAGATGTCGGTGCGGCTGCGCCCGGCGAAGGCATCGATGGCCGCGCCGCCGGTATCGCCCGACGTGGCGCCGACAATGGTGGCGTGCTGGTCGCGTTCGGCGAGCACATGGTCCATCAGCCTGGCCAGCAACTGCATCGCCACGTCCTTGAACGCCAGCGTGGGTCCATGGAAGAGTTCGAGGATAAAAGTATTGGGGCCGGTTTGCACCAGCGGGCAGACGGCCTCGTGGCGGAAGGTGGCATAGGCCTCGCGTACCAAGCGTTCGAAGACCGGGGCCGCGATTTCGCCGCCGAGAAACGGCGTCAGCACGCGGATCGCAAGATCGGGATAGGCAAGGCCGCGCATGGCGCGGATCTCGGAAACGGAAAATTGCGGCCACTCGCGCGGCACGTAGAGGCCGCCGTCGCGCGCCAGGCCCGCCAGAACGGCGTCGGAAAAACCAAGCGCGGGCGCTTCCCCGCGGGTGCTCACATATTGCATCGTCATAGATCCATTACTGCTTGGCTTTTCCGTTCACCACAAGGTGGTTAATTTCTGCGCTCGCTCAGTCGCATTTTTGCCGCGCGGTTGATATACGTCACCAGCTTTGCGAGAGGGAAGTGCAGTTTCATGGCGTTTCATACATTCAGCGGTCGCTTTTTGGCGGGTCTTGCGCTCACCGGCTTTATGCTTGCCGCCGCCGGCTGCCAATCGGGCGACAATGGCATCCTGAACCTCGGCTTCGGCAAAAAGGATCCGACTGCGCCTCCGCCGCCGCAGGATCCCAAGGTGCTGGCCAGCCAGTTGCAGGCCTATTGCCCGAAGGTGGCGGTGCGCGACGGCACGGCATTCTTCAACACCTACGCCAAGACCGCCGCTCCGAAGCCGAAGAAAAAGGCCGATGTCACGCAGGACGTCCAGGCCGCGGCCGATGCGGCCGCCGCTCCGCCGGACGATTCGGCCAAGATCATCTACCAGGCGTCGATTTCCGACGTCACCCGCGATTGCAGCCGCGCCAACGGGCAACTGACGATGAAGATCGCGGTCGCCGGCAAGATCGTGCCTGGACCGATGTTCTCGCCCGGCACCATCACCATGCCGATCCGCACCGCCGTGATGCACGGCACCGAGGTGCTTTACTCGCAGCTTCACCAGCACCAGGTCCAGGTCACCGATCCTTCCGTCGCCACCCAGTTTGTCTTCACCGATTCCAGCGTCGTCGTGCCCGAGCCGACGGCGCAGGACTACCAGGCCTATGCCGGCTATGACGAGACCGCGCCGAAGGCGGACAAGCCGAAGAAGAATACCCACAGGAAGAAAGCCGCGGCGACGAACTGAGTCTCGGCATTGCCTGAGACGTGCGCCGCGTAGCGGGCGTCTCAGGCATCCGCCGACCACTCCGACAAGGCCGCGATCACGCTTTTCAGTTCCGCCCAGCGGCGGATCACCGTCTCGGCACCGGCCTCCGTCAACGCATCGGCGTGGCCGGGATAGCTGTGGCCGGCGCCGGTGAAGCCGATCACGCGCATTCCGGCCGCCCTGGCGCCGTGGACGCCGTGCACGGAATCCTCGATGACGAAAGTGTTCGCCGGGTCGGCGTTGAGCTTCTCCGCCGCGACCAGGAACACGTCGGGCGCAGGCTTGGTCTTCCCGGTCGGTGTTTCCTTCGCGGAAAAGATGCGCCCCTTGAAGAACGGCAGCAGATGCACCTTCTCCAGCATGAATTCGATCCGTTCGGAGCGTGAATTCGAGCAGATGCAGCACGGCGCCGTGACTGCGGCGACCGCCTCTCGCACGCCCTCGATGGCGCGCACGTCGCTGCGCAATTTGCGGTCGACCAGCTCTTCGGCGCGGTCGATCAGCGACACCTGGAAGGGGATAGTGGACTTCTCCTCGACCCGCATCATGATGTCCTTGAAGGTCAGTCCGGCGTAGGTCTCGGCGAGTTCCTCGGCCGATATTTCATATCCGGCCAAGGTCAGCAATTCCGCCTCGACCCGTGCGGCGATGATTTCGGAATCGACGAGCACGCCGTCGCAATCGAAGATGACAAGGTCTGGCTGGGGCATAGCAATCCGGGACATGGGAGGATGAGCGAGCCTCCACGGGCTCAGGCGGCGCGGCATACACCAACGGCCCGGTCTTCGCAAACCCGGCGGCCATCCTCAGCTCTTCACCGAATATTTACGCTGATCGGTAACCATAACAGTCAGTAAAAACAGTAACGCGTGCCTTGGGTGTCAGAATGTCTGCCGTGCGTCTTCTCGACGAGCTTTCCCACGCTCCCCAGCGATCCGAATGGCTGGACACGATCCTCAAGGGCGACTGCGTCGCGGCGCTCGACCGGCTGCCCGAAAAATCCATCGACGTCATCTTCGCCGATCCGCCCTATAACCTGCAGCTCGACGGTGATCTGCATCGCCCCGACCAGTCCAAGGTCGACGCGGTCGACGACGATTGGGACCGGTTCGAGAGCTTTGAGACCTACGACGCCTTCACCCGCGCTTGGCTGCTGGCGGCGCGGCGCGTGCTGAAGCCCAACGGCACTATCTGGGTCATCGGCTCCTATCACAATATCTTCCGGGTCGGCGCCAAGATGCAGGATCTGGGGTTCTGGATCCTCAACGACGTGGTCTGGCGCAAGACCAATCCGATGCCGAATTTTCGCGGCCGCCGCTTCCAGAACGCCCATGAGACGATGATCTGGGCCTCGCGCGACCAGAAGGGCAAGGGCTACACCTTCAATTACGAAGCGTTGAAGGCGTCGAACGACGACATCCAGATGCGCTCCGACTGGCTGTTCCCGATCTGCACCGGCGCCGAGCGGCTGAAGAACGACAATGGCGACAAGCTGCACCCGACGCAAAAGCCGGAAGCGCTGCTAGCCCGCATCATGATGGCCTCGACCAAGCCCGGCGACGTCGTGCTCGATCCCTTCTTCGGCTCCGGCACCACCGGGGCCGTGGCCAAGCGTCTCGGCCGCCACTTCGTCGGCATCGAGCGCGAGCAGGCCTATATCGACGCCGCCAACGAGCGCATCGACGCGGTGCGGCCGCTCGACGGCGCCGATCTCACCGTGCTGACCGGCAAGCGCGCCGAGCCGCGCGTTGCCTTCGTCAGCCTGATCGATACCGGGCTGGTGGCGCCGGGCGCGACGCTCTACGACGCCAAGAAGCGTTGGGCGGCCAAGGTCCGTGCCGACGGTACGGTGGCGATCGGCGACAGCGCCGGCTCGATCCATAAGATCGGCGCCGAGGTGCAGGGCCTGGACGCCTGCAACGGCTGGACCTTCTGGCATTATGAGCGCAGCGGCGGGCTCACCCCGATCGACGAACTGCGCCGCATCGCCCGGCTTGGCATGGAACGGGCAGGAGCCTGAGCCCCTGCCGTTCGTATCGTTGATGCAAAGCCTCAGGAAAACGCTGGAAGCGATTCAGATCACGCTCTGATTCCGAGGCGTTGAAGATCTGCCTGAAGTGTCTTGGCATCGGTGAACAGCACCGATTGCCAGCCGGCCGCCCTGGCGCCGTCGACATTCTTCTGGCTGTCGTCGATGAACAGCGTGGCGGATGGTTCGAGCCCGAACGCAGCCACGTGATGGTCGTAGATGTCGCGGTCCGGCTTGATCTTGCCGATCTCGCCGGAGATGGTGACGCCGCGCGGACGATCGAGGAAATCGAAGCGCTTGCGGGCTTCGGCCAGCGTGTCGGAGGCGAAGTTCGTCAGCATGGTCACGTCGTGGCCGCTGTCGATCAGGCCGACCATGATGGCGACGCTGTCGTCATAAGCGTGCGGCACCATGTCGTGCCAATGACGGCGGAAATTGCGGATGTTTTCCGCGTGATCGGGATGATCCGCGATCAGCAGCGCCTCGGCGTCTTCCCATTTCCGCCCGCGATCCTGCTCGATGTTCCAATCATGCGTGCAGACATTGTCGAAGAACCATTTCCGCTCCTTCTCGTCGGGAATCAGCCGGCTGAACGGAATGTTGGGATCGTAGTGGATCAGCACCCTGCCGATGTCGAAGACGATGTGGCGGATTTCAGTCATGGGGCCTCTTTGCACTGTGTGGCGACGGTTTCTTCGTCGCGCCGGGTATCGCAGCCTCGATTGCCTTTTTCATGACGGTCGGCAGCGCCTCCCCGGAAATCTCGTGGGCCAGCGACCAGAAATGCCCTTCTGGCGCACCGCCTTCGATGTGGGCATGAAAGACTTCGAGTTCGAGCGCGAAATGGGTGAAGACATGCCCGATCGTTCCGGCGCGCCGCCAGCCGGCCGCAAACGGCGCTGCCGCCTGCGTGGTCGCTCCGTCCGCCCGCGCCGTCCAGGCCGTGGTCGGCACCTCGGTCATGCCGCCGAGCAGGCCCTTTTCCGGCCGCTTGCGCAACAGGATGGCACCGTCGTCGCGCATGGCCACGAAAGCAGCACCACGCCGCAGCGGCTTGTCCGCCTTGGGCAGGCGGACCGGGAAACGCTCCGGATCGCCCGACAGGATCGCGCTGCAGCCCTCGCGCAGCGGGCACAGCATGCAGCGTGGCCGGCGCGGGGTGCAGATCGTGGCGCCAAGATCCATCATCGCCTGGGCGAAGTCGCCGGGCCTTGCCGCCGGCACCATGGGCTCGACA
The DNA here is from genome assembly GCF_040320945.1 of Mesorhizobium sp. M0587. NCBI lineage: Bacteria > Pseudomonadati > Pseudomonadota > Alphaproteobacteria > Hyphomicrobiales > Phyllobacteriaceae > Mesorhizobium > Mesorhizobium sp. M0587. The sequence continues at coordinate 200,828 of NZ_JAMYQP010000009.1, forward strand.
TGGGCGCGTATCTCGGCCTTGGCTTCGCTGAGCGGCGTCGTGATCGAGAACAGCCGGGAAACGACCCGCTCGACATTGCCGTCGACAACGGCGGCACGGCGGTCGAAGGCGATCGCCGCAATCGCCGCCGACGTATAGGCGCCGATGCCGGGCAGGTCTTTCAAGCCGGCCTCGGTGTCGGGAAACCGGCCACCGCGCTGGGCGACGAGGTTGGCACAGGCCTTGAGATTGCGGGCGCGGGAGTAATAGCCGAGCCCCGCCCAGGCCTTCATCACGTCCTCGGTCGGCGCGGCGGCCAGTGCCTCGACATCGGGCCATTTCTCGACGAAGGCGCGGAAATAGGACTTTACCGCCTCGACCGTGGTCTGCTGCAGCATGACTTCGGACAGCCAGATACGATAGGGATCGGGCCGAACGCCGCGCGCGTGCTCGCTCGGGGCGACGCGCCAGGGCAGCTCGCGATGATGCGCGTCATACCAGGCCAGAAGGCGCGACGCCGTATCGTCGGGCATCGCTGTGCTGATCTGGGCCTTGCGGGTCTGGTCTGCTGGTGCCATTGATCTTGTGTTGGCCTGGCCGGTATCTGGTGAGGTCGTGGCTGGAGAACGTACATGGCAGGGAGAACGCCCTACGGCAATCCCGTCCCGGTGAGCGATCTTGCCACCAAAATCCTCGATCCGGTGTTGCGCAAGCGGGCCGGCATTTCGATCGGTCTCGTCCAGTCATGGGAAGAGATCGCCGGCCCACGGCTGGCCAGCCGCTCGCGCCCCGAAAAAATCCAATGGCCGCGCCGCATGCATGAAGACGATCCGTTCGAGCCGGCGGTGCTGGTCATCGCCTGCGAAGGCATGGCGGCGCTTCATCTCCAGCATGAGACCGGCGAGATCATCAACCGGGTCAATGCCTTCCTCGGCTTCAACGCTATCGGGCGCATCAGGATCGTGCAAAAACCGGTAATGTCGGACAAGGTGCGTCCGAAGCCTGCTCCAAGACCGCTGACCGAGGCCGAGAAAGCAAAGCTGTCCGGCACCGTCGCACTGATCGAGGATGATGGGCTGCGTGCCTCGCTGGAAAGGCTTGGCGCAACCATTTTGGGTGAAAGGAAGCCGAAAACCCCTTGATCGAAGTCATGGATTCGTCGTCGACATCTCGCATTCGTGATCGCCTCTGTCAGGTTTGGCGATTGGCTTGGGGATGGAGATGCCTTAATTCGCGCCAACTCTCGCTTTTTCGTGCCATTGCATTGCAAAATCCAACCCTTGTCAGGTGATTCGTATGAACCGTCCCCCGTTTGGCAAAAGTCTGTCTCGCAGAAACGTCCTGTCTTCGCTGGCCGCCATTCCCGCGGTGGCCCTGCTCGCCGCCTGCAGCGACTCCAGCGAGGAGGCCAAGGCGGCGGACGTGAAACCCGCGTCTCCAGCGACCCCTGCGACACCGGCAACGCCGGCCGCGGCCAAGGCGCCGGAAGCGCAAGGCACGGTCGACGTGGCGGAATTGATGAAGCCGGGCGCGCTGCCCGACAAGCAACTCGGCAAGGACGACGCCAAGGTCACCATCGTCGAATACGCTTCGATGACCTGTCCGCACTGCGCGCATTTCGCCGAGACCACTTTTCCGGAACTGAAGACGAAGTACATCGACACCGGCAAGGCCCGTTACATCCTGCGCGAATTCCCGTTCGATCCGAGCGCCGAGGCCGGTTTCATGCTGGCGCGTTGTGCCAAGGACAACTATTTCCCGATGGTCGACGTCTTGTTCCGGCAGCAGGCCAACTGGGTTGGCGTCTCCAACACCAAGGATGCGCTGTTGCAAATCTCGAAGCTTGCTGGTTTTACACAGGAGTCATTCGAGGCCTGCTTGACGGACCAGAAACTTCTGGACGATGTGAGATCGGTCCAGAAGCGCGGCGCCAATGAATTCAAGGTCGACTCGACGCCGACCTTCTTCATCAACGGTAAGACCTACAAAGGGGCGATGTCGATTGAGGAAATGTCGGCAATCATCGACCCTCTGCTCTGACGCTCGTTCAGCGCCGAAGCGGCAGCATTCGGCGCTGGCGGCCGTTTCGTCTTGCCGCGGAGTCACGCCGCAAAACGGCGGAACGCTTTTGCGGAACCCGGTGACAGGGCGGCGTGAATGAAGTTTTCGCGCCTTCGCCTCCTCGGTTTCAAGTCCTTCGTCGAGCCCGGCGAGTTCGTCATCGAACGCGGCCTGACCGGTATTGTCGGGCCGAACGGCTGCGGCAAGTCGAACCTTGTCGAGGCGCTGCGCTGGGTGATGGGCGAAAGCTCCTACAAGAACATGCGCGCGTCCGGCATGGACGACGTCATCTTTTCCGGTTCTGGCACCCGCCCGGCGCGCAACACCGCCGAAGTGACGCTTTTTCTCGACAACAGCGACCGCTCGGCGCCCGCCGCCTTCAACGACGCGGATGAATTGCAGGTGTCGCGCCGCATCGAGCGCGAGGCCGGCTCGCTTTACCGCATCAACGGCAAGGAAGCCCGCGCCAAGGACGTGCAGCTTCTGTTCGCCGACCAGTCGACCGGCGCGCGCTCGCCATCGATGGTCGGGCAGGGCCGTATCGGCGAGCTGATCCAGGCCAAGCCGCAGGCGCGGCGCGCCCTGCTGGAAGAGGCGGCGGGCATTTCGGGCCTGCATACACGGCGCCACGAGGCCGAACTGAGGCTGAAGGCGGCGGAGCAAAATCTCGAACGGCTGGACGATGTCGTCGGCGAGCTGGAAAGCCAGATCGAAAGCCTCAAGCGCCAGGCGCGCCAGGCGTCCCGCTTCAAGAACCTGTCGGCCGACATCCGCAAGGCCGAAGCGACATTGCTGCATCTGCGCTGGACGCTGGCCAAGACCCAGGAAGGCGAGGCGCGTTCGGCTCTGGCCGTCGCCACGGCGCTGGTCGGCGACCGCGCCGCGGCGCAAATGAACGCGGCCAGGGAGCAAGGGATCGGCGCTCACCGTTTGCCTGACCTTCGCGATGCGGAAGCCGCCGCCGCCGCTGCCTTCCAGCGTCTGTCCATCGCCAGGTCGCAGATCGAGGAGGAGGCCGGGCGCATCCGCAGCCGCCAGGCGGAACTCGAGCGCCGGTTGCAGCAGCTCGACGGCGACATCGCCCGCGAGGAGCGGATGGTGCGCGACAATGCCGACGTCCTCGAACGCCTGCGTACCGAAGAGGCGACGCTGAATTCCGAGAACGCCGGCGCCGCCGAGCGCGAGGCCACCACCCGGGCCGTCTTCGAACAGGCTGCCTCGACGCTGTCGCAAAGCGAGGCAAGACTGGCCGCGCTGACCGCCGAGCGAGCCGAAGCCGCCGCCTCGCGCCACCAGATCGAGCGCACCTTGCGCGAGACCGCCGAGCGCCGCGACCGCTTCGCCCGCCAGCTCGCCGAGGTCGACCGGGAATTGTCCGACATCCTCTCCAAGGTGGCCGGCCTGCCGGATCCGGCCGAAAAACGGGTTCTGGTCGAACAGGCCATGGCGCTGCTGGAGGAAGCCGAGGCTGCCGTGTCGCAGGCCGAGCAGTCGGTTGTCGATGCTCGCGTCCTTGAAAGCGCTGCCCGGCCGCCGCTTCAGGACGCCAGGGCCGAGCTGGCGCGGATCGAGACCGAAGCGCGCACGCTGGCCAAGATCCTCAACGCCGCCAGCGGCGATCTCTTTCCTTCAGTGCTGGAGCAGATCAGCGTCGAGCGCGGCTTCGAGACGGCGCTGGGCGCGGCGCTTGGCGAAGATCTCGACGTGCCGCTCGACCGCAGCGCGCCGGTCCATTGGGGCGGGAGCGAAATCCAGTCCGGTGACGCCGCGCTGCCAGAAGGCATCAAAAGCCTTGCCAGCGTGGTTCGCGCCCCGGTGCAGCTTGCCCGCCGCCTGGCGCAGATCGGCATTGTCGAGGCCGCGGACGGCAGTCGGCTGCAGGCGCTGCTGGCGCCTGGCCAGAGACTGGTCAGCCGCGAGGGCGCTCTCTGGCGCTGGGACGGCCTTGCCGCCAGCGCCGATGCGCCGACCGCGGCCGCCCAGCGGCTGGCGCAGAAGAACCGGCTGGCCGAACTCGATGCCGAGGCCGTGCAGGCGACGCTCGTCCTGCGCCAGGCCGAGGAGGCGCTGGCACAGGCCGAGCAGGCGCTCCGCCTGGCAAGCGAGACCGAGCGGAACGCACGCCAGGCCGGTCGCGACGCCCAGCATCGGCTCGACGCCGCCCGTGACGCGCTGGCCGAGGCCGAGAAGGCCGGCGGCGAATTGTCGAGCCGGCGCGCCGCACTGGACGAGGCGCGCGCCCGCATCGTCGACAGCCATGAAGAGACGTCGGCGGCGTTCGTCGAGGCCGAAATGCTTTTGCAGGACGCGCCCGATCTCGGCGACTTGCAATTGCAGCTCGAACAGTCCTCGGCCAATGTCGCGCGCGACCGCGCCGCGCTTGCCGATGCGCGTGCCGTCCATGAAGGGTTGCGGCGCGAGGCCGAGGCCCGCACGCGCCGGCTCGATGCCATTGGCGCCGAGCGCAGCAACTGGCAGGAACGTGCCGAAAACGCCTCCACGCAGATCGCATCGCTCGGTGAACGCAAGGCCGAGGCCGAGGCCGAACGCGAGAGACTGGCCGATGCTCCCGACGAAATCGACGCCAAACGGCGCGCATTGCTGTCGCAGCTCACCGAGGCCGAGACCTTGCGCAAGGCGGCCGCCGACCGTTTGCAGGAGGCCGAGAGCAGGCAGGCCGAACTGGACAAGGCGGCCACCGGTGCCATCCAGTCGCTGGCCGAGGCCCGCGAGACGCGTGCCCGCACCGAGGAACGGCTGACCGCGGCCGACGAACGCCGGCTGGAAGTCGAGGCGCGCATCCAGGAAACGCTGAACACGCCTCCACATCTGGTCATCCGCCACACCGGCCTGGAGGCCGACGACGCGATGCCTGAGATGCCCGAGATCGAGCGCCAGCTCGACCGGCTGAAGATCGAGCGCGAGCGGCTCGGCGCCGTCAACCTGCGTGCCGAGGAGGAGCAGAAGGAGCTTTCCGACCGGCTGGAGGCGATCGTTTCGGAGCGCGAGGACATCATCGAGGCGATCCGCAAGCTGAGACAGGCGATCCAGAGTCTCAATCGCGAGGGCCGCGAGCGGCTGCTGGCCGCCTTCGATGTGGTCAACAGCCATTTCCAGCGGCTGTTCTCGCATCTGTTCGGTGGCGGCACGGCGGAATTGCAGCTGATCGAATCCGACGATCCGCTCGAGGCGGGACTTGAAATCCTCGCTCGCCCGCCCGGCAAGAAGCCGCAGACCATGACGCTTCTATCGGGCGGCGAGCAGGCGTTGACGGCGATGTCGCTGATCTTCGCGGTGTTCCTGACCAACCCGGCGCCGATCTGCGTGCTCGACGAAGTCGATGCGCCGCTCGACGACCACAATGTCGAGCGTTTCTGCAATCTCATGGACGAGATGTCCAGGACCACCGAGACGCGCTTCGTCATCATCACGCACAACCCGATCACCATGGCGCGCATGGACCGGCTGTTCGGCGTGACCATGGCCGAGCAGGGCGTCAGCCAGCTGGTGTCGGTCGACCTGCAAGCCGCCGAGGCGATGCGCGAGGCGAGCTGACGCGCCGGCCCGTCTAGAAATAAGTTCTCGGCGCGACTAGGTTCTTCTGCTGGCGAAGATAGAAACAATAGAAGCCGAATGCAGCAGCGAACCACATGAAGGCCTCGCCGATCGACAGCCGGTTGTTCGAATTGCTGAGGATGGTGATGGCGAAGAAGACCAGCGTCGAGATGTAGCAGGACCATGCGGCCGGAGCGATAAGCTTGGCCCGCATGGCCAGCAGGACCTGCCTGGACGACCAGGTGTAGAGAAATACGAAGAACGCCAGCCCGACCACGCCGTAGCGCACGGCTATTTCCAGATAGCCGTTGTGGAAGACGTTGAAGATCATGGGATGATAGGTCCTGTCCTGCCATTCGGTGAGCCAGCTGGAACTGGCTCCCAGGATCGGGTGGCGTTTCCAGACCTCGATCGCATCGGCCCACAACATCAGCCGTTCCCTGGCCGCAAGCGGAACCGTATCGCTGGCGATGGCGCGGTCGAAGGCCGGCAGGATGCCATGGCTCAAAACATCCGAAATCAAGCTCTTGACGAAGACCATGGTGTCGCCGGCAGTCGACCAGAAGATGCTTTGCGTGGCGACGACGCCGGCTGCCACGATCGCCAGCACGCCGCCCCCGACGATCAGCTCGCGGCGATGACCCCTCGCCAGGGTCATGACCGCCAACAGCAGCAGGACGAGCGCGAGCGCAAGCCAGACGCCTTTTGATCGCAGCGCAATGATGTTGACCAGGGCAAGCAGGAGCACGGCTGCCGACAGCGCCCAGTGCAGGCTCCTGGTTGCGGTGTTCAGGTCCGTTCTATGGGCCGTGTATGCCATGAATTGCAGCGTACACAGGAAGATGAAGCCAGCCGCCACCGACGCGTGAATGGGATTGTTGAAAAGCCACGGCTCCGGTTTGATGCCGTGAAATATGTCCGAATAGCCGGTGTCCGCCGCCAGGAAGACGAGACTGAGGATCATGAACCCGAGGACGAACCGCGCGGGCCGCCTGACAAACAGCAAGAGGGCGAAGCCGGTCGTCGCATAAAACATCGGAAACAGGTAGATGCCTTCGGCGGCACCCAACTGATGGGTGCCGAAATAGACGATCGCCAGTCGGATGAAGACATAGAACGACCAACCCAGGCACAGAACGCCGACCCATCCGATCAGCGGTTTGCTGTAGGTCCATAGATCCAGCCTGAACCAGCGGATGGCTGCGGCCAGGGCGAGGGCAATCCCCGCATAGCGATAGGTGTCGGCCTCACGCCAGACCGAGGACACCAGGGCGAAAACGGCGAGTGCCGCAAGCAACAGAAGCAAGGTGCTGCGCGGCGCGTCGTCCTTGGCGTAGTCAGGGGTTTCCCGCGGCAAGGGCGGAGGGAGGAGGACGTGATGCAGGCGGCTCAGTTCGTCCCTGGCCCGCAACGCCACGGCGCTCCAGCGGCTCGGCCAGGCAAGCCTTGCGAATTTGTAGCTGCCCGAGGGACCGGCTATGCCCGAGGTCTCACTGCTCTTGGCGAAGCCAAGCACGTTTTGGCGGACCGAATAGACCTTCAGGCCGGCAGCCCAAAATCGCTCGATCGCGACGTCCCACGGCATTTTCATCACCGCGAGCGCCGACAACAGCCCCCGCGCGCCCTCCCTCGTCACCAGATAGGCGGCGGCCGAGCCTTGCGGGCCATGCAGCGCGCGACCGATCTCGTCGCCTTCGGTCGTCTCGAGGGCGCGCATGAAAAAGCTCATGCGGTGGTTGTTCAGCTTGATGACGTCGAAATCCGGGACCGCCGCGATGATGGCCTCGATGCGCCGCATGGTGTTTTCGCTGAAGAGGACATCGTCCTCGACAATCAGGCCATGGGCGCCGCCACCGGCCAGGAAGGTTTCCAGCGCCTTGATATGGCTGCGGTAACAGGCATACTCGCCGGGCAGAATGGCGCGCCCGCTTAGCTTGCGCGCGGCCGGAAGATCGATCTCCGTCCATTCCTCTTTGGCGAGGGCGCTGCCGTCGATGGCGGCAATGCGCTGAAAGCTCAGGCCGGCCGCTTCGGCGCTGGCAAGCAATTCGCTCCAGCGACCGGTCTCGCGATCGAGGTTGATGGCGAAGATAGGAAGGTTCATCGAAGTTCCATCTTGGAGCGCCACCCCTCTTGGCCGAATCTTCGACGACCTTGTATGGAAAAGAGAGAGATGTTCAAGGCGATTCAGACCACTTGCAATGAGCGGCCGCGCTCGGCATGGCCTGGCCGGCGCTGCACGCCGTCACCAGGCAGCTACCCGGTATGCCCGATCTCGGATTATCCATTTTACTAGGCCGTTGGTATCAAGGCCGGAAGAGGGGTCCTTCCTCTACAACTTTCGGCATAATTTCATCGACGCGCTTCGCCGGGCTGAGTTTCTGGATCAACAATTCGGGCTTTTGGTCAGTCACAAGGCCCATCCGATGACCGAACAATACGGAACATTGCCCCAAGGCATGTTGCGCCAGCGCGTCGAGATGATTGAGACGGTGGCGTATGCGAGGCTACGCCTGAAGCACCTATAATCCTACAGCGTGGTGTCCGTTTAAACGCAAGGGGCTACGGAATTCGCTTCGAGAACACCTTTCCAATGCCGACCACCGCGTAGGACAACCAGCCGATCACATGTCCGAAGAAATAGATGCAAAGCCCCAAATATGTAAGCAATGCAACCATAAATAACTTCTCACCGGACGAGACATTCGTCACGAAGCCATGGGGCAACATGTCTGAAATCCATCCAAAGCGAAGTCCCCAGCTGCACCCCAATTGACCACACATCGAGTAGGCACTCAGCACCGTTGCGCCAAACCATCCGATCGAAATCGCTATAAAACTGATCCACGAATAACGTTGATCCCGAATGAAGCCGTAGACTGAAATCGCCTTCGCGAAAGTGAGTCCTATTGAGGCGAGAACAGAAAAAAAGATTGAGATTAGAAGACTCATGTTCCACCCGCGTGGCTAAAATATTGAAGATACAACTGGGCCCTTTACGAAAGGTTCGGCCAAGCCTTCAATTTTTAGGTACGTCGAAGGAAATTTCAGAAAGCCGCTCCACGCATTCCGTTACGCGACCGAGTCGGGGTGTATGAGCGACCGTGCCGTAGTTTTGCTTTGTCGGGTAGGTCGCACTTTTAAGGCCCAGGCACTCGGCACTTCGGCGCGTCGCTGGACCACCGGCGGGGAATTGCCGCCGCTGCGCTATGCCTCCCGGCTATGGGGTTGGCGCTATTAAGCGCCGCAGTTGCAGTGTGGACCCCGTGCCCTTCCCGAGTGAGATGGATGGCTGGGGCGCCAGGATTCGAACCTGGGAATGTCGGTACCAAAAACCGATGCCTTACCACTTGGCGACGCCCCAACAGCCGGCACATGTCCGCTGCGCGCGGCCTTATAAGACGAGCCGGTGGAAAGCTCAATGCTGGAGGTTGCGACATTCCGGCTGATCACCACGCCTGGTCTACTCGCTCCAGACGGCCAGCTCGTTGCCGGCCGGATCGACAAAGTGGAAGCGTCGGCCGCCGGGGAACGCGAAGATCGACTTGACGATCGTGCCGCCGGCACTTTCGACCGCGGCGAGGGTTTTCTCCAATTCCCTGCTGTAGAGCACGGGCAATGGCTTGGCCGGCGCTTCCGCGGCATCGGCCTGAAAGCCTCCGTCCAGGCCCGCGGCAAAGGCCGAATAGGTCGGCCCATAATCGGTGAACGACCAGGCGAAGGCGGCGCTGTAGAAAGCCTTCAGCCGGTCCAGCGTTCCACCGGTCGCGGGCATTTCCAGATAGTCGAGTTTTCCGGACAGTTTCATGGAAGCCTCATTTGTTCATGTTATGTTCTAAACCAAAACTCCGGAAATAGCAAGTCTTTTTGCCGCACTCCCGGACATGGCTTTCCCTTAATCGATTGTAGCGGCCGGCGGGCTTTGCGACGCCTTGCCTTTCGCAGTGCAGCATCATATCGCTCCAAGGTAGGACACGGCGGAATATCGTTTCGCCAATCTTTCCAATCTCCTGCAACCGGAGAGCAGGCATGACCAAATGGGTTTTCACCTTTGGCGATGGCGCGGCGGAAGGCCGTGCCGGCGACAGGAACCTGCTGGGTGGCAAGGGTGCCAATCTGGCCGAGATGTGCAGCCTGGGCCTGCCGGTGCCGCCGGGCTTCACCATCACCACCGAGGTCTGCAATGCCTTCTACGCCAATGGCCGCACCTATCCGGCCGGCCTGGAAGCCGATGTCGCGGTCGCGCTCGATCATATCGGGCGCCTGACCGGCCGCCGGTTCGGCGATCCGTCGAAGCTGCTCCTGGTGTCGGTGCGTTCGGGGGCCCGCGCATCGATGCCGGGCATGATGGACACCGTGCTCAATCTCGGCCTGAACGACGAGACGGTCGAGGCGCTGGCCGCCGATTCCGGCGATGCGCGCTTTGCCTATGACAGCTACCGCCGTTTCATCCAGATGTACTCCGACGTCGTCATGGGCCTCGATCACGAGGTGTTCGAGGAAATCCTCGAGGACCAGAAGGCCAGCCTCGGCCATGAGCTCGACACCGAGCTGACGGCCATCGAATGGCAAGGCGTGATCGCGCTCTACAAGGCCAAGGTCGAGGAGGAGCTCGGCAGGCCGTTCCCGCAGGATCCGCACGAGCAGCTCTGGGGCGCGATCGGCGCGGTGTTTTCGAGTTGGATGAACAACCGCGCAATCACCTATCGGCGTCTGCATGATATCCCCGAAAGCTGGGGCACGGCGGTCAACGTCCAGGCCATGGTGTTCGGCAATATGGGCGAAACCTCGGCCACCGGGGTCGCCTTCACCCGCAATCCATCGACCGGCGAAAAGCAGCTCTACGGCGAGTTCCTGGTCAACGCGCAGGGCGAGGATGTCGTCGCCGGGATCCGCACGCCGCAGAACATCACCGAGGCCGCCCGCATCGGCGCCGGCTCGGACAAGCCGTCCTTGCAGAAGCTGATGCCGGACGCCTTCCAGTCCTTCGTCACCATCTCCGACAGGCTGGAAAAGCACTACCGCGACATGCAGGACCTCGAATTCACCATCGAGCGCGGCAAATTGTGGATGCTGCAGACCCGGTCCGGCAAGCGCACCGCCAAGGCCGCGCTCAGGATCGCCGTCGAGATGGCAAGGGATGGCCTGATCACGAAGGAGGAGGCCGTCGCCCGCATCGATCCCGCCTCGCTCGACCAGTTGCTGCACCCGACCATCGACCCGAAGGCGGCGCGCGACGTCATCGGCGTCGGCCTGCCGGCATCGCCCGGCGCGGCGACCGGCGAGATCGTCTTTTCCTCCGCCGATGCCGAGGAACTGAAGACGCAAGGGCGCAAGGCGATCCTGGTGCGCATCGAGACCAGCCCCGAAGACATCCACGGCATGCACGCGGCCGAGGGCATCCTGACCACGCGCGGCGGCATGACCAGCCACGCGGCCGTCGTGGCGCGCGGCATGGGCAAGCCTTGCGTGTCGGGCGCCGGCTCGCTGCGCGTCGACTACAAGGCCGGCACGCTGATCTCGATGGGGCAGATCTTCCGCAAGGGCGACATCATCACCATCGACGGCGGCAACGGCCAGGTGCTCAAGGGCGCCGTGGCCATGCTGCAGCCGGAACTTTCGGGCGATTTCGCCGCCATCATGGAATGGGCCGACGCGGCGCGGCGCATGAAGGTGCGCACCAATGCCGAAACACCGCTCGATGCGCGCATGGCGCGCTCCTTCGGCGCCGAGGGCATCGGGCTTTGCCGCACCGAGCACATGTTCTTCGACGGCGCCCGCATCGTCGCCATGCGCGAGATGATCCTGGCCGACACCGAGAAGGATCGCCGCACGGCCCTCGCCAAGCTCCTGCCCATGCAGCGTTCGGATTTCCTCGAACTGTTCGAGATCATGGCCGGCCTGCCGGTGACGATCCGCCTGCTCGACCCGCCGCTGCACGAATTCCTGCCCAAGACCGAGGCCGAAATCGCCGAGGTTGCCGCCGCCATGAATGTCTCGCCCGGCAAGCTTCGGCAGCGCACCGAGGCGCTGCACGAATTCAACCCGATGCTCGGCCATCGCGGCTGCCGGCTGGCGGTCTCCTATCCCGAGATCGCCGAGATGCAGGCGCGCGCCATTTTCGAGGCCGCCGTCGAGGCCGGCAAGAAAGCCGGCGCCCTGGTGGTGCCAGAGATCATGGTGCCGCTGGTCGGTCTCGCGAAGGAACTCGACTACGTCAAGGCGCGCATCGATGCGGTCGCCAAAAGCGTCATGGACGAGACCGGCGTCAACATCGAATATCTGACCGGAACCATGATTGAGCTCCCCCGCGCGGCGATCCGCGCCCATATCATCGCGGAATACGCCGAGTTCTTCTCCTTCGGCACCAACGACCTCACCCAGACCACCTTCGGCATCTCGCGCGACGATGCCGCCTCGTTCCTGGAGACCTACCGCCAGAAGGGCATCATCGAGCAGGATCCGTTCGTCTCGCTGGACATAGACGGCGTCGGCGAACTGGTGCGCATGGCCGCCGAAAAGGGCAGGAAGACGCGGCCGGCCATCAAGCTCGGCATCTGCGGCGAACACGGCGGCGATCCGGCGTCGATCCGTTTCTGCGAGGAGGTCGGGCTCGATTATGTCTCCTGCTCGCCCTACCGCGTGCCGATCGCCAGGCTGGCGGCCGCGCAGGCGGCGGTGCGGGGTAGCAAATGAGAGGGCGCGAACACGAGGCTTAGGCCCGGATCAAGGCTTACGGTTTCCTATGCAAGTTCACGCGAACGTGCTGGAAGAATCGGCTAAACTCGACATTATTTTAGCCCAATTCGCGAATAAGCCGAAATTACCCCCGCAAAAAACAGACGCTGTAGACCCGTGCCGTTCCAATCGATCTTGATCATTCAAACGAAGTATATCGGCGACATTGTTCTCGTCTCGCCACTCGCCAAGAACCTGCTGCTCGAATTCCCAGGCGCCAAGATCGTGCTTCTCTGCGAGGCTCAACTCGAGAGCTTCGTGATCGAGCACGGCATCGCTTCCGATGTGGTGACGTTCAGGCGGTCCCGCATGCGCGGCACGCCGCTGGAGCGCGCAAAAGAACTCTATGGGGTAGTGCGGGCGCTGCGCCGCTTCCGCTTCGACCTGACGATCGACGTGACCGATTCCAAGACCTCGCGCATACTCAGCGGGCTGGTCAACGCAACGACCCGTGTCGGCTACAATCCCACCGAGCGTCCCTTGCGGCTGCTGGAGAGGCAGCCCGCCAACGTGTTTGCCAAACCGTACGGTTTTGGTGGCCAGCACTTCGTCTACCGCTATCTCTCGCCGCTTGAAGCGCTTGGCGTCGATTTGCGCGTGACGGTGCCGGACATTCAGCCGCTGCCGGCTGAGACCGCGAAAATGTCGGCGCTTCTGGACAAGCACGATCTCCATCCGAACGCCTTCATCGCCGTGCATGCCGGCGCCAGTTTCAAGGGCCGACGATGGCAGCCCGAACGGTTCGCCGCGGCGATCGACGAGATCGCCGGAGAGACCGGATTGGGTGTCGTCCTAGTGGGAGGGCCGGACGAACGCGAGACCGCCGGACAGATCCTGGCCAACACGAAGTCGCCGGTTGTCGACCTTGTCGGAGCGCTGTCGCTCGGCAGCCTGCTGGCCGTGCTGAAACAGGCCAGGCTGTTTCTCGGCAACGAGAGCGGCCCGATGCATATGGCCGCTGCCGTGGGCACGCCGGTGGTCGGGCTTTTCGGTTTGACGAATCCGGCGCGCTGGGGGCCTGTCGGCGTGCCCAGCATTGCGCTGCGGCCGCCGATGCCATGCGAGTGCGTTGCCAAGGACTTGTGCCGCTGGCCGGACCCCAGCAGGGTGTGCTGCGTCTGGCGTGTGGAGGTCAAGCCCGTTGTCGACGCGGTTCGCGAGGTCCTTGCGCGCACCGATTTGAAGCGGGAGCGCGCCGTCTGAGCCCCGCCCGGCCAGGGGCGACCGTTCAGGGCTGTCGTCGGATGGTTCTTTCACCAAGTGGACGGTCAAATCGCCGCGCCGGGCATTTTCCTGCTAGGCACCGTCCCGATTTCCGCCTTGATGCGGGTCTTGTGGTACCCACCTGAAATCACCGGCCACGGAATTCGTTTGATGCGCCTGCTGCGAAAATATCTCTGGGCGGTCGCCATGTCGTTGGCCGTGGCAGCGGGCGGCCATGCCGCGCCGCTGGTCGAGCCGATTTTGCACATCAAGCCCGATGCCAGCGGAGCCGGCCGCGTCGCGCTGACGCTCGATGCCTGCGGCGGACGGACCGACACCCGGATCCTCTCGGCGCTGGTGGAAAACAAGATCCCCGCCACCATTTTCGTCACCGGCATCTGGCTCAAGCGGAACGCCGCGGCCGTCGCGATCATGCGGGCGCATCCGGAGCTGTTCGAGCTGGAAAATCATGGCGGCCGGCATATTCCTGCGGTCGACACGCCTCAGAAGATCTACGGCATACGCAGCGCCGGCAGCCCGCAGGCCGTGCTGGCCGAGGTCGAATCGGGTGCCGCGGCTCTTGCCGGGACCGGCGAGCCGGCGCCGAAATGGTTTCGTGGCGCCACCGCCGAATACAGCCCCGCGGCAATCGCAATGATCCGCAAGCTCGGCTTCAAGATCGCCGGCTTCTCGATCAATGGCGACGGCGGTTCGCTGCTTGGCGCCAGGGAAACCACCCGGCGCATCGCCGCGGCCAAGGACGGTGACGTCATCATCGCCCACATCAACCAGCCGACCCATGCCGCCGGCGAGGGCGTGGTGCAAGGCCTGCTCGCGCTCAAGGACAAGGGCATGACCTTTGTGCGGCTCGACGATGCCGACGGGTTCGGCAACAACGGCACCACCGACTGAAACGCCGCCGGGGTGCCTTCAAGCCAGGCGCTCAGTCCGGCTTGGCTTCGATGCTGACCTTGCTGGCGTAGAACGCGCCGTGGTCGCGTATCTCGGCCATTTCGTCGAAAGGCCGCCGATAGGCCCACATCGCGTCCTTGCCCGCCTCTCCGGCAGGCAGCACGCTCCAATAGCTCGCATCGCCCTTGTAGGGGCAATGGGTCTGATGCTCCGTGGCACGGAGTTTGCCGAAATCGATATCCGCGAACGGGATGTAGAAGGCCGCGGGATAGGGAGCCTCGGTCAGCACCTTGGCTTTTCCGGACGAGGCGATGACCGTATCGCCGGCGCGCACGGTGACAGTGCCGGCATACGGCTCGATGGTGATGATCTTGTCGGGATTGCGCTGGAAGCCGGGTGCCGGGTTGGCGATCTTGTCCATGCTGGTTCCTCCTTTGCCCGACCTTAAGGTGTGGCGGACAGGTGGATTGCGCAAGACCCGTTGTCGCTGAAAACGGAAGCCGTTTCCCAGGCTCTGCCGATCGCGCCTTTGCGCGTCCGCCGAGGTTCAGGCGGCGGTCTTGAATGCGTCCATCAGTCCCGCATAGGCGGCCGCGATGCCTGCCACCGGATTGCTGCTTCTCGAAACGGTCTCGACTTTCAGCGAGCCGCCGCCGGTCGGCAGGGTGAGCAGCAGGAACTGGCGGTTGCCGCCGTCGCCGACGGATGCGGCCGCGACGTGCTGGCCTTCGCCGTCGCTCTGGACGCACATCTTGAACAGCAGCGTGCCGCCGACCGCTTCAAGCGCGCCGCCGACGACTTCAACGAATTCATCTTCGGAAACAGCCTTCGTGTCCGGCTCCAGATCGACCAGGCTTTCGGCAAGCGTACTCTCGAGGGTTTTGTCGTCGAGCTGCGCGTTCATGCGAACCTCTTTCAGTCGCCAATCGCACCCCTTTGCCCGTTAACGAAACTTAACGCCGACGATGGCCGGATTGTGGCGGTTTTCCCGGTCATTTCGACCAATACGGCGCCGAATTGGTGGATGGCTGGACAATCCGCCGGTTCGCTTCACAATGGAAGAAAAAGCACGACTTAAAAAACAGGGAGGAACGAGATGCTGGGGCTGATGCAGGAATGGCCGCTGCTGTGCCACAAGCTCATCGACAACGCCGAACGGCAGCATGGCGTGCGCGAAATCGTGTCGCGCTCGATCGAGGGACCGATCGTGCGCACCACCTATGCCGACATCCATCGCCGTGCTCTCAAGGTCGCCCAGCGGCTGGAACGCGACGGCTATCGCCTGGGCGACCGCATCGCCACGCTGGCCTGGAACACCGCGCGCCATATCGAGGCCTGGTACGGCATCATGGGCATCGGCGCGATCTATCATACGCTCAATCCGCGCCTGTTCCCCGAGCAGATCGTCTGGATCATGAACCATGCCGAGGACAAGACCGTCTTCGTCGACCTGACCTTCATGCCGCTGCTCGAGAAGATCGCCGGCGCCGTCAAATCGCTGAAACAGGTGATCGTGCTGACCGACAAGGCGCACATGCCGGCGACGACCCTGCCCAATGTTGTCGCCTACGAAGACTGGCTCGACGAGGCCGATGGCGATTTCGCTTGGAAGACCTTCGACGAAGGCACCGCCGCCGGCATGTGCTACACGTCGGGGACGACCGGCGATCCCAAGGGCGTCGTCTACAGCCACCGCTCGAACGTGCTGCATGCCATGATCGCCGCCATGCCCGACGCGATGGGCCTGTCGTCGCGCGACACCATCCTGCCGGTCGTGCCGATGTTCCATGCCAATGCCTGGGGCCTTGGCCAGAGTGCGCCGATGATCGGCACCAAGCTGGTCATGCCCGGTTGCAAGATGGACGGCGCCTCCATCTATGAATTGCTCGACACCGAGAAAGTGACCTTCAGCGCCGCCGTGCCGACCGTGTGGATGATGCTGCTGCAGCATCTGGAGGAGACCGGCAAGACGCTTCCCCACCTGAACAAGGTCGTCATCGGCGGTTCGTCCTGCCCGCGCGCGATCATGACGAAATTCCAGGACAATTACGGCGTCCAGGTCATCCATGCCTGGGGCATGACCGAAATGTCGCCGCTCGGCACGCTGTGCACCTTGAAGCCGGAATATGCTGGGCTCGAGGGTGAGGCACGGCTCGATGTTCAGGGCAAGCAGGGCTATCCGCCCTTCGGCGTCGAAATGAAGGTCACGGACGACGACAACAATGCGCAACCCTGGGACGGCAGGACGTTTGGCCGGCTGAAGGTGCGCGGGCCCGCCGTCGCCCGCGCCTATTATGGCGGCGCCGCGCCGGAGCAGTTCGACGAGGATGGCTGGTTCGACACCGGAGACGTCGCCCACATCGACGCCGGCGGCTACATGCAGATCACCGATCGCGCCAAGGACGTCATCGGCGGTGAATGGATTTCGACCAGCGACCTGGAAAACCTGGCCGTCGGCCACCCGGACGTCGCGGAAGCGGCGGCCATCGGCGTCCAGCATTCGAAGTGGGGCGAGCGGCCATTGCTGGTGATCGTCGCCAAGCCGGGCAAGGAGCCGAGCAAGGCTGACATACTCGGCTTCATGGACGGCAAGGTGGCCAAATGGTGGATGCCCGACGATGTCGCCTTCGTCGGCGAGATACCGCATACCGCCACCGGCAAGATCCAGAAGATAACCTTGCGCCAGCAGTTCAAGGACTACCGTCTGCCGACGGATTGACGGAACGTTGCGGTTTCGGCTTCAACCCGCCGTCAAAAGGTTCTAAGTCTCCGTTCGGGTTGGGCAGCGCAGAGAATAATGGTCAGCATTCCGGAACGGCAAACCTCGAAGGCGGCCGGATGGTCGCGCCGCACCGCCGCCTTTTCGGCCGTGCTCTTGCTGACCGTCTTCGCCGGCCATTATCTCGGCCTCGTCGAGACGCCGGTATTCCTGTGGGTGCTGGCGATCGTCGGGCTGCTGGCGGCGCTGGCGCTGCTGTTTGCCGCCTTTGCGTTTTCGAGGCTGTGGAATTTCGGCGATCGCGGCGGCCATGACATCGCTGTCGCCGTCTTGCTGGCGCTGCTGGTGCTTTCCCCCTACGGCGTTGCCGTCTATTGGGCCGCAACTTTTCCGCCGCTCCGCGACATCTCGACCGATTTCGACGATCCGCCCGTGCTCGACGTCGGCGACCGGACGAAGGACATGAACGTGCTTTCCCCGTCGACGCCAGGCGAACAGCGGCTGCAGACTGAAAGTTATCCGCTGGTCACCGCCCGCAGCTACGACCTGCCGTTCGAGACCGTCGTCAATGCCGTCGAAACCGTGCTCGACCGGCGCAACTGGGATCTTTCCGAACCTTATCCCGAGCTCGCCGGGCAAAGCGAAGTGACCATTACCGCCGTCGCCCGGAGCTTCGTGCTCGCCCTGCCCGCCGACGTGGCGATCCGCGTGACCGACGACGGCGATACCGTCATCGTCGACATGCGGTCGGCCTCGCGCTACGGCCGTCACGACCTTGGCGACAACGCCGCGCGCGTCACCGACTTCCTGGCGGAACTGGACCAGGAAGTCGCCGGCCAGGTTGGCGCGGCCACCGCCGAGTAGCTCCGTCGAACCGCCTAAGGCGCAGGCGTGAAGATGCCGTCGATGGCCGGGTCGCCTTGGGTAGCGACCATGCCGCGCGCCACAAGGTCCTCCAGATGGGCAAGCACCGACAGTCCGGCTGCACCATGCAGCCGCGGGTCGGTATCCCTGTAGATCGCCATGACCATGGCTGGGATGGTGCGGTCGCCGGCCCTGACCCGCTCCAGTATGGCCCGCTCGCGCATCTTGCGATGCGTCTTCAGCCCGCGCATGAAATCGCGCGGCGCCGTGACCGGTCCGCCATGGCCGGGCAGCAGCAGGCGGTCGCCGCGTTCGATCAGCCGGTCCAGCGACGCCATGTAATCGGCCATCGCCCCGTCCGGCGGCGCGACTATGGACGTCGCCCACGCCATCACGTGATCGGCCGAAAACAGGATGCCGGTCCCTTCCAGCGCGAATGCCGCGTGGTTGGCGGTGTGGCCGGGGGTCAAGACAGCGCGGATCGCCCAGCCGTCGCCGTCGACCACCGTGTTGTCCGGCAGCGTGATGTCGGGAGCGAAAGCGGTGTCGGCGCTGGCGTCGAGCGCATTGACCTCACCGGTATGCAGGGGTCTTGCCGGCCGGTGCGGGCCTTCCGCCAGCACTGTGGCGCCGGTGCGCTCCTTCAGCTTTGCCGCCAGCGGGGAATGGTCACGGTGCGTGTGGCTGACGAAGATATGGCTGACCGGCCGGCCGGCGATCACGCCGAGCAGCGTCTCGAGATGCGCATCGTCATCAGGACCCGGATCGATCACCGCGAGCGCGTCGCGCCCGACGACATAGCTGTTGGTGCCGTGAAAGGTGAACGGGCTCGGGTTTTGGGCCGTGACGCGCCGCACGCCAGGGGCCACGTTCACCCCTTGGCCGTAGCTGGGGTCGAAACTGGTGTCGAATTTGAGAGCCATGGTGTCGGCGCATTGTTCCGGTGGACGGCAAAACTGATTGCCGCATAGCACGCGAGCCAATATAGGAAAACGCAAGACCGCGATCATCGGATGGCGGCAAATCGGATTGGGGAAGAACCATGGCAACTGCAACGACGATGCGCCCGCTTGTTTCTCTGGCTCTGCCGCAGGAGAGTGCGGCCCGCCTCGCGACACAGTTTTTGCTGGCGATCGGCGGTACGCTGCTGCTGGCCTTGTCGGCCAAGACCAAGGTGGTGCTGGGGCCTGTCGACATTTCCATGCAGACGCTCGCCGTCCTGCTGATCGCCGCCGCCTTCGGCATGCGCCTTGGCGTCGCCACCTTGCTGCTCTACATGGCGGAGGGCGCGATGGGCTTTCCGGTCTTCCAGGGCACGCCCGAAAAAGGCGTTGGCATTGCCTACATGCTCGGCTCGACAGGCGGCTATCTCGCCGGCTTCGTGGTCATGGCGGCAATCGTCGGCTGGGCCGCCGATCGCGGCTGGGATCGCCATCCAATCAAGCTTTTCAACGCCATGCTGGTTGCCGAGGTGGTGATGATGGCGATGGGCTTTGCCTGGCTGGCGCTGCTCATCGGCCCGGAAAAATCCTGGCAGTTCGGCGTCGTGCCGTTCATCGTCGGCGATCTCATTAAGGTTGCGCTCGCGGCAAGCCTGGTTCCGGCCGTCTGGTCGTTGCTGAAGCGCTCCTGAGATTTGAGGACATCCCGGGGCCGAATTTGTCGACCGTGAACTATCCGCAAGCCGTTGATGTGGCATGTTGATTGAGGCAGAGAGCGGCTTTGGAATTGCAAGAGTAGCGGTTTATGGGGGCTGTTTTCCTG